>NZ_JBITJU010000004.1:0-505895 GCF_044460355.1 Kribbella sp. NPDC050124
GGGCAGACCAGCAAAACACTCACGCCCCGACGCACCAGGCCACACCCAGAGCCGAATCAGACGCACCAGCACCTACCGCTCCACGGATCGAAGCTAAGAGGTCCGGAACTGCAGGGTCTGGCGGCCCGGAATTCGGCCTGTGAGGTAGACGCGCTGGCCGTCCGGGGTGAGGCTGCCGCCGAGGTAGGTGTAGCGCTCGCCCGGGTCCATGTTGACCCGGGTCGCGCCGTTGCCGGGGCCGAACTCGATGCGGTCGGAGCCGACCGTGTAGGAGCCGGTCCCGGAGACGAGTTGGTGGTTGCCCGCAGTCCCCAAGGACTCCACGCCGGCCAGCGTGCCGCCGTTCCGGAAACAGAGCTCGATCGCGTACGCCGTCTCGTCGCCGTCGAACTCGAACGACAGGTCCCAGCCGTTGCCGACCTCGACGATGGCGACCTCGGTCCGCAGCGTTCGGTACTGCTTCGGGCGGTGCGGGAAGTCCATCGACGCGTAGAACCGGCCGTCCAGCGTGAGCGCGTACAGCCCGTCCTCCCGGCGGTACCGCTTCGGCAGCGGCAGGTGGTACGGCACCTTCACCTCCTGCGCCAGCTTGTACGTTTGCGGTCCGGTACGGCGCATGCCGTCGCTGCGGAAGTGGCCGGTGCTGAAGAACTGTGGCGAGAGCCGGACTGAGTCCAGGATCGCGGCGCCGCTGCGCAGCTTGAAGAACGTCGGGTTGGTGGACAACCCGGACGCGATCACCGGGATGTCGTGGAAGTCGGTGCCACCGAAGACGCTCGCGGTCTTGGTCCCGCGCCGGATCCGGGCCGACGCCTGGGACGGGAAGTGCTGGGCGAAGTCCGTCGGCACCGGCTTCGGAGTGGGCAGCACCGCCGCGATCTCGGGGCGTTCCAGCACCTCGGCCAGGAAGTCGCCGAGTTCACCGGTCCCGCGCTGCTCGATGCTCTTGGCAACAGTCGAGAACCGGCCGTCGCCGGTGTGCAGGGCGAGCTCGCGGAACTGGGTCAGGTACCACCAGAGCTCGCGGATCCGGGTCTGGTCCTGCCGCCGGGACGCGATCGTGTCGACCTCGCCGTTCGGCTCGATGAAGTAGAGCGTCGCCTCCAGGTTGCGCCGCACGTACTCGAGCAGCTCGGGCTTGTTCCGCGTCCAGGCGATGCCGAGCAGGCAGTGGTTCGTGACCTCGGAGGCGTACGTCGAGCTGCGTTCGCTGTAGATGCCGTCCGGGGTGGCGTCGATCCCCTCGTCGAGCCAGTCGTCGATGCGGGCGGCGTACCGGCGGTCGGGGAACAGGTGGTGCGTGCGTGCCAGTGCGGCCGCGACCTCCCAGCGGTGGTTGGGCGTGTGCACCCCGCCGGCCGCGATCGCCGGCCCGGCCTTCCGCAGTACCTGCTCGAGAATCGCCCGGTGCGGCTTCGTCGCCGCCTGGTCGTCTTCGGCGAGCAGGCCGTAGACCATGCAGACGTCCTGAATCGCGAACGAGCTGTCCGGCGGCGAGTGCAGGTTGCCGACGTCGTACAGACCGTCCTCGTGCTGCCGCGCCGCCAGTTGCTCGCACAGCCAGAGCAGCGGGGCAAGCATCGAGTCGTCGTGGTGGTACGACGACTTGCCCCAGACGTACCCGGAGACGAGCCGGCGGGCCTTGCGGGCCACGGCGCGGACGCTGTCGGACGGGTTCTGGAGATTGCCGAGCACCAGTGGGATCTGGGCCTGGTTGGCGTTGGTCAGTACGGCGAGGAAGTCTTCGTCCACGGCTGCTACTCCAGCATCGGTCGCCCCGGCCGCGGTAGCCGGGTAGAGGGCACCGACCGCCAGCGTGGTCAGTGAGCCGGCGAGGAACGTACGACGCTGCATCGATGCCTCCAAAGGGGATACCGCCTTACCCAACGAGCTTGGTAAGCGGTTGCCAAATGTTCAGTACTGTGTCCCCGCGACTTTGTCCTGTCAATACTTCGCAGCTGTCCGCATCTGGTCACTGCATGTCGATCCCAGGTCTTGTGTGAACCGGTTTCCTGGGCTAACTTGACCGGCCAAGGCAAACGCTTTCCGCCCCGCCTAGAGGTTTCCGGAGGTAAGAAAGTATGAGTGCGCTGGGCGAGCTCGGCTCGCTCCGGCAGAAGAAACCCGCAGGGCAGAAGAAAGACAATCTCGCTGCGTACCTGTTTCTCGCGCCGTGGCTGCTCGGGCTGTTCCTCATCACCATCGGGCCGATGCTGGCCTCGCTCTACCTGTCGTTCACCGACTACAACCTGATCCAGGCGCCCCAGTGGATCGGGTTCGAGAACTTCACCCGGATGCTGTCCGACGAGCGGCTGCACAACTCGCTGCGCGTCACGTTCACCTACGTCTTCGTCTCGGTCCCGCTGCAGCTGGCCGTCGCGCTGCTGCTCGCCGTCGTCCTGGACCGCGGCGTCCGTGGAATGGCGTTCTACCGCTCGGTCTTCTACCTGCCGTCGCTGCTCGGCTCGAGTGTCGCGATCGCGATCCTGTGGCGCCAGGTGTTCGGCACCGAGGGCCTGCTGAACCAGGTGCTCGCCCTGATCGGCGTGGAGGGCAAAGGCTGGATCTCCGACCCGAGTACGGCGCTCGGCACGCTGGTGGTGCTGAACGTGTGGACGTTCGGGTCGCCGATGGTGATCTTCCTGGCCGGGCTGCGGCAGATCCCGTCGATGTACTACGAGGCCGCGTCCGTGGACGGCGCCGGCACGCTGCGCCGGTTCTTCAGCATCACGCTGCCGCTGCTCACCCCGATCATCTTCTTCAACCTGGTGCTGCAGATCATCCACGCGTTCCAGTCGTTCACCCAGGCGTTCGTCGTCTCCGGGGGCAGCGGCGGTCCGTCGGACTCGACGATGTTCTTCACGCTGTACCTCTACGACCGGGGCTTCGGCAATTTCGACATGGGCTACGCGTCCGCGATGGCGTGGTTCCTGCTCGTGATCATCGGGGTCTTCACCGCGGCGAACTTCTTCGCCTCGAAGTACTGGGTGTTCTATGACGACTGAGACGATGCGCGGCGCCGTCGCCGCCCGGCGGGCCGCCCCGATCAGCTGGGTCCGGATCCGGCCGGTGCTGATCCACCTCGGGCTGGCCGTCGCCGCCCTGGTGATGCTCTACCCGGTGATCTGGATGGTGGTCAGCTCGCTGCGGCCCGGCAACGAGATCTTCCGCGACCCGAGCATCCTGGCCAAGGACCTGCGGATCGAGAACTACCGGGTCGGCTGGAACGCGCTCACCGAGCCGTTCACCCGCTACCTGCTGAACTCCGCGGCGGTGGTGCTCGGCAGCGTGCTGGGCAACCTGGTGTCGTGCTCGATGGCGGCGTACGCGTTCGCCCGGCTGGAGTTCGTCGGCAAGAAGTTCTGGTTCGCGATCATGCTGCTCAGCATCATGCTGCCGATCCACGTGGTGATCGTGCCGCAGTACATCCTGTTCTCGCAGGCGGGCTGGATCAACACGTTCCTGCCGCTCGTCATCCCGAAGCTGCTGGCCACCGACGCCTTCTTCGTCTTCCTGATGGTGCAGTTCATCCGGGGCATCCCGCGCGAACTGGACGAGGCGGCCCGGATCGACGGCTGCGGCCGGGGCGGGATCTTCCTGCGGGTGATCCTGCCGCTGATGGTGCCGGCCCTGGCCACCACCGCGATCTTCACGTTCATCTGGACCTGGAACGACTTCTTCAGCCAGCTGATCTACCTGACCGACCCGAAGATGTACACCGTCCCGGTGGCACTGCGGTCGTTCGTCGACTCGACGGCGGAGTCGTCCTGGGGGTCGATGTTCGCGATGTCGGTCGTCTCGCTCATTCCGATCTTCCTCGCCTTCCTGCTCGGCCAGCGGTTCCTGATCAAGGGCATCGCGACCACCGGCATCAAGTAACTCCGAAAGGTGCACCTCATGAGGCAGCTCATCCCACCCACCAGGCACCTGCGCGCGCTGGCCGCTGTCGCGATCGCCACCACCCTGCTGGCGGCCAGTGCCTGCGGCGGTGACTCCGGTGGCAACAGCGGCGGATCCGCGGACGGCGGCAAGGTCACGCTCCGGTTCACCTGGTGGGGTGGCGACACCCGCACCAAGCTGACCCAGGCGGCGATCGACGCCTACCAGAAGGACCACCCGAACGTGACCATCAAGGGTGAGTTCGGCGAGTGGTCCGGCTACTGGGACAAGCTCGCCACCACGGTCGCCGCGAACGACGCCCCGGACATCATCCAGATGGACGAGAAGTACCTGCGCGAGTACGCCGACCGCGGCGCGCTGCAGGACCTGAAGAAGTCCGAGGGCCTGGACACCGGCAAGTTCGAGGAGGACACCCTCAAGGCCGGTGAGTTCGACGGCGGCCTGTACGGCCTGAACGCCGGCATCAACTCGTTCGCGATCGTGGCCAACCCGGCGATCTTCAAGGCCGCCGGCGTCGCGCTGCCGGACGACACCAAGTGGACCTGGGACGAGTACACGCAGCTCGCCGCCGAGCTCACCACCAAGTTGAAGGGCAAGGGTTGGGGGACCGGCGCGCCCGGCACCAACGAGGCCGCGCTGAACCTGTGGGCCCGCCAGCACGGCGAGTCGCTGTGGACCCAGGACGGCAAGCTCGGCGTCTCCGCCGGCCAGGTGACGGCCTTCTACCAGCAGGTGCTGAAGCTGAAGGACGCGAAGGCGATTCCGTCGGCCGAGTTCATCTCGCAGGACATGAACGCCGCGCTCGACCAGTCCGCGATGGCGACCGGCAAGGTCGCGATGAGCTGGATGTGGAGCAACCAGCTGAACGCGATGAGCAAGGCGGCCGGCACCGAGCTCAAGCTGCTCCGGGTGCCGAGTGTCGAGGGCAAGTCCAGCACGAACGGCTCCTACTACAAGGGCTCGATGTTCTGGTCGATCTCGTCGCGGTCCAAGCACCAGAAGGAAGCGGCCGAGTTCGTGAACTACCTGGCCAACAGCACCACCGCCGGCAACATCCTGCTGGCCGAGCGGGGCGTGCCGCCGAACACCGAGATCCGCTCCGCGGTGACGCCGAAGCTGCAGCCGGCCGACGCCGCGTCGGCGAAGTTCATCCAGGACATCGGCCAGGAGCTCGGCGACCCGTCGCCGGCGCCGCCGGTGGGTGGCGGCCAGGTGGAGAAGATCATCCAGCGCTACACCACCGAGGTGCTGTTCGGCCGGCAGACGCCGGAGAAGGCGGCCCAGGGGTTCATCGACGAGGTCAACGGGGAGCTCAAGTAAGTGTTGCTAATGGCAACTGATTGCCGATGACCGCGCCTCGGGTGGCCGTGGCAGGTGTCCACGGCCACGGGGCGTCGCACGTCCGGAACGTGGCGCGGCTGGCCGAGGCCGGCCGCGCCCGGCTGGTGGCCGTCGCCGACCCGCAACCGGCCTCCGACCTCCCCGCAGGCGTCCAGGTGTACGGCGGCCTGGACGAGCTGCTCGCGTCGATCGGGGTCGACGTGGTCATCATCAGCACGCCGATCCAGACCCACCTGCCGTTGGCGGAGCTGGCGATGCGGGCGGGTGCCGACGTACTGCTGGAGAAGCCGCCGACCGCGTCGCTGGCCGAGTTCGAGCAGCTGTCCGCGGTGGTCGCCGAGACCGGCCGGGCCTGCCAGGTCGGCTTTCAGGCACAGGCCTCGGCGGCGACGCTGACGCTCGCGGAGATGGTCGCCGAGGGTCGGCTCGGTGAGCTCCGGGGGATCAGTGCGGTCGGCAAGTGGGTGCGGAAGGCTCAGTACTTCCAACGGGCGCGCTGGGCTGGTCGCCGTACTCTCGATGGCGTCGCGGTGGTGGACGGCGCGGTGACGAACCCGCTCGCGCACTCGACCGCGGCCGCGTTGCTGCTCGACGGGTCGCCGGGCGCGGACGACGTACGGTCGGTGGAGACCGAGCTGTTCCGGGCCAACCCGATCGAGTCCGACGACACCTCCACGGTCCGGGTCGTCACCGGTCGCGGCACGAGGATCCTGATCGCGGTGACGTTGTGCGCTCCGGAACACCTCGAGCCCTCGGTGATCGTGCACGGCTCCGAGGGTCGCGCCGTACTGCGGTACGCGTCCGACACGCTCGAGCTGCCGGACGGGACCGTGACGAAGTACGCGCGGGAAGACCTGTTGGAGAACCTGCTCGCCCATCGCGCCGATCCCGCCGTACCGCTGTACTGCCCGTTGTCCGCGACCGGTGGTTTCACCAAGGTCGTCGAGGCGGTCCGGGTGGCCGAGGCGCCGGCCGAGATCCCGGATGCGTTGGTGCGGTGGGAAGGCGAAGGACTCGAACGCCGGCCGATCGTTCTCGACGTGGAGAAGTGGGTCGACCGGGCCTCGGACGAGCTTGCCCTGTTCAGTGAGCTCGGGGCGCCATGGAGTATCGGACAATCACGGGAGAGTTGATGTCTCAGAACCTCGGCTGCAACCACGCCGTCGGCCGGTCGATCCAGGTCACGGCGGGAGACAGCGAGCTGTTCACCTATGTCTACCAGGCGACCGATCGGCAGCTGGAGTCGCCGCGGCCCTACCTGCACCCGATCCGGACGCTGGGCGGCGACCTAGTCAGCGTGTTCCGGCCGCACGACCACGTCTGGCACAAGGGGCTGACCTGGTCGCTGCCGCACTTCGGACACGAGAACTTCTGGGGCGGGCCGACGTACTCCAAGGAAGCCGGCTACCAGCAGCTGGACAACAACGGCTCGATGGACCACGACCGGATCGACGCGCTCGACGTGTCCGACGACCTGGTCCGGTTCGCCCACCACCTGTCCTGGCGCACCCAGGCCGGCGACCACGTCGTCGACGAGTCGCGGTTGCTGACCACCCGGTTCTCCGACGACGGCTGGGTGCTGGTCTACGAGACCGCGATGACGAACGTCTCCGGCGAGACGATCCAGATCGGCAGCCCGACCACGGCCGGCCGCGAGAACGCCGGGTACGGCGGCCTGTTCTGGCGCGGACCGCGGTCGTTCACCAACGGCACGGTGCTCGCCCAGCAGGGCAAGGGCGGCGACGAGCTGCGCGGCCAGAAGGCGGCCTGGATGGGCTTCAGCGGTAAGCACGACAACAACGACCGCGCCTCCACGATCATCATCGCCGACGCCACCGACAACGTCCGCCACCCACCCCAGTGGTTCGTCCGCTCCCAGGACTTCGCCGCCGTCTGCCCCGCCCCCTTCTTCTCCGAAGAACTCCCCTTCGACCCCGACACCACCCTCAACCTCCGCTACGCCGTCCTCGTCGCCGACGGCCCCTCCGACAACGACCGCGCCACAGCCCTAGCCGCCCAGGCCCAAAAGGCCCTCGCCGCCGGGTAGCCATGGACGTCTGGGCGATCGTGGTCTATGACCGATCACAACCGCCCAGACTTCTCTACGAGATCGTCAGATTGGCGCCGTCGACGGTGCAGCGACCCTCGGTCTCGGGCTGGTCTACGTTGCAACTAGCTCGTCGTGATCAAGCCCAACGGCCTTGCACATACCGACGAAGTGATCCGAGTCGCATGTGTGCATGAAGCGCAGCACATGCCCGAGCTCATCCGGTACAGAAGCTGAGTCGAAGCTCGCCGACGGGTTGGGGTCGCCGCGATGCGAGGAGGCATGGACGAACCGGACGATCCGCTGTACGAGGGAACTAGGAACGTCGCCTGATCTCCCGGCTGCTTCGATAGCACCGGCAAAGTCGCTTTGGTTCGGTGCCTTGAAGGAGATGAAGCCTTCAAGGAGCCGCCGCGCTGCATTGCCGAGCAATGGAAGGTCATCTTCGTCCTCGGAGATCAATGCGTCACCGATGCGATAGAAGAGGAAGTGATACTCGGTCGGGTGATCAAGCAGCCGTGGGGAGAGCGGCCTCAAGGAGATCGACCTCTCCCCGGACGGTTTACTGCGGGCAACGGTTTCGAGGAACTGCACAGCGGGGTAGGCCTTCTCCTGTGAATCGCCGTTCTTGATGATGCCGATCGACTTGCGGCGGATCTTCGAGTACTTCATCAGATTGAGCTTGAAGTAATCGAAGTCATGGGTCAGCTGAACGACTTGACCGAAGTCTTCCGTGCGCTCTAGCACGAGGCCGAAGGTGGCGAACAGGGCATCCTTGTCGAGACTCGTGACCGGATCGTCGATCACGACCAGATCGTCAGCCGGCGTGATGCCGTCTGCCTCGAGACTGCGTAGAAAGTACAGGATTGCAATGGCGTTGCGCTCTCCTTCACTGAGGTTTGTGGCTGCTTCGCCGTTGCGCAGTACCCGGTAGCCGCGTCCCTCGTCAGTGACAGCGAGGCGAAGGTGCACATGGCCGAAATAATCGACGAGGTCCTGATTGATCAGCTGAGCCATAGGACCGACGTCCTGCTGCCCATCGCGGTAACCCTGCGCGGCTTCAGAGAGACGCCGAAGCTGCGCGTCTAGGCGAACCAAAGCACGGTTCGCCCTCGGCTGTAGCTTCCTGATCTGACGGCGGTCGGGGCGTACGGGTGCCGCCGCGTGGTCCATGAGAGCCTGCAAGGCACGATTACGGGCAACAGCCTGCTCCGCTGCCGCTCGATCATTCAGTTCCGCCAGGACCACGAGTTCCTCGAAGGCCAGCTCTGGCGGTTGCTCGATCGCAACGCCAGTCAGCGGACTGTGGATATCGGCTTCACGAGCCTTGAGGAGCGCGGCCAACGAGTCCAGGTATGCGATCACGGCTCGGATGGCCGAGTCCGCCTTCCCTGACGCTGCTTGCCAACTTGCGGTGAACGCCGGCAGCACCATCCCCGCAGACGGCAGGTTCGATAGCCAGAGCTCCAGGCTGGCTGTAGCGGCAGTGAGCTCTTGCTGCAATCGCGAGAGGTCCTCGCGAAGCCGACTCTGCGAGTCATCGAAGTGCGCGGCATACGAGTCGCGTAGTTCCTGGCTCAAGACACCGGCGTGGCAGAACCTGCATTCCGCATCAGCATCGTGCAGGGACAACCCAGCTTCGATCCAGCGTGCCAGCACCGGCTCGGCTTGTAACTCCGCCAGTACGACGCTGGCCAGACTGCGACCTACGGCCTCCAAGACCGCGTCGCGCAGAGCCGGTGCGTCGACATCAGGCGGTGAGACGCTGCCCAACGGCGGCAGGTCGTCGCTCCTGAGAATGTCACGGCACAACTGGACTTCTTCGGCCGGTAGCAGACCGTCCGAGTCGAGGCTGGCGGCTGGAGTCGACTCCAACAAGTGCCGCGCTTCACGGACCGTGTACGAGCGCGGGTTGAACCTGGCAGGATCTACAGGACGCAGCTCACCGATGACCAGGTCCTTGACATCCTTCTCCTGTTTCTCCTCGCTGCGTCTGAGTTCCTTCTGCCGGGCTTCCACCGCCTGCACCCTCGACTTGCAGATCTCGATCCTCTGCTCGGTCTCGCGCAGCAACTTCTCCGCCTCGACGTTCTCGCGTCCCAGTTTCAGGATGCCGACAGACTCTCCCCGCCCGTCGAGGAAGAACTGCAACGCCTCACCCACGTAGAAGCGGTTGTAGACGTGGATGCGCTCGACAACGGATGCCGGCAGCGCGCCGCTGGCCCACTTCCCGCTGTCCCAGTAAGTCGCCTGAACGGCTGTACGCGCGAGCTGCCCGGTACCGAGCTGCCGCAGTACCTCCGAGAAGGTCGATTTTCCCGTCCCGTTTCGCCCGTAGACGAACGTTCGTTTCCCGAGAGAGCACGTCGTCGACGTTCGCCCATCGCCGAAGAAGTTTGTTGTCATCCCCCGAAATGGCCGCTTCGGCGCGAACTTCCGCAACATTCCTGTCATATTCTCGCGACTCACATCCCCCTGCGCCCCCAACGGGCGCACCGACCTGATCGAGCCGAAACTTCCGGCCACTAGCCGCGACGCGGCCACGACCAGCCCGCAGCATCCCCCCGCGAGATCAAGATTCGGGCATTCAGGATTTGTGATACCTGCTTTTCCGCCGACAACTATGCCCGCGTATCAGCACCGTGCCAAGGGGCGATCGCAGATCGTGACCAGGAGCAGCACGCTGCGCCGAAGGCGAACGACGGCTACCTGGGGAGCGCCAAGGTGAAGCAGGTGTTGCCTGGGTGGGAGGTTACGGCGATCGCGCCGCCGTGGGCTTCGGTGATGGACTGGGCCAGGGAGAGGCCGAGGCCGGAGCCGCCGGAGTCTCGGGTGCGGGAGGTGTCGGCCCGGGTGAATCGCTTGAAGACGTTGGGTTGCAGGTCGGCCGGGATGCCGGGACCGTTGTCGTGGATGGTGAGTACGGCGGACTGCCGTTCGTCGTCCGTCCGCAGGCCGACGGTCACGGTCGTCCCGGCCGGCGTGTGCCGGCGGGCGTTGCTGAGCAGGTTGGTGACGACCTGGTGCAGCCGCTGCTCGTCGGCCGTGACGACGATGGGTTCGGCCGGCAGGTTCAGCGACCAGTGGTGGTCGGGGCTGACGATGCGCGCGTCGGTGACCGAGTCCAACGCGAGGCGGCTGAGGTCGACCGGCCTGAGGCCGAGTGGCCGGCCCGCGTCGAGTCGGGCCAGCAAGAGCAGGTCCTCGACGAGCGCTGCCATCCGCGTGGCTTCCACCATCACCTTGCCCATGGCGAGCGGGAGTTGCTCCGGGCTGCGGAGGCTGAGCTGGGCATAGCCGTGGATCGTGGTCAGCGGCGTCCGCAACTCATGCGACGCATCGGCGACGAATTGGCGGACTTGTTGCTCGCTCCGATGCCGGGCGTCCAACGCGCCCTCCATGTGACCAAGCAAGGTGTTCAGCGCGACCGCGACCTGACCGACCTCGGTCCGCTCGTCGGTGAGCGCGTCCGGCACGCGAGCTGTCACGCCGATCTCGCCCGTCGCCAGTGGCAGACCCGCCACCTCACGCGCGGTCTGTGCGACCCGGCGCAGTGGCCGGAGTTGACGCCGTACGACGATGATCGCGACACCTCCCGCGGTGAGCACGCCGAGGCCGCCGAACAGCGCCTCCCACCCGATCAGGCTGTTCACCGTGTTGTCGATGTCCTGGGTGGACAAGCCGGTGATGACCGTTGTGCCGTCGATGAGCGAGGCGTGCACGCGGTAGTGCCCGAGCCCGGGTACGTCGACGGTCTCGTTCGCGGCGTTGACCGGTACGGACGTGAGTGCGTCGACTGCCTGCGTGGACAGTCCGGCGGAGTCGCCGTTCGCGGTGATGACGGTGCCAGTCGAGGCCGAGCCGGTCCGGTAGAGGGTGATCGTGCCCGCGTCCTGGTGCGGGCCGCCGCTGTCCAGGGGCGGCTTGGGCCCACCGTTGTTGTTCAGCACCCCGATCGCGCGGCCGTGCGACGCGGCCACCTTGTCGTCGAGCTGCCGGGTCAGGTACGAGCTGATTGCGGCGGTCGTCAGCACGCTGATCACCACACTGACCGTTGCCATCAACAACACGACCGCAGCAGTAACCCGCGCAGTCAGCGACTTCGGCCTCATCCCCCCAGCGTGACCCCCCAACCCTCGCACTCCCTGGACAAACCCTGTGGACTCCCTGGCAACCTCCCTGACGCGTCAGAGAAATCGCTCAGCCGCCTGTTCCAACGCAGTCAGTTCACGATCGGCCCATCCCTCACCACGGGACTCGGCGCCCCGGATCAGCGGCTTGTCGACGAGGTGGAAGTGCAGGTTGGAGATCCGCTCGACGACATCGAGGTAGGGAATGGCCGCCTCGTCGTCGCCGCTGATCGGGCGGCGTGTGCTGTAGCCGGCCCTGAAAGCAGGCCAGTACGGCGTGGACGCGACGCCGGTGAAATCGGCGGCGCGGTAGTCGACGGCGGCGAGGTCGAAGTCGTACAGGATGAGGTCGTTGCCCACGACCATCAGGTTGTCCAGCGTCACGTCGCCGTGGCGGATGGCGGTGGTGAGACTGTACTGCGCGACGTTGTTCCGTACAGTCGCGGTGAGGTCCCGGAGCAGGTTTTCCTGCGCGGGTGCAAGGTGTGGCCCGAGTTCGTCGAGCTGATGTGACAGGTCGGGCGGCCGCCGGGGAAATGGGGACACATAGGAATCGGCGATTTCGTGGAACCGAGCGACCAGTACGCCGAACTCCCGGTACAGCTCCTCCTGGTACGGCGGCTTGGTCCCCGCGACGAGTTCCTGCAGCACGAACGGGCGCGGTCCCTCGGGTGCCTCGAGCAACCCTACCGGGTCGCCGTCGGGCAGTGGATGGACAGCCGGCGTCGGCAAGCCGTTGGTGGCCAGATGTGCCGAAAGCCCTGTCTCCCAACGGATTTCGTCCGGCTGCCGGCCGCCGTACCGGTAGAGTTTGAGGACGTAGCGAGAGTCCGCGGTGGTCAGCTCGTAGACGTCGTTCACCAGGGAGCGGAGCAGCGTGCAGCCGGTGAACTCGACGCCGTACCGGTCGCTCAAGTACGGGGTCAGAGCGGTTGGGTGAGGGAGGGAGCGGAGGGTGGGGAACACAAAGGGGAGGTTAAAACTCGTAGGTGTGAAGTGGCGGTGGAGCGGGGAGGTTCGTTACGTTTCCGGATTCGCCTCCCCGTTCGGGGCCGGAAACCGGTAGCCTCTTGCAGCGCCCTATGGGGGAGGCTGCCGTACCACCGACCGACGAACTGCCGGAGAGCCCAAACCCGGTCAGGAGACCACGTCTTGCAGGAGAACACCAGCAACACCAGTACTGGCGAACTGGCGAACGTACCTCTTACCGGTGCGGACAAGGTCGCCTATGCCTTCTACGCCACGGCGGCTGCGGCTGCCCTTGTCGGTCAGGTCTGGGCCGGCGTCACCCACATCCCCTGGCCGGAGACCGGCTTCTCGACGTTCCTGAAGATCCTCCTCGTCACGCCCGCGGTGGCCGTGCTCGAGCTCGGTGGTGTCGCCACCGCCGCTCTGGCCGACCTGCGCCGGCGCAAGGGTGAGCAGGCCTACGCCTACCGCGCGATGTCGTTCTTCGCGGCGCTGGTCGCGGTCGTCTTCAACGTGGTCGGCCACTGGCGGCCGGAGGAGCGGTTCCTCGCCTTCGGCTTCGGCGGTCTGTCCGCGTTCGCCTATGTGCTGTGGCTGATCCACAGCTCGGCCCGCCGCCGCGACGCGCTGCGTCGTGCCGGGCAGATGCGCGAGACCGGCCCGGTGTACGGCGTCATCCAGTGGGTCCGCGAGCCGAAGACCACCTGGCTGGCCCGGTCGCTGGCGATCGAGCACGGCTACGGCCTGTACGAGAGCTTGCGCGCGGCCCAGCACCAGATCCGGAACCGAAGCCGCCGAGAGGCGATCGCCGGAACTGTTGCCGAGTACATCCGGTCCGAGCATCAGGACGAGCGGCTGGCGAAGATCGCCGAGACGACGTACGACCCGGACCGGCTGGCCGGGATGCTCGAGGAGCGGATCAACTACGAGGTCATCACCAACAAGCTGACCAAGGCGATCTCGCCACCGCCGGAGGTCGAGGAGCGTCCGGTGCCGGCGGCGGTCTGGGTGCTCGAGGGCGGGCAGCCGCGGCGGGCCGACGGCACCGGAGTGTCGCTGCGCGACGAGGACGCCTGGACCGGCGAGTTGATGGCGATCGTGGACCAGGCCGACAGCGACGAGTCGGTCGCCGAGGCGGTCGTCGTCGAGGACGAGAGCGAGCGGCAGCACGTCGTCCAGAGCGGTACGGCGTCCGCGCCGAACGGATCGGTCAACGGGTCGGTGAACGGCAAGCTCAAGCCGCTGGCGCCGCAGCCGAAGGCCGAGCCGGTCGTGCAGAAGCCGCAGCCGCCGTCGCCGTTCGCGGACACCACCGACACCCAGCCGCCGGCGCTGATCACCACCGCGCCGGCCGTCCAGCCGGTGCTGCCGGACCCGGCGCCGGTCGTGATTCAGAAGGTCGAGAAGGTCGAGGAGCCGGCCGACGACCAGCCGGAGCCGACCGCGCTGGAGAAGAAGCGGATGCGTGCGTACGCGCTGCTCTCGGACTGGCCGGCCGGTCGTGAGCGCACCGCGAAGACGCTGGCCGACGCGATCGCGTCGAGCGAGCCGATGGCCGCCCGGTTCATCGAGCAGTACGAGACCGAGCACGGGGTCGTGTTCGCATCGCAGAACTGATCGACCGGCTGCCGGTGAACCTCAGCCTTCGAGGCCGAGGTTCACCGGCAGCTCGGCGAGACCGCTGACGAGCACGCGCCGCCATTCGAGATCCTCGGCGGGCTTGGCCAGGCTCATCCGGGGGAAGCGCCGTACCAGAGCCAGCAGTGACTCCTGCAGCTCGATGCGGGCCAGTTGGGCGCCGAGGCAGAAGTGCGGGCCGAAGCCGAAGGACAGGTGCTTGTTGTCCTTCCGGTCCAGCCGCAGCTCGTCGGGTTCGTCGTACGCGCGGGGATCCCGGTTGGCCGAGTTCAGCGCGGCCATCACGCCGTCGCCGGCCTTGATCCGGACGCCGTGCAGCTCGACGTCCTCGACCGCGACCCGCAACTGCCCGACCTCGCTGAAGCGGTTGAACCGCAGCAGCTCCTCGATTGCCGACGGCACCAGGTCGGGGTTCGCGACCAGCTTGGCCCAGTTCTCCGGCCAGCGCAGCAGGGTCGCGACACAGCTCGAGATCTGGTTCGCCGAGGTCTCGTGGCCGGCCACCAGCAGGTTCACGCCGAACGCGATCAGCTCGTCCTGGCTGAGCCGATCGCCTTCCTCGCGGGCCCGGACCAATTCGTCGAGCAGGTCCTCGGCCGGCTGGTCGGTGTTCGCCAGCTTCTTGGTGACCAGGTCCTCGATGTACGCGGTCAGGTTCGTCATCGCGTCCTCGACGAGATCCTTCTCCGCCATCCGCATGCTGTAGCCGAGCTCGGTCCACTCCCGGAACTGTTCGCGATCGTCGTACGGTACGCCGAGCAGCTGGCAGATCACCTGGATCGGCAGCGGCAACGCGACCAGCTGCCGGATGTCGGCGCCGTCGCCGGCTTGTGCCACGTCCTCGGCGAGCTGCGCGGACAACTCCGCGACCCACGGCCGGGTGTGCTCGATCCGGCGGTGCGCGAACGTCGACGACACCAGCTTGCGCAACCGGGTGTGCTCCGGCGGGTCGGTCGTGGTCAGGCTGTTCGGCATCGGCTTGGCCAGCGCGACCCGCGGCGCGCCCTGCTTGACCACCGCAGCCCGCGAGAACCGCGGATCCGCGAGCACCATCCGGACGTCGTCGTACCGGGTCACCAGCCACACCTCGGCCCCGGCCAACGTCCGCACCCGCGCCACCGGCCGGTGCTCCCGCAACTCCGCGAACGTGGGCGACGGATCGAACCGAAACGCATCCTCGAACGGAATCTCCAGCACCGGCTCCGACATGTCCCCGACCCTAAGCGCCTTAGGCAACCCTTCGCTCAGGCTGCTGCGCGTCGCAGGAGTTAAATCAGCGTCTCGACCAGGGACCGTGCATGCCCGGCGGGCCCTTCGACGCCGAGCGCCTGGACGGACGCATAGGCACCTTCGAAGATCAGCGTCAGTTGGGTGGCCAGTCGGTCTGGGTCCTCGGCGGTCAACTCGGACGCGAGGACGACGAACTGATCGCGGACCCATTCCTTGAGCCGGACCGCCTGCTGGTGACTCGCCAACTCCCGGTCCGGGAACTCCGTCAAGAGCATCAGGAACGGGCAGCCGCGACAGATGTCCGGCTGAAGCATCGCGTTCTGCTCGTCGAAGAGCGCCAGCACGCGATCTCGCGGGTGCTCACCACCACTGTCGAGCGAGGTCCGGAACCAGTCCCGGTACGCCTCGTACGCCCGCGTGATGTAGGCCGTGATCAGGTCGTCCTTGGACGCGAACAGCCGGTAGAGCGTCGTCGGCGCGATCCCGGCCTCGGCCGCGATCCGGTCCACCCCGATCGCCCGGATGCCTTCCCAGTAGAAGAGGTCGTGCGCGATGGCGAGCACGTGCGCGCGCGTCTCCTCCGAGCTGCGGCGAGTCTTCACGGGACAACGATAGCAATGTTAGGGATCGTTCCCTATCGTTGTCAGGGATCGTTCCACCTCGAGGAGGACCACAGATATGAGCTTGACCGGAAAGACGGCATTGGTGACCGGTGCGTCGCGTGGGATCGGCAGGGCGGTGGCCGAGCGGCTGGCCGCGGACGGTGCGCGGGTCGCGGTGCACTACGGCACGAACGAGACGGCGGCCAAGGAGACGGTCGAGGTGATCGCCGCGGCCGGCGGCGACGCGTTCGCCGTACCCGCGGAGTTCGGGACCGACGGCGCCATCGACGCGCTGTACGACGGTCTCGTCGCCGGGCTGGACGGCGCCGGCCTCGACATCCTGGTGAACAACGCCGCGATCTTCGACTCCGCCGACGGCATCCACGACGTCACGCCCGAGCAGTTCGATCGCCTGATCGAGGTCAATGTGAAGGCGCCGCTGTTCCTGACCCAGCGGGTGCTGCCGCTGATCCCGGACGGTGGCCGAATCGTGAATGTGTCGTCCGGCGTCACCTGGTTCGCCACCAGGGACATCGCCTACGGCATGACCAAGGGCGCGTTGAACGTCTTCACCCGCTCGCTGGCGCGCACTTTGGGGCCGCGTGGAATCACCGTGAACACCGTGTCGCCCGGCATCACCGAAACCGACATGAACACCTGGCTGCAGGAGCCGGGCGGCGCGGCGCGGGTCGCAGCCATGGTCGCTCTCGGCCGGCACGGCCAGTCCGCCGACATCGCGGACGTGATCGCGTTCTTCGCCTCGGACGAGGCCCGCTGGGTCACCGGCGAGGCCCTCGAAACCAACGGCGGCCTCTGGCTCGGACCGAACGACGACTGAGTCCGTCGTGGTGATGGACCGCCAGGCCATCACAACTGGCGGTCCACCACCGGCGTCGCTCAGCTCGGCGGAGTGGTGGTCGTTGTGATGGCCTGGCGGTTCGCAGGCGCGGTCAGCGCGTCGTGGCGGGGAGGCCGACGAGTTGGGCCGAGTGCTCCCAGAGGGCGTCGCAGCGGGACTGGTCGGTGGTGTGGGGGGCGGTGGGGACGGGGCGGCGTTTGACGTAGAACTTGCCGGTTGTGGTGGCGACGTCGGGGGAGGTGGCGAGCCAGGCTGGGGTGTCGGCGCCGGCTTCCGGGCCGGGGCAGAAGCGGTCGAGGATGCGGGCGCTGAGGCGGAGCAGGCCATGGGTGTCGCGGCCGAGGCCGGTGTCGCGAATGATGCCGGGATGGGCGCCGTTCACGGTGATGGCGGTGCCGGCCAGCCGGCGGGCCAGCGCGTAGACGAACATCGCGTTCATGTTCTTCGTCCGCCCGTACGCCGCGAACGGGCGGAAGCTCGGGATCGGTGCGAGACCGTCGCGGCTGTCCAGGTGGTCGACGTCGACCGGGACGCGGCGGAGCGCGGTCGGGGAGGCGCCGACCACGATGAAGCGGGCGGGCCGGTCGCCGAGGGCTTCCGCGAGTGACCGCAGCAGCAGGTACGGCGCCAGGTGGTTGGTCGCGAGCACGCGCTGAATGCCCTCCGAGGTGACCTCGTCGATCGGCGCGACCACGGCCGCATTGCTGATCACGACGTCCGGCGGCTCATCACCGAGCCGCTCGGCCAACCGCCGTACGTCGGCCATCAGCGACAGGTCGGTCACGTCCGGACGAAGATCAGCATCCGGTACGGCGGCCTCGATCCGCCGGGCCGCGTCGCTCAACCGGCCCTCGTCGCGGCCGACCATGACGACCGACATCCCTTCCCCGGCAAGCCGTTCCGCGATCGCCGCCCCGATCCCGCCACTGGCTCCCGTGATCACCGCACGCATCTGCAAGACTCCTCTCAGGTTGACGTTGTCAACCGTAGGCACGCGAGGTTGACAACGTCAACCATATGGTCGAGCGAAGCGAGGCCATCATCAGGCACTACGATCAGCCGAATGGGGACGCGGGACGACTTGATCGAGGTGGCCACCGGGCTGCTCGATCGTGGTGGGGTCGCGGCGGTGACCCTGCGGGAGGTCGGGCGACTCGCCGGCGTGTCGCACAACGCGCCGTACAAGCACTTCGCCGACAAGCAGGCCCTCCTGGCCGCGGTCGCCGCCCGCGATCTGGCGCGGCACGGCGCAGCGATCGAGCAAGCGGTACGGCGGAAGCGGTCCGCACGTGCCGCCTTGAGTGAGGCGATGGGCCGCTACATCGCCTGGGCGCTCGAGTATCCGGAGCGCTTCCGTCTCGTCTTCGGTCGGTGGACCGTCGAATCGCCCGAGCTCACCGCGGCGGCGGAGTCAGCTCAGGCCGGCCTGATCGGCCTGGTCGAAGCCGCGCAGGCCGACGGTGTGCTGCCGGCGGGTGATCCGGTCCGCCTCGCGTCGCTGGTGCGCGCGGTCGCTCACGGCGCGGCCGATCTGGCAGCCACCGGCCACCTCTCCGAAACCGGCAAGGGGCATGCGAGCCCACAGCAACTGGTGGACGATCTCCTCGTCTACCTGCAAGCGGCGTCCTGATCAGAGCTGCGTGTTCGGGTTGCCGACGCCGCGGAGCAGGGTGTCGACGATCTGGGTCGCCCGCGCGTCGGTGTCGGCGTCGGCACCGCGTTTGCTCAGGTCCTGGCAGACCTCGTGGAGCAATGCGTAGTAGACCCGGCGGGCCCAGATCGGGTCCACGTCGGCGCGTAGCGCTCCGGTCTGCTGGAGTCGGGCGAACAGCTGGTCGCAGCGCTCCACGACGCCGGCCTGGATCCGGTCCGCCTCGTTGCCCGGGGCAAGGGCGGCGTTCATCGCGAAGCCCCAGGACAGCTTGACGCGCAGCACGTTCGCGGTCGCCTGGTAGAGCGCGACCAGGGGTGGCGTGGTCTCCGGCCGGGCCTGCTCGACCGCGTCCGCGAGTTGCTGGGAGGCCCAGGTCGCCATGGCGGTGATCAGCGCCTCCCGGGTGGCGAACCGCCGGTGCACGGTCGTCCGGGCCACCCCAGCCGCGGCCGCGATCTCCTCCATGGTGGCGTTCGGTTTCCGGTTCAGGGTCCGCTCGGCCGCCTCCAGAACCGTCCGCACGGTGCGCTCGGCGTCAGCACGCAGTGGACGGATCACGACCTCGTTCATGCGCTCAAGTCTACCTATCGGACGCGACTCCACGGCTACTTGCATCATCTGTGTTGCAAGTAGTACGTTTTCAGGGTCAAGCAAGATGCTATTGAGGAGTCCTGATGGACCTGCAGCTGAAGCACAAGACAGCCCTCGTCACCGGAGCCAGCCGCGGAATCGGGCTGGCCGTGGTGGAGGGGCTCGTGGCGGAAGGGGTGCGCGTGGTCGCAGTCGCCAGGACCGTCACCCCGGAACTCCGTGCCACCGGCGCCTACGTCGTACAGGCGGATCTCGCCGTACCGGACGGGCCGGAGCGTGCGGTCGCCGCGGCGCTGGCGGAGGTCGGCGAGCTGGACCTGCTGGTGAACAACGTCGGTGGCGGCGACGGTGAGGCGGCCGGTGGATTCCTGGAGTTTGGCGACGAGGCGTGGCAGCAGTTCTTCGAGCTCAACTACTTCGCGGCGGTGCGGACGACGCGAGCAGCGCTGCCGAGCCTGATCCGCCAGGGCGGCGCGATCGTGAACGTCTCCTCGAACGGCGCGCGGATCCCGTCCGCCGGCCCGATTCCGTACACGACCGCCAAGGCGGCGCTGACCGCGTTGGGCAAGGCGCTCGCCGAGGAGTTCGGTCCGCAAGGCGTGCGGGTGAACACGGTCTCGCCGGGCCCGGTGCGGACGGCGTTGTGGGTCGGCCCGGACCAATACGGCGGTCAACTCGCCAAGAAGCTCGGAGTGTCACAGGACGACCTGCTCGCCGGACTCCCGGAGCAGACTGGGATGCTGACCGGCCGGCTGATCGAGCCCGCCGAAGTCGCCGCGTTGGTCGTGCAGCTGTGCTCGCCGCTGACCGCGAGCATCGTCGGCGCCGACTACCTGATCGACGGCGGCATCATCAAGACCGCGTGAGCGTCCGCCGATAGGCCGTCGGGGTGGTGGCGAACGCCTTCGTGAAGTGCTGGCGGAGCAACAACGGCGTAGTGAAACCGGCCTCGGTCGCGATCTGGCCGACCGGGAGCGTCGTGGCCTCGAGGAGTTCCTGAGCGCGGGCGAGGCGTTGCCGGATGAGCCACTGCAGCGGAGTCGTCCCGGTCTGAGCACGGAACCGCCGCGACAGTGTGCGCGGGCTCATCGCGGCCTGCGCGGCGACGGTGGTGAGGGTGAGCGGCTCGGCCAGGTGGTCCCGCATCCACCGCATCACCGGTTCGAGCGAATCGTTGCCTGAGACAACGGGCATCGTGACGAACTGCGCTTGCCCGCCGTCCCGGTGCGGCGCCATCACCATCCGCCGCGCGACCGCCGCCGCGACGGCCGAACCGTGGTCGCGCCGGACCAGGTGCAAGCACAGGTCCAGCCCGGCCGTGACCCCCGCAGAGGTCAGTACGTCGCCCTCGTCGAGATAGAGCGCATCGGCGACCACCTCGACCTTCGGGAAGCGGCGGGCGAACTCGTCCGCGAACGCCCAGTGCGTCGTGGCGCGTCGTCCATCGAGTACGCCGGCTGCCGCGAGCGCGAACGCACCCGTGCAGATGGATGCGATCCGCACCCCGCGCCGATGTGCCTCCCGGATCAGCTCCACCACCTCGTCCGACGCGTCGAAGGCGGCGGGCACGATCAGCGTGTGCGCGTCGAGGGCCTGGGACAACGGGTACGGCGCTTCGACCTTGAGGATCGGGCTGTCGTGAGCCATCAGCGTCGTACCGGGTGCGCCGCAGACGCGGACGTCGTACAGGCCCTTGGCGGTTGCGAAGACCTGGCAGGCGCCGGCCAACTCGAGCCCGATCGCTCCCTCGGCGGCAAGGACGGCGACGGTGATCATGGCGCGAATCTAGCTCATGATGTCTTTCCAGCCACTCTCACTCGTGGAGCGGCTGACCGCAGGGTGGAGGTCATGCGGATCGACGTACTGATGTTCGAAGGTGTGGCCGAGGTCGACGCGCTGTCGACGTACGCGGTGTTCGCCAACGCCAAGCGGCGTGGGCTGGCGGTGGATCCCCGGCTGGTGACCGCCGACGGGGCGACCGAGGTGACGGGGTGCTACGGAACGACGTTCGCCGGTCTGGAGTGGTGGTCGCCGGACACCGCGCGGGTGCTGGCGGTGTCCGGCGGCTGGATCTTGGAGGAGATCGAGCGCGGGGTGATTCCGAAGCAGTTGGCTGAGGCGAAGCGGATCGGAGGCAACGACCTGATCCTGGCCGGGATCGACTCGGGTTCGTTGCTGCTCGGCGCGGCAGGTCTGATCAACGGTCGTCCGGCGACCACCCATCGCGCCGACTACGAGCGCCTGGGTCAGTGGGCCGAGGTCGTCGACGCCCGGATCGTCGACGACGGCGATCTGGTCACCTGCGGCTCCGGCTGGTTCGCCGGCGTCGATCTCGCGTGCTGGCTTCTCGAACGCGAGTTGGGCGCCAACGCCGAGGTGGTCGCCCTCGAGCAGTGGATCGGCCGCGATCGCCAGGGGTCGGTCTGGATGAGGTAGGTGCGGACCGCCAGGCCATCACAATCGCAGGTGCAGTGCGCCGGCAGGCGGGGGTGCTGCCGGCGGCGGCGATTGTGATGGCCTGGGCGTCCGGCTACTTCGTGCCGAAGGTGTACGTCGTCGTGGAGGTGTAGGTCTCGCCGGGGCGGAGGACCGTGGACGGGAAGTTGGGGTGGTTGGGGGAGTCCGGGAAGTGCTGCGTCTCGAACGCGAAGGCGTCGCCCTGGCGGTACGACTTGTTGCCGATGCCCTGGAAGGTGCCGTCCAGGAAGTTGCCGCTGTAGAACTGCGCGCCCGGCTCGGTGGTGTGGACGGTGACGGTCCGGCCCTCCTCGGGCTCCCAGAAGCGGGCCGCGAAGCGCAGGCCGTCCTTGCCGGCGTCGGCGCCGAGGACGAAGTTGTGGTCGTACCCGCGCCCGATCACCAGCTGCGGGTGGTCGTCGCGGATCCGCTTGCCGATCGCGGTCGGCTTGCTGAAGTCGAACGGCGTACCCGCCGTCGGCGCGATCTCGCCGGTCGGGATCAGCCCGGCGTCGACCGGCGTGTACGACGGCGCGTCCATCTGCAGCACGTGGCCGTCGATGGAGCCGCTGCCCTCGCCGGCGAGGTTGAAGTACACGTGGTTGGTCAGGTTCACCACGGTCGCCTTACCGGAGACGGTCGCGTGGTAGTCGATCCGCAGGGTGTCGCGGCGGTCGAGCGTGTAGGTCACCGTGGTGGTCAGCTCACCCGGGAAGCCCATCTCGCCGTCCGGGCTGACGTAGCTGAACGCGACCCCGACAGCCTTGTCGCTGCGGACGACCTTGGCCTTCCACACCTTCTTGTCGAAGCCGATGGTGCCGCCGTGCAACGCGTTCTCGCCGTTGTTGACCGGGATCTGGCACGTCGTCCCGTCCAGAGTGAACCGGCCTTTGGCGATCCGGTTGCCGTACCGCCCGATGGTGGAGCCGAAGTACGGGCTGAGCGTCGCGTAGTCCGGCAGGTTGTCGAAGCCGAGGCTGATGTTCTCCGTGCGGCCACGCCGGTCCGGGGTCTCGACCCGCTGGATGGTGGCGCCCCAGGTCAGCATCGAGATGGTGACCCGGCCGTTGGTGAACATGTAGACGTCGACCTGCTGCCCGTCCGGGGTGGTGCCGAACGGGTCCTTGCGGATCTCGAACCTGCCGTGGTGTTCGCCCATGGCGGTCAACCTATCCGTCGTACCAGCGGTCGAACTGGCCTGGGCCACCCCACTGAGACCGCCCGCGGCAGCTGCACCCAGGCCGATGGCCCCGGCCGTCCGCAGGACCTGGCGGCGAGGTAACTGGTCAGACATCGCAATCCCCTCACTGAGTCGTCGAATGTCGGCGAGAGCGTTCTCACAGCGCCGACCCGGGCACGATAAGCACGACTGTCCAGTGTTTGGAATAGTTCGTAACGGTTTGAATTCGTCCGATGACTGCACGACGCTGGAAAGGTCCGGCGCGCCCTGACCGGATCGGTCCGGCGCCGGGCCCGATCAGGTCTTCAGCGGTACGGCGTCCCGCCGCCAGGATGATCGTCATGAGCCGAACCGCACTGATCGTGATCGACGTCCAGGAATCCTTCCGGGTCCGCCCGAACTGGCAGGCCGTGAACCACCCCGACATCGCCGACCGGGTCGACCGCCTGGTCCGCGCCGCCCGGGACAAGGGCGACCTGGTGGTCTGGGTGCTGCACACCGAGCCGGGCACCGGCGGTGCGTTCGACCCGGCCAACGGCCACGTCCGGCTGATCGACGGCCTGGCGCCGCTGCCCACCGAACCGATGATCACGAAGACGTCGCACAACGCCTTCACCACAACGAATCTGCAGCAGACGCTGACCCAGCACGGTGTCACCGAGCTGGTGATCAGCGGCATCCGGACCGAGCAGTGCTGCGAGACGACGGCGCGCGTCGCCTCCGACCTCGGGTACGACGTCGTGTTCGTCACCGAGGCGACCGCGACCACCCCGTTGCCGCACTGGACGATGCCCGCCGACGCGACCCTCGAGGAGATCCTGGCCGACCCGCGGACGCTCAGCCCGGACGTCGTCACCGAGCGGACCGAGTACGCGCTGGCCGGCCGGTTCGCCACCATTCGGACGCTCGACGACCTCACCGCCGTACCCGTGCCATCCTGACCAGATGAGCCCCACCCAGGTCGCGTTCCTCTTGGTGCCGAAGCTGCACCTGCTGGATCTGGCCGGGCCGGCGCAGGTCTTCTCGACCGCGAACGACCTCGGCTACGGCTACCGGCTGAGCTACGTGGCCGAGACCGACGAGATCGTCACCGCGCAGGGCGTCCCGGTGAAGGCCCGGGTGGACTGGCCCGATCTGGGGCCTGGCGACCTGATCGTCGTACCGGGGTGGCGGTCGCCGCGGTTGTCGCCGGTGCCGCCGATCGGGCCGGAGACGAGGCAGCGGTTGCGCAGTCATCACGCCGGTGGCGGCTCGGTGGCGAGTGTGTGCTCGGGAGCCGATGCGCTGGGAGCGGCCGGGTTGCTCGACGGACGGCGGTACACCACGCACCACGATCTGACCGACGAGCTGGCGGCCCGGTATCCGCGGGCAACGATCGTCCGCGACGTCCTGTACGTCGTGGACGACCGCGTGATCACCTCGGCCGGGATCGCGAGCGGGATCGACCTCGCGTTGCACCTGGTCGCGGGGCGGCACGGCGCCGAGGCGGCCGCGCGGGTCGCCCGCGAGATGGTCGTCTACGCGCGGCGGAACGGCGACGAATTGCAGGAGAGCGCGATGCTGCGGCATCGCGGTCACCTCAGCGATCTCGCCCACCGGGTGCAGGACGTGATCGACGCCCGGTACGCCGACCGGCTGCTGCTGACAGAGCTCGCCCGGCAGGTCGGCGTGAGCGAGCGGACCCTGACCCGGATCTTCACCGCCGCGACCGGCCTGACCCCGTTGCGCTACCAGCAGTTGCTGCGGCTGGAGCGCGCGGAGCACCTGATCGGCCACGGTACGACGGTCGAGGCCGCCGCCCGCGCGGTCGGCTTCGAGGACGCCCGGATGCTACGCCGTCTCCGCTCCCGCACCGCCGAACCGGTCGCGGGGTAGGCCTAGCTCCACCCCGCCGGGGGGCTCAAGACTCCTGAGTTCCGCCCGCGTTCCGGACAGGCTCGTCCTGACCGGAACAAGGAAGAGGTGGGCAAGGTGAGCAGGGGTTCAGTGACTGTGCGCATCGCGCGCTGGAGTGCTATCCATCCATGGCGGGCGATCGGCCTCTGGCTGCTGCTCGTCGTCGTCGCGGTCGGGATGTCGGTGGTCATCCCGAAGCAGCAGGCGGAAGACAAGGACACCTGGGTCGGCCAGTCCGGCCAGGCCGCGGAACTGATCGAGAAGGCGAACCTGGGCGACCGCCCAACCGAAACGGTCCTGCTGACCGACCAGGACGGCCCGCTGGACAAGGCAGCCGCCAGTACGGCGATCGCCCAGCTGCAGCAGAAACTCGGAGCACTCGACTCGGTCCAGGCGGTCGGCCAGCCGGTGTGGTCCCAGAACGGCAAGGCCGCGCTGCTGCCGATGGAGCTGAAGGGCACCGACGACGACGCCGCGGACAACATCGAGAAGATCGTCGCCACCACCGCCGAGGTGCAGCAGGCGAACCCGGACCTGACCATCGCGCAGGCCGGCAGTGCATCGGTCGACGCCGGGATCTGGAAGCAGGTCGGCACCGACCTGGTGAAGGCGGAGAAGCTCAGCCTGCCGATCACCTTCGCGCTCATGCTGCTGGCCTTCGGCGCGCTGATCGCGGCCGGGATCCCGGTGCTGCTGGCGTTCTCGGCGGTCGGCGCAGCCCTCGGCTTCTACGCGCCACTGTCCTACCTGTTCCCGGACGGCGGCTCGGTGGCGAACGTCGTGATGCTGATCGGGATGGCGGTCGGCGTCGACTATTCACTCTTCTACCTGAAGCGTGAGCGCGAAGAACGGCGCAAGGGACGCAACACCCTGGACGCGGTCGAGATCGCCGCGGCGACCTCCGGGCACTCCGTGGTCGTCTCCGGGTTCGCCGTGATCGTCTCGATGGCCGGCCTGTACGTCGCTCAGGACGCCACCTTCGCCTCGATGGCGACGGCAACGATCGTGGTCGTCGCGGTTGCGGTGCTCGGCTCGCTGACCGTTCTGCCCGCGTTGCTCGCGAAACTGGGGCACCGCGTCGACCGGCCGCGCATTCCGCTGCTGTGGCGGCTCAACCGGCGCATCGGGCCGGGTGGCATCAGCCGGCGCGTCCTGGCTCCCATACTGCGGCATCCGCGAGCCGCACTGTCGCTGTCCGCGGTCGCTGTGGTGGCCCTCGCCGTACCGGCGCTGGGAATGAAGACCGAGTCGGCGGATCTGAACACGCTGCCGCAGAGCATCCCCGAGGTGCGCACGCTCAAGGAACTGCAGGCCAACTTCCCGTCCCAGGGCGGTCTGTCGTACGACGTCGTCGCGCAGGGCGCAGGTGCGGTCGCGGGGTTGACCGGGCTGCAGGAGTCCGCCGTACAGAGCGGCAAGTTCGTCGTCGCGCCGGGGGAGGCGATCCGGCAGGGCAACGGGACCGCCGTACTGACCTTGGTGTCGGTGTTGCCGGAGAACAGCGAGAACGCGGCGGCCGCGCTCGGGCAGTTGCGCACCGAGCTGGCGCCGGCGCTGGGGTCGGTGACCTGGGCGATCGGCGGCGAGTCGGCGGAGTCCGTTGACTACGGCAACAATCAGCGGGACAAGCTGCCGTACGTGATCGCGTTCGTGCTGGCTTTGACACTGGTGATGATGGCGATCACCTTCCGCAGTGTGGCGATCGCGCTGGTGACGACGTTGCTGAACCTGGCCTCGGTCGCCGCGTGCTTCGGCGTCCTGTCGCTGGTGTTCCAGCACACCTGGGCCGAAGGGTTGCTCGGGTTCACCTCGGCCGGGTTCGTGGTGTCGTGGATCCCGCTGTTCCTGTTCGTGATCCTGGTCGGGCTGTCGATGGACTACCACGTGTTCGTGCTCGGCCGGATCCGGGAAGGTGTCGCGGACGGGCTGTCGCCGCGGGAGGCGGTCCGTAAGGGCGTCACCGAGTCGGCGGGTGTGGTGACGAGCGCGGCGGCCGTGATGGTCTCGGTGTTCGCGGTCTTCGCCACCCTGGGCATGCTCGAGATGAAGCAGATGGGTGTCGGCCTGGCCGTCGCCGTACTGATCGACGCCACCCTGGTCCGGATCGTGATGCTGCCGTCGATCATGGTCCTGCTCGGCCGCAAGGCCTGGTGGCCGAACAAGCTCGCCCGTGCCGCCGCCCCTGCGGTCCGGGAGCGCGAGCTCGCGTCGGTCTAGACCGAATTCCAACCTTTTCGCCGGCGCCTGCGTCTACCAGGTGCCGGGGAGGAGCAACTGCCGGGGACGTGACGGCCGGGATGGGAGAGGGGCCCGTCCCGGCCGTCGCACGCCCTAGCTCCTGAAGGCGGTCGTCAGTCTGCTGACGGCCGCGTTCAGCTGTCCGGTCAGGAGCAGGTGCTCGGCGTCCGACGTCAGCTTGGACGTCGGCTCGTCCAGGTTCTGCCCGATCCGGTTCTGGGCGATCCAGCGCGCGGCGCTGACCACCGCGTCGCCCTCGGCGTACGAGTCGGCCGAGGTCCGCTCCAGGTACTTCGCCGACTGGGCCAGAGCCGCCAGCGCAATGGTTGCCTGCGGCCCGGACCAGTCCTTGACCTGCAGCGCGACCCCGGCGGCGACACCCGCGGCCACGGCATACGGGTCGTCCTTTCGCAGCAGGACGTTGCGGGCCTCGGTGAGCTTCTGCCGGGCCGTCGCCTGCGTGGTCAGACCCCAGCCATAGGGGTACTGCGGGTCATACGACGCGTCTCCCACATTCAACGGCTGCTGGTCCTCGGCCCGCGGCCAGCTGACCGGGAGGCGACCGGTGAACGGCCGCTTGCCGAACAGCACGTCCGCGACCCCAGCACCCTCGGTGCCCGGCAACCACGATGCGACCAGCGCGTCGATCTCGCCGAGCTGATCCGCGATCACCTGCGGCCGTCCGGACACGATCAGCACGACACACTGCATCGCGCCGCAGACCTTGTCGACCGCGGTCTTGTCCGCGTCCGACAGCAGCAGGTCGTGACCGTTGCCCACGTCACCGATTCCCTCGGCGTACGGGCGTTCGCCGACCACGACCACGCCGACGTCATGACCCTCCAGCGGTGCCGAGGCATCCGCGCTGAAGGTCGCGGTCGGCGTCACCTGCTTGATCCCGTCCAGGATCGTCGTGCCGGTGGTCGTCGTACCCGAACCGCCCTGCCAGCTGATACTCCAGCCGCCCATCTGGTTGCCGAGATCGTTGGCGTTGCTGCCGGCGACGTACACCTTGTTCGTCGACGCCAGCGGCAGCAGGTTGCCGTCGTTCTTCAGCAGCACCTGGGACTTCGCCGCCGCCTCACGTCCGACAGCGCGGTGCTCTGCGGACCCGATCGAGCTGATCCGCGAGGTGTCGGCGTACGGCTTCTCGAACAGGCCGAGCTTGAACTTCTCGGTCAGGATCCGGCCGACCGCGTCGTCGATCCGGGCCATCGGGACCCGGCCGGCGGTCACCTCGTCGGTGAGGCCCTGGGTGAAGCCCTGGTAGTTCGTCGGCACCATGATCATGTCGAGGCCGGCGTTGACCGACGTCCGGATGTCACTCGGGTAGTCGCCCGGCAGTTGGTCGATCGCCTGCCAGTCGCTGATCACGAACCCGCCGAAGCCCATCCGGTCCTTCAGCACGCCGTTGATCAGCTCGCCGTTGCCGTGCATCTTGACCGGCGCCTGGCCGTCGATCGCGACACTCGAGTACGACGGCATCACCGTGCCGACTCCGAGATCGACAGAGGTCTTGAACGGCGCGAGGTGCAGGGTCTCCAGCTGCTGTCGGGTGACCTCGGTGACGCCCTGGTCGATCTTGTAGGAGCCGGTCGTCGACGAACCGTACGTCGTACCGCCGTCGCCGACGAAGTGCTTCGCGGTCGCCAGCACCCGGTTGTTCTGCTTGAGCTGGCTGCCGTCGGCCTTGCCCTGCAGGCCCGTGATCACGGTCGCCATCGACTGCACGAGCGCCGGGTCCTCGCCGTACCCCTCGTAGGTCCGGCCCCAGCGGTCGTCGCGGACGACGCACACGCACGGCGCGAAGTCCCACGGGATGCCGGTGGCGCGGACCTCGGTCGCGGTCACCTCACCGGTACGGAGGGCCAGGTCCGGATCGCGGGTGGCGCCGATGCCGATGTTGTGCGGCAGGATCGTCGCGCCGACCACGTTGTTGTGTCCGTGCACGGCGTCGACACCGTAGATCAACGGGATCTGCAGCCGGGTCGCCTGCGCGTTCAGCTGGAAGGTGTCGATCATCGCGGCCCAGGCGGCCGGGGTGTTCGGGGTCGGCACCGAGCCGCCGCCGGACAGCAGCGAGCCGAGCGCGTACGTCGCGATGTCGGTGCGGGACCGGAGTGCGTTGCGCTCGGCCTGGGTCATCTGGCCGACCTTCTCGGCCAGTTTCATCCGGGCGAGCAGGTCGGCGACGCGCTGCTTGATCGGGAGCTTGCTGTTCAGGTATGGCAGGTCGTGGGCGTTGATCACCACGGTCGGCTGGGCGGACGGCGGCTTCGCGCCGGTGACCGTGAGCTCCAGCGGGATCGTCTCGGCGACCTCGGCGGTGCGGTCCTTCTTCGTCGTGACGGAGACGGTCTGCGATGCGCCGGACGCCGTACCTGCTGGGAAGGTGATGGTGCCGGAGGTGGGGGTGTAGTCGTCGGCGCCCGCGCTGCCGGCGCCGGTCTGGTAGGCGACCGTGACCGGCTCCTCGAGCGGCGTGCTGCCGGTGGTCGCGACGGAGATCTTGACCTGGGCGGTGCCGCCTTCCTTGACCGGGTAGACGCCGGCGTCGGTGACCACGCTCGCCTTGAGCGCCGGGTCGGCCTTGCCGAACACCTCGACCTGGTCGATCGCGAACTCACCCGGCGACCCGACGGGCATGGTGAACGCGTACCCCCACATGTGGGTCAGGTTGAGGATCTGGTCGATGCCGCCGACCGGCTGGTAGTCGCCGCGGTAGACCAGGTCGGTGAACGGGATCTCGACCAGGTGCCAGCCCTGCCAGTCGTCGGTGAAGCTGGTGTTCCACAGTTCGGAGGCCTCGGCGTTGGCGCCGCCGTCCTTGATCTCGAAGAAGATCCGCTTGCCCGACCCGGGCGGCAGCGGCGCGGTGTTCTGGCCGTACCACCAGAACCGGATGCCCTTGTGCGCCGACCAGTCACCAGGGTTCTGGTCGAAAGTCACGTCGTGGCTGAACCCACCCCACCCGCTGATGTTGTAGGTCCCGTGCAGCACCTTCTCGCCGCTCGGCGCGTCCGCCCGCGCCTGCAACTCCATCGTCGGCGGGTCGTCCCCGTCACTACCCCACCCGAAGATCCCCGGATTCGGCGGCGACGCGAACGGCTCACCCCCTTCGAACGCCGCCAGCACGATCGGCGCCGGATCATCCGCCGCCGCGGGCGCGGCCGACAGGATCCCGGCGATCAGCGCGGTCGCTACGACGAGCGCCGTCCGACGTTTCGGACGGCGCGGAACTGGCCACCTGGGCATGGGCGACTCCTAGGCTCGGGCGCGGGCCGCGCCCGCGTCTCGGGCCCGACTCTCAGCCTTCGGCTGGGCGGAGGCAAGACCTCGCCGGTTCCGGAACTGGAGCGCTCTCACGGAACCGGGATTAAGAAGCTGCAGTGGTCCGATTGAGTGCAAATTCAGTAGCCGGAGTGATGGACCCCGGTAGGTGCGGTTGGAAAGGATGGCGCTATGACACGTTTCGGCATTTTCGTTCCGCAGGGGTGGAAGATGGATCTGGCGCAGATCGCCGATCCGATCGAGCAGTGGGAAGCGATGACGGCGGTCGCCAAGCGGGCAGACGCGCAGTCGTGGGACTCGATCTGGCTGTTCGACCACTTCCACACGGTGCCGGAGCCCAGTGACAACACCACCTTCGAGTGCTGGTCCGCGACCGCGGCGCTGGCCCGGGACACCCAGCGGGTGAACATCGGCCAGATGGTCGGCTGCAACGGGTACCGCAACCCCGCGCTCTACGCGAAGATCGCGTCCACCGTCGACGTCGCCAGCCACGGCCGGCTGTACGCCGGGATCGGCGCCGGCTGGTACGAGCACGAGTGGAAGGCCTACGGCTACGAGTGGACCGACACCAAGCCGCGGATGGCCGCCTTCCGGGAGGCGACCGAGATCATCTACAAGATGTGGACCGAGGACAAGCCGGTCTACAACGGCAAGTACTACTCGATCGACGCGCCGATCAACGAGCCGAAGGGTGTCCGCAAGCCGCACCCGAGCTTCTGGATCGGCGGCGGCGGTCCGCAGGTCACGCTGAAGCTGGTCGCGCAGTACGGCGACGCCGCGAACATCGGCGGCGGCAACCCGGACGTGATCAAGGAGAAGTGCGACATCCTGCGGCAGCACTGCGAGAAGGTCGGCCGGAACTACGACGACATCATCAAGTCGACCAACTTCAACGTGTTCCCGATCGACAAGGGTGACGACCCGCAGAAGGCGACCGAGAAGGCGCTCGGCCCGATGAACCGGGAGAAGTTCGACCGGGACAACTTCATCGCCACCGAGGTCGAGATCGCCGACAAGGTCGAGGCCGCCCTCGAAGCCGGCGCCGACTACGTCAACTTCTACGTCCCCGGTGTGGCGTACGACGTGGACCTGGTCGACCGCGTGGAGCAGGTGGCCAAGCGGTTCTCGTGATGGCTGGTACCGGTCATGGCGGATGTATGTCACCAGGACCGGTGGACCGGGGATCGGGGCAACTGTAAGGCTCCCGAGGATGGCCTCGCGTGGGTCGGGGCATCGGGAGGTATCCCCCTGTGACTACCCGATCGTCACGGCTCGCGAAGAGCCTGTTCGCGACGGTGGTCGCCAGCTCCCTGCTGCTGGCGACCACCTCCGCAGAAGCCGCCGACACCCCAACTGCGACCACTGATCGCCCGACGCCGGGTGCGAGCACCCAGCGGATCACCCTGATCACCGGCGACGTCGCAGAGCTGACCACCAGCTCGAACGGCCAGGTCTCCGCCCGGCTGACCAACGACGAGCCCTACTACTTCGGCACCTTCGACGGCGACCTCACCCTGGTCCCGGCCGAGGCGTACCCGCTGCTCACCGAAGGCCGCCTCGACCAGCGGCTCTTCAACCTCACCGGCCTGGTCGCCCAGGGGTACGACGACGCACGCAGCGACCGCCTGCCCCTGCTACTGACCGCGCCAAAGACCCTGCGCAGCACCCCAAGCGCACCACAGGCCGCGACAATGCGCCGTACCCTTCCCAGCGTCGGCAGCACCGCGGTCAGTGTGCAGAAGGCGGACGCCAAGACCTTCTGGGACGGCGTCAGCGGCCCGACCACCTTCAAGACCAGCCAGGTCAGCAAGATCTGGCTCGACGGCCGCACTCACGCGACCCTCGACCAGTCCACGAAACAGATCGGTGCCCCGACTGCGTGGCAGGCCGGGTACGACGGCCGCGGCGTCAAGGTCGCCGTCCTCGACACCGGGTACGACTCCGGCCACCCCGACCTCGCCAAGCAGGTCGTCGCGTCGGAGAGCTTCGTCCCGGACCAGCCGGTCCAGGACCTGCACGGCCACGGCACCCACACCGCATCCATCGTCGCCGGTCTCGGTACGGCGTCCGACGGCAAGCGCAAGGGAGTCGCGCCGGGCGCGGACCTGCTGATCGGCAAGGTGCTCGACAACAGCGGCAGCGGCCTGGACTCCGAGGCGATCGCCGGAATGGAGTGGGCGGTCCAGCAGGGTGCGAAGGTGGTCAGCATGAGCCTCGGCGGCTGGCCGAGCGACGGCTCCGACCCGATGAGCCAGGCTGTCGACCAGCTCTCGAAGTCCAGCGGCGCGCTGTTCGTGATCGCCGCCGGCAACTCCGGCGCGGAGGAAACCGTCGCGTCTCCCGGTACGGCGGCCGAGGCGCTCACCGTCGGCGCGATCGACCGCGACGACCAACTGGCGTACTTCTCCAGCCGCGGCCCACGACTCGGTGACGGCGCCCTGAAGCCCGAGGTGACCGCGCCCGGTGTCGAGATCGCGGCCGCCCGTGCGGCCGGGACCGAGCAGGGCCACGTGCTCAGCGAGTACTACACCGCGATGAGCGGCACCTCGATGGCGACTCCGCACGTCGCCGGCGCGGCCGCGATCCTGGCCCAGCGCCACCCGGACTGGACCGGGCCGCAACTCAAGGCTGCCCTTGCCGCGACCGCTGTCCCGTCGGCCGCGGCGAGGGCCGATCAGCAGGGCCTCGGCCGGATCGACATCCCGAAGGCCCTCGACCCGAAGGTCCTGCCCGACACCGCGAACCTGTTCTTCGGCGACCTGTCCTGGAGCGGACCGACCGCCCCGGAGCCGGTCACCCGCACGGTTGCCTACCGCAACAACTCGACGAGGCCGGTCACCCTCGACCTGACCGTCGGCGCCGAGTCGCCCTCGAAGATCAAGGCCGCGCTCACGGTCAGCCCGACGCGCCTCACGATCCCAGCCGGCGGTACGGCGTCCGCCACCGTCACGCTCGACCTGGCAACGACCCGGCCGGCCAAGTACTCCGGCGTCCTCACGGCCCGCTCCGGCGGGACGTCGTACCGGACAGGGCTCGGGTTTGCGGCCGGGGGACGGCTGAACCAGGTGACCGTGAAGGGCATCGGTCGCGACGGTCAGCCGGCCACGACGAAGACGGGCGCCAGCGGGGTCCAGCTGTGGAATCAGGACACCGGTGAGGTGCAGGCGATCGCGTTCGACCAGGCCGGCAGCCGGACGCTCGAGGTGCCGACCGGCCGGTACAGCGTGATGGCGTATGCGATGGGTGGCGACGAGGCCAACTGGACCAACTCGGTCACGCTGATGGGCGACCCGGACGAGTGGATCGACCGCGACCGCACGTTCACCTTCGACGCCCGGACCGCGAACAAGGTCACCGTGAAGACCCCGCTGCGGGCCGACGCGCAGAGCATCGGCATCGCCTGGCACCGCAAGGTCGGCGACCGGGACGCGGTCTCCGGCTGGGCCTTCAATGAGCGGGTCGCCAACGGCGTCTACGTGCAGGACTTCGGGAAGGTTGCCAATGGCACCTTCCAGGTCGTGCAACGGTGGGACCTCGCGCAGCCCAAGCTGACCGTCGACGTCAGCGGCACGGGCGGCAGCTTCCGCCTTCCGACACCGGACGAAGCGTCGTACCGGACTGTCTTCGTGGGGAACGAGACGGTGCCGCTCTTCAACGGCGGTGACGGTACGGCGGGCGAGCTCGCCGGCGCCAAGGACAAGGTGGCTCTGATCCGGTGGAAGTCGTTGAACGAGGTGACGAAGCAGGTCAAGGCGGCGAAGGACGCCGGCGCCAAGGCCGTGTTCATGTACAACGAGCAGCCCGGCTACTGGTCGACCGGCTCTGAGCAGGGCATCCCGTTCTACCTGCTGCGCGCCGAGCAGGGGAAGCAGTTGCTCGACCTGCTGGCCAAGGGCCCGGTGACGTTCCAGCTCAACGGTCTGCTCGACAGCACTTACCGCTACGACCTGGCCGTCGGGCCGTCGACAGTGAGTGGTCCGTTGACCTACGACATCGGCAAGCTGCGCCCGGCTGCGGTGACCACGGACTACGGTCGCAACGACGCGTGGTACCTGCACACCGACCAGCGGACCGCTTACCTACCGGGGATCTCGACCGGTCTCTCCTCGACCCGTCAGGTCACTGGCCCGGTCACGCGGACGGACTACCTCGCCACCGACCTCAAGAGCGTCACGTGGGGCGAGAGGACGGCGGCAGGGGAGTGGAACGAGTCCGGGTTCGAGTACACGATCGCCCGCGGCTATCGCCCGAACGAGAAGGTCGCCCGCGGTTGGTGGGAGTCGCTGATGCGTCCGGCGACCCCCTACAACGCGACGGGCAGCGAGTCCGAAGGGCTGCCCGCGGCTCGCTTCGAGAACGCGCTGCGGATCGCGATCCCGCAGTACGTGAGCGGCGACGGCGACACCTACGGCTGGGGCGATCGTGGTGACGTGACGAGCCTGAAGCTCAGCAGCAACGGTGTGGAGCTCGGCAGTAAGAACTGGTCCGTCGCACAGTTCGCCGTACCGGCGAAGGCGGCCTGGTACGACCTGACCCTGGACCAGAAGCGCGGCCCGAAGAGCTGGGCGACCACCTCGACCGCGACCCACACGGAGTGGCACTTCTTCTCCAAGCCGTCGCGCGACCGAGCTGTGCTGCCGCTCGTCCAGGTCGACTACAAGGTCGGCGATGGCCGACTCGAGCTGACACCCGGGTACCAGCCTGGTGTGCGCGGTCCGGGCATCTTCCGGACCACCGCCGAGATCTCGTACGACGGGAAGACCTGGCAACAACTGCGGCTGCGGGGACTGGGTCGCACGGTGGGCGCCGAGCTTCCTGAGGCGCCGGGCGAGGCGTCGTACGCGAACCTCCGGGTGACCGCGACCGACCTGATCGGCAACCGGATCAGCCAGACCATCGAGAAGGCTTGGCGAATCGATCGTTAAAAAGGGGCGACGCCACGAAGCGGGGGAGGTGCTTCGTGGCGTCGCCAAGGGCGCGCCCAGGGAGGGGTGGGGGCAGGCGCGCCGGTCCAGTGACGTCAGCTACCGCCGATGCCTCCACCGAGGACGCCCAGCAGTCCGAGCAGGGAGAGCAGGTTGCGGATGACCTGGTCGACGGCCTTGGTGCCGCCGGTCTGGTAGGCGGTCACGCACTTCTGCAGCTGTTCCTGAGTCGGCTTGGTGATGGTCACCTTCGCCAGCTCCGCCTGGCAGTACTGCGTGGCCTTGGTCAGCTCGGTGAGCGTGCTGCCGACCGTGCCGACGATCAGACCGGCGGCAGTCTGCAGCTTCGCCAGCCCCGGTGCGCTCGGCGTCGTGGTCTGCGGCGTCGGGGTGGTCGGGTCGCTCGTCGGCGGCTTGGTGGTCGGCTTCGTCGTCGGATCCGTGGTCGATGGCGGCTTCTTGGTCGGCTCGGTGCTCGGCTTGCCGCTCTGCTCCACCGTCCCCGGCTTCGGCTTGGCCGTCGCCGGGTACGTCGGCAGATCCACCGCCTGCGGCAGGTTCGCGTCCGCCGGGGCGTCGATGGTCGGGTCGCCGATCTGCTCGCCGGCCCGGTCGATGCCCTGGTCGCCGCTCTCGGTCCCGTTGCCGACCGCGATCCAGCTGCCACCGGCGTACGCCTTGGCGATGCTGATCACCAGGTCGGCGTACTGCTGGGAGTGGTTGTAGCGCAGGACGGCCGAGTTCAGATCGCTCGCCTTGGACAGGTCGGTCTTGCCGGAGCACAGGTACACCGCGGTCGACATCGCCGCGTCGTCGATGTCCTGCGGGTTCCGGACGCCGTCGCCGTCTCCGTCCACGCCCATCGAGCGCCAGGTCCCGGGGATGAACTGCATCGGGCCGACCGCGCGGTCGAAGGCGCCGTCACCGTCGAACGCACCCGCGTCCGTGTCGGTGATCCGCGCCGTACTCGCGCCGTCCAGCCGCGGGCCGAAGATGCCCGGTACGGCGACGCCCTTGGAGTTCAGCGAGTTGCCGCCGAAGCGGCCGTGATTCGACTCCACCCGGCCGATCGCGGCCACCAGCGTCCACGGCAGGTTGCAGGCCGGATCGACCTGGGCCATCACCTGCTGGGCCCGCGAGTACGCCTTCAGGGCCAGAGTCGGGATCCCGTTCCGGGACAGGCCGGAGACCACCTGGGTCGGCTGCTCACCTGGGTCGACACCGTGGCCGACCACTCCCGGGACCGGCACGTTGGCCGGCTCCGCGATCGGCTTGGCCGGGACCACGACCGGGTCGTTGCCAGCCAGTCCCTGCTCCAGCGAGGCCGTGGCAACTGCCGGATCGTCCGTGGCGCTGACGGTGAACGCGCTCGCGAACAAGGCCAGTGGAACCAACGGCGCCACCTGACGCCATCCGCTCCCGGTGGCGCGGCGCTTGCCCTTCGCCATCGATGATCCCTCCGTGACTCATCGACCTGTCCGGCCCCACGCCGCGGACGGTCATTTCGTCGTGTCGGTTGCCGCGTCTGGTGGTGCGGGCTGGTCTAACGCCCGCCCCGTGCGTGGGTTACGCGCCGGGCCAGACCGTGTACGCGCGGTCACCGGATACCCATACTGGTGCGTAACAACGCATCTGTGAACCCCCTGGTGCCGTTTATCGGGGGCGGTCCACCCTGCCCGCCCGTCTCTCCGGCTGGTCCGTCGGGGAGAATGGCGGCCGTGCCCGACCACACAGAACAGTCCGCCGCGCTCTTCGAGAGGGCCTCCGCAGTCACGCCGGGCGGGGTCAACTCTCCCGTACGTGCCTTCCGCGCCGTCGGCGGCGTGCCGCGTTTCATGGCATCGGGTGACCGATGTCACATCACCGATGTCGACGGCAACCGCTACCTCGATCTCGTCTGCTCCTGGGGGCCGATGCTGCTCGGCCACGCGCACCCGGAGGTGACCGCCGCCGTCAAGGCCGCGGTCTCCCGGGGGACGTCGTACGGGACGCCGACCGAGACCGAGGTGCTGCTCGGCGAGGAGATCGTCGCCCGCACCCCGGTGGACAAGGTCCGGCTGGTGTCGTCCGGCACCGAGGCGACCATGTCCGCTCTCCGGCTGGCCCGCGGGTTCACCGGTCGCGCCAAGATCATCAAGTTCGCCGGCTGCTACCACGGTCACGTGGACGCGCTGCTGGCCCAGGCCGGCTCCGGCGTGATCACCCTCGGCATCCCCGGCACTCCGGGCGTCACCGAAGCGACCACCGCCGACACGATCGTGCTGCCGTACAACGACCAGGCCGCCGTCACCGCCGCCTTCGCCGAGTACGGCGACCAGATCGCGGCCGTGATCACCGAGGCGTCCCCGGGCAACATGGGCGTGGTCCCGCCCCGCGACAACTTCAACGCCTTCCTGGCGCGCACCTGCACCGAGAACGGCGCGCTGTTCATCTCCGACGAGGTGATGACCGGCTTCCGGATCACCCGCTCCGGTTGGTACGGCGTGGACGGCGTCCAGCCGGACCTGATGACGTTCGGCAAGGTGATGGGCGGCGGCTTCCCGGCTGCCGCGTTCGGCGGCCGGGCCGACGTGATGGCCCATCTCGCGCCGGAAGGCTCGGTCTACCAGGCGGGCACGCTGTCCGGGAACCCGGTGGCCACCGCAGCCGGCCTGACCACGTTGCGGCTGGCAACCGACGAGGTCTACGCCCGGCTCGACGAGACCTCCGCCACCATCCAGCGCCTGGTCGGCACCGCGCTGGAGAAGGAAGGTGTGCCGCACGTCATTCAGGCCGCCGGGAACCTCTTCAGTGTCTTCTTCGTGGAGTCGATGGAGGGATCTGCCGAGATCAGGGACTTCGCGGGTGCGAACGCCCAGGTGCTGCCCCGGTTCGCGGCGTTCTTCCATGCCATGCTGGACGCGGGCGTCTACCTGCCGCCGAGTGCGTTCGAGGCCTGGTTCGTCAGCAGCGCCATCGACGACGACGCGCTGGCCGAACTGGAGTCCGCCCTCGCCCCGGCGGCCCGTGCGGCCGCCGCAGTACGGAACTGAGAAGAGCTGTGTCGAATTTGATTGAGGGGCAGCGGTGACCGAAACGACGGTCGTGCACCTGATGCGTCACGGCGAGGTGCACAACCCGACCGGCGTGCTCTACGGCCGGATCCCCGACTTCCACCTGTCCGAGCTCGGCCGCGCCATGGCCGAGCGCGTGGCCGAGCACGTCAAGGGCCGCGACATCGTGCACCTGGTCAGCTCGCCGCTGGAGCGGGCCCAGGAGACGATGGAGCCGATCGCCAAGGTGTTCGGCCTCACGCCGGACATCGACGAGCGGGTGATCGAGGCGGCGAACCTGTTCGAGGGCAAGAAGTTCGGCGTCGGCGACGGCGCGCTGCGTCAGCCGAGTGCCTGGTGGCTGCTGCGGAACCCGTGGAAGCCGTCCTGGGGTGAGCCCTACAGCCAGCTGGTCCGGCGGATGCGGGACGCGATCGAGACCGCCCGGCAGAAGGCCGCGGGGCACGAGGCGCTGATCGTGTCGCACCAGCTGCCGATCTGGATCGTCAGGTCCGCGATCGAGAACCGGCGGATGCTGCACGACCCGCGCAAGCGCCAGTGCAGTCTGGCCAGCCTGACCTCCTTCACCTTCCACGGCGACTCGATCGTCTCGGTCGGGTACGCCGAACCCGCCAAGGACTTGGTGCCGGTGAAAAACCCGAAGAAGTTCGTGGGTGGCGCCTGATGTTCCGCCGTACGGCGTTTGCCGTCGCCGCAGTGCTCCTGGTCGCGGGGTGTAGCTCCGGCCAGGACGCGACGGAGAACCGGCAGGGCCAGACCGGGTTCGTCAGTGGGAACGGCCGGGTGGCGTCGTTCCCGCCGGGCGAGCGGGTGGCCGCGCCGGACTTCGGCGGCACCACGCTGGAGGGGGAGCCGTGGCAACTCGCCGACGCCAAGGGCAAGGTCGTCGTACTGAACGTGTGGGGTTCGTGGTGCGGGCCGTGCCGGGAGGAAGCGCCCGCCTTCGGTGAGGCCGCGACCGAGCTCGGCGAGTCGGTGCAGTTCATCGGGCTGAACACCCGGGACCTGGACAAGGCGGCGCCGAAGAGGTTCGTCGACGTGTTCAAGGTGCCGTACCCGAGCATCTACGACCCGCAGGGCAAGCTGCTGCTGAAGTTCCGCGGCCAGAAGATCTCCGCCAGCTCGATCCCGTCCACACTGGTGATCGACAAGGAGGGCAAGGTGGCGTCCCGGGTGCTCGGGCCGGTCACGAAGCAGACCCTTCTCGGAATGGTGAAAGACGCAGGCTGATGGGTGAGTGGTTCGCCGACTCGATGACGGGGTCGATGCTGCTGGCACTGCCGATCGCGGTGCTGGCCGGTGCGATCTCGTTCTTCTCGCCGTGCGTCGTCCCGTTGCTGCCCGGCTACCTGTCCTACGTGACCGGGCTGTCCGCGGCCGAGCTCGGGTCGAAGGCCCGCGGGCGGATGCTGGCCGGGACCGCCTTGTTCGTGGCCGGGTTCTCGGCCGTGTTCATCCTGACCGGGGTGGTGTTCGGGGCAGCCGGTGACGTGCTGATCGAGCACCAGACCGTGATCACGCGGGTGCTCGGCGCGGCGACCGTCGTACTGGGTCTGGTGTTTCTCGGCGGGTTCGGGTTCCTGCAGAAGGACCTGCGGGTGCACCGGGTGCCGGCGGTCGGGATCGCGGCGGCGCCGCTGCTCGGCGTACTGTTCGGGTTCGGCTGGACGCCGTGTATCGGGCCGACGCTCGGCACCGTGATGACGCTGGCCGCGACCGAGGGCAGCGCCGGGCGAGGTGCGGCGCTGGCGGTCGTGTTCAGCCTCGGGCTGGGGATTCCGTTCATCGTGGCGGCGCTGGCGTTCCGGCGGATGCTCGGCGCGGTGGCGTGGGTCCGGGCCCACCAGGTGCTGGTGATCCGGATCGGCGGGGTGCTGATGATCGCTGTGGGACTGCTGCTGCTGACGGGAGTGTGGGATTCGATGACCGCCGATCTGCGGCAGTGGGTCAGCAACTTCGGGTCGGCGGTGTGACATGACCGACGTCAAGGACCGGGTCACCGCGCCGCCGGAGCCCCCGCCTGCCTTGGGTTTCGTGGGCTGGCTGCGGTGGACCTGGCGGCAGCTCACGTCCATGAAGACGGCGCTGGTGCTGCTCTTCCTGCTCGCGCTCGGCGCCGTCCCGGGATCGCTCATCCCGCAGACGCCGATCGACCCGATCAAGGTGGCGGACTTCCTCGAGGCGAACCCGAAGCTCGGGCCGCTCTACGACAAGCTCGGGCTGTTCGACGTCTACAAGTCGGCCTGGTTCTCGGCCATCTACCTGCTGCTGTTCATCTCGCTGATCGGGTGCGTGGTGCCCCGGCTCGGCGTCTACCTGACGGCCCTACGGGCTCGTCCGCCCAAGCCGCCGCGCAACCTCAATCGGCTGGCCGGCTACCAGAGCTTCACCGTCGACGAGCCCGGCGACGTACTGGCGGTCGCCACCCGTGAGCTGCGCAAGCGGCGGTTCCGGGTGCAGGCGTACGACGGCGCCGTCGGAGCCGAGCGTGGTTACCTGCGCGAGGCCGGCAACCTGCTCTTCCACTTCTCCTTGATCCTGGCCCTGATCGGGGTCGCCTGGGGCTCGCTGTTCGGCTACCGCGGCACCGTGCTGGTTGTCGTCGGCAACGGTTTCTCCAACTCCCTGGCGCAGTACGACGACTTCGTGCCGGGCCGCGTGTTCAGCGAGGACGACCTGCCGCCGTTCTCGCTGACCGTGAAGGACTTCACCGTGAAGTTCCAGGCGGACGGGCCGCAGCGGGGCGCGGCGCGCGAGTTCAACGCGCAGCTGGCCTACCAGGAGACGCCGGACGCGGCGGAGAAGTCGTACGACCTGAAGGTCAACCACCCGCTGAAGCTCGACGGCAGCAGCGTCTACCTGCTCGGCCACGGCTACGCGCCGAAGGTGACGGTGAAGGACGGGAACGGGCAGGTCGCGTTCTCCGGGCCGGCGCCGTTCCTGCCGCAGGACGGCAACTTCTCGTCGTTCGGCGTGATCAAGGCGCCGGACGCCCGGCCGGCCCAGCTCGGGTTCGAAGGGTTCTTCCTGCCGACCGCGGTGATCGACCAGCGCGGGCCGGTCTCGGTGTTCCCCGACGACCTCAACCCCCAGCTGGTGATGACGGCGTACTACGGCCGGCCGCAGCCGGAGACCGGGAAGCCGGAGTCGGTGTACCAGCTGGACAAGACGAAGTTGACCCAGTTCGAGAAGGACGGCGACAAGCTGCGGTTCCAGATGGCGCCGGGGCAGACCACCGTGTTGCCGGACAAGATGGGCTCGATCACCTTCGACGGTTACAGCCGCTGGGTGAAGCTGCAGGTCAGCCACACTCCCGGCACCGACCTCGCGCTGGCGGGCATCCTGCTGGCGATCCTCGGGCTGATGGGGTCGCTGTTCGTGCACCCACGCCGTACCTGGGTGCGGGTCCGGACCGAGGACGGGCGTACCGTGGTCGAGGTCGCCGGTCTGGACCGGGGACCCGAGCGCGGCCTCGGTGACGAGCTCCAGGCCATCAGCAAGGCACTACAACCAGACCGTTCGAGCACGCAGGAGAAACCATGAGCCCGGAGGCCTACGCGCAAGTCTCCAACCTGCTGATCCCGACCGCCACGGTCATCTACGCCCTGGCCATGCTCTCCCACACCCTCGAATGGGCCATGGGCCGAGCCTCGGTGGCCAAGACTGCTGTGGTCGAGCAGGAGGTTCTGGTCGCCTCCGACGGTGAACCTGTCCCGGGCGGATCCTCCAGCGACACCACGGTGACCGAAAGCCCCGAGCGTAGTGAGCGGATGGCGGCTGCCAGTCGGGTTGGGGTGTTGCTGACCTGGTTGGCGTTCGTCCTGCACCTGGGTGGTGTGGTGACGCGTGGTCTGGCGGCTGAGCGGGTGCCGTGGGGCAACATGTACGAGTTCTCGATCACGGCGTCCCTCGCGGTCGCCGCGGTCTACCTGATCTTCCTGCACCGCTACAAGCTGCAGTGGCTCGGCCTCGGCGTGACGCTCGTCGTGGCCGCCGTACTGGGTCTGGCGACGCTCGCGCTCTACACGCCGGCCGGTCCGCTGGTGCCGGCGCTGCACTCGTACTGGCTCGTCATCCACGTGTCCGCGGCTGCGATCTCCGGGGGCGCGTTCACCGTCGGTGGCCTGGTCTCGGTGCTCTACCTGGTCAAGGCGCGCGCCGAGCGACGCGTGCTGGCCGGCGGGACCATGTCGGCCTCGCTGCGCCGCCTGCCGAGTGCCGAGGCGATGGACGGTACGGCGTACAAGGTGCTCGCGTTCGCCTTCCCACTGTGGACATTCGGCGTACTCGTGGCCGGTCCGATCTGGGCGGAGTACGCCTGGGGCCGGTACTGGGGCTGGGACCCGAAGGAGGTCTGGTCACTGGTCACCTGGGTCGTGTACGCCGCCTACCTGCACGCCCGCGCGACGGCGGGCTGGCGTGGCCGCCGGGCCGCGGTGATCGCGATCGTCGGCTGGTTCGTCTTCCTTTTCAACTTCGTCGGAGTGAACCTGTTGGTGTCCGGCCTGCACTCCTACGCTGGGGTGTGAGATGAAGGAGTTCGCCATCTACACCGGCCTGCGGGCGGCCCTGTTCGCCGTCTGCCTGGCCGTGCTGTGGTTCGCCTTCCGGGGCTGGCTGACGATCTGGCCGATCGCCCTGGTCGCGCTGATCGTCTCCTCGATCCTCTCGATCTTCGTCCTCCGCGCCGCCCGCGACCGGCTGGCCGGCAAGATCGAGCAGCGCGCCGAGAAGATCTCGCACCGCATCGAGCAGGCCCGCACCGCCGAAGACGACGACTGAGCCTCCGACCCGCGCTGGACGGGGACACCATCCGGGGACCTCGGACATCTGACCAGATGTCCGAGGTCCCGTTTGCTTGTCCGGGCTCCGGCTGTGCGACCGCCGTACCACTGGGCTACTGGTACGGAGAGTGACGCAGGCCACTTCAGGAATCTGCGGAAAATTGTTTGTGCGTCCCTTCACATGAGTCGTAGAGTGATGGATGAAACGAAACCGTTTCGTTCTATCGGTGACAAGTCGTTTACGCAGGGTGATGCATCGTGGAGTCAGCAAGTGTCCGGCAGCGTCCTCGGGTCGAGGGCGGTCGCGAGGAGGAGATCCTCGACGCGACCGTGGCCGTGGTGGCCGAGCTCGGGTACGACCGGCTGACCATGGACGCGGTGGCGACGGCCGCCAAGGCCAGCAAGGCGACGCTGTACCGGCGCTGGTCCACCAAGGCCGACCTGGTCGTCGACGCGATCAGCCGGGCGAAGGGCTGCCCGGTGCCCGAGGACGTCGACACCGGCAGCCTGCGGGGTGACCTGATCTCGATGTCGTGCGGCGACGGCGGGTTCACCGACGAGCTTCCGATGTCGGTGATCGCCGGTCTGCTGACCGCGCTGCACCGCGACGACGACCTGCAGCGGGCGTTCCAGGAGCGGTTCCTGGCGCCTCGGCTCGACATCACCCGCGGGGTCTACCAGCGGGCGGTGGAGCGCGGTGAGATCGCCGCGGACGTGGACGTGCAGTTGCTGTCGACCACGCTGCCGGCGGTGATCATCCACCACGCCTACATCCTCGGCGTCGAGCCGACCGACGACCTGATCCTCCGAGTGATCGACAACGTGATCCTGCCTGCGGCGCGGGGGTCGCAGGCGAGCTGACCGGTTGAGGGGCCGGTCCGCCACCGAACTACGCAACTACGCCCAAGAGGGGAACTTTCATGTCCGAAGACGTCGTCAAGGCCGATCCGCCGGACCGGCGGCCGGCCGACACGGTGCCGGGCCAGGCTGCCGCGGAGGCAGGCAACGGCCACGGTCACCGCAACCTCGGGATCGCGCTCGCGCTGATCAGCATGGCGCAGCTGATGGTGGTGCTGGACGGCACCATCGTCAACATCGCGCTCCCGCACATCCAGACCGAGCTCGGCTTCAGCAACGCGAACCTGCCGTGGGTGGTGAACGCCTACGCGCTGGCCTTCGGTGGTCTGCTGCTGCTCGGCGGCCGCATCGGTGACATCATCGGCCGCCGCAAGGTGTTCGTCTTCGGTGTCGTGCTGTTCGGCCTGGCATCGTTCGTCGGCGGTATCGCCCAGAGCGAGAGCGTGCTGCTCGCCAGCCGGATCCTGCAAGGTGTCGCGGCCGCGGCGGCCTCGCCGAACGCGCTGGCACTCATCACCACCACCTTCCCGGCCGGCAAGGAGCGCAACCGGGCGATGGGCGTGTACGCCGCGATGTCCGGCGCCGGTGCGGCCGTCGGCCTGATCCTGGGCGGCGCGCTGACCGAGGCGGACTGGCGGTGGACCTTCTTCATCAACACGCCGATCGGCCTGATCGTCGCCGTACTGGCGTTCCGGTTCCTGGGCGAGTCGCCGCGGCAGACCGGCAAGTTCGACCTGCCCGGTGCGATCACCGGCACGGCCGGTCTGACCTCATTGGTCTACGGTCTGACCCACGCGGCCACCGAGGGCTGGGGCGACACGCTGACGCTGACCTACATCCTCGGCGGTCTGGCGCTGATCGCGATCTTCCTCGGCATCGAGGCCCGGTCGCGGCACGCGTTGATGCCCTTCCGGATCCTGGCCAACCGGACCCGCGGGGTCAGCTTCTTCGTGATGCTGGTCGTCGGCGCGGCGATGTTCTCGATGTTCTACTTCCTGGGCATCTACGTGCAGAACATCATGGGCTACAGCGCGATCAAGACCGGCTTCGCGTTCCTGCCGTTCAGCTTGGGCATCGTGGTCGCGGCGCAGGTCGCTTCGACGCTGGTGGCGCGGATGGACCCGCGGTGGATCTCCGGCGCCGGTGGTGTGCTCGCGGCCGGCGGGATGCTCGGCTTCAGTCAGCTCGAGGTGGACTCGACGTACTGGACGCACCTGCTGCCGTTCATCCTGCTGCTGTCGTTCGGCATGGGCCTGATCTTCGTGCCGCTCACGCTGACCGCGGTCAGCGGGGTCGCGAACGAGGACTCCGGTGTCGGTTCCGCCGTACTGAACACGGTCCAGCAGATCGGTGGTGCGGTCGGCCTGGCGCTGCTCGGCACGATCTCCACCAGCGCGATCAAGGACCGGTTCACCGAGCTGGCCCCGGGGCTGCAGAAGGCGGCGGAGTCCGGCTCGACGCCGGAGCAGCTGAAGCAGCTGGAGGGACAGTTCACCGCGGTGGCGACCACGCACGGGTTCACCCGCGCGTTCCTGTGGTCGACGTTCCTGATGCTCGGCGCGGCCGTGGTCACCATCGTCGGCCTGTCGATCAAGCACAAGGACCTGGCCACCGACGGCCAGTCCGGCCCGGTCCACATGGGCTGAGTCCGAAAGCCCGAACGGCCCGCTTCCCGGGAGGGGGGAAGCGGGCCGTTCGTCTGTTCGGTGTCAGCGGGGCGGGAACCTGGACCAGACCCAGTCGCGGACGCCGCCGAGGCCGTCGCCGAGGTCGCGGAGCAGCTTGGCCAGCGGGTCCTGGGAGCGGGCGAAGGCGTCGGAGTAGGACTTGGCCGCGTTCTTCGCCTCCTGCGACATCGAGGCGGTGGCGTCGTCCTGGCGCTTCGGGTAGTTGCCGGAGACGATCGCGGTGTAATCGCCCTCGTCCACCCAGCGCCGCAGCTCGTGCGCCCGTACGACGGCCAGCGGGTGCGACTGGGCTTCGAGCAGCAGCAGCTTGAGCAGGCTGTCGCGCAGGTCTCCGGCGCTCTCGTACTCGGTGCCCTGCGCAAGGAAGGCCGTGGTGTCGAGCTCGCCGAGCTGACCGCCGCTGGCCAGCTTCATCTGCACCCGCAGCGCGACCGCCGGGTCCTGTGCCGCGAGCAGACCGGCCCGGTCGCCGGAGAGCTCGGCCTTGCGGGACCACTCGTGCAGGGCGGCGATGATCGCGCGGATGCCGAGCGCACCGATCGGCATCCAGTTCACCGCGCCGGTGAGCCGGATCAGCCAGAACAGCAACGACTGGTAAAGCGCGTGCCCGCTCTGCGCGTGGCCGAGCTCGTGGCCGAGGATGAACCGGGTCTCCTCCTCGTCCAGACCCTGCAGGAGGGCGCTGTTGACCACGATGAACGGCTTGTCCATGCCGATCGTGACGGCGTTCCAGATCGGGCTGTTGGTCACGTACAGCTCGGGCAGCTGCCGGACGTCGAGGGTCATGCCCGCCTCGGTGTAGAGCCGGTGCACGGTGGGGAACTGCCGCTCGTCGACCCGGATCGCCGCGCCGAGGAACTGCAGCCGGAAGGCCCGCTCGTTGATCAGCCCGGACAGCTTCCGCAGCAGGAAGTCGAACCCCTTCAGCTGCCGCAGCGCCACCAGCGCACCGCGGTCCGCCGGGTGCTCCCACGCCCGCGAACTGATATCCGTCAGCGTCGTCCGCTGCCGGGTCGGCCGCTCATCGTGCACGCTCATCACTCCCCCTGCCAGTCGACACCATCTCCCCACAACCTAGCTCGCCCCCAGGGTCGCCCACCCGAACCCGAGCATTCGGCGCCTGGTGACCGAGCGTAGGAATACTCAAATGCGGGCCTAGCATCTAGCCTGGCCCGCATGAGTGAGGTTGAAGGGGTGTGTCGCGAGGTCGACCGGCGCGACGAGAAGGCTCGGGCCTGGGTGTCCGAGGCGATCCGGATCGTGGACGCGGACGCGAACCGGAGCGCGGACACGCACCTGCACGTGTTCCCGATGCCTGACCTCCTGGGGGTCGACCTGTACCTGAAGGACGAGTCCGTGCACCCGACCGGCTCGCTCAAGCACCGGCTGGCCCGGTCGCTGTTCCTGTACGCGCTCTGCAACGGCTGGATCCGCGAGGGCACGACGGTGATCGAGGCCTCCAGCGGCTCGACCGCGGTCAGCGAGGCGTACTTCGCGCGCCTGCTCGGCCTGCCGTTCATCGCGGTGATGCCGCGCTCGACCAGCCCGGAGAAGGTCGAGCTGATCGAGTTCTACGGCGGACGCTGCCACTTCGTCGAGCGGTCCGGCCAGATCTACGGCGAGGCGAAGCGGCTGGCCGAGGAGACCGGCGGCCACTACATGGACCAGTTCACATACGCCGAGCGCGCCACCGACTGGCGGGGCAACAACAACATCGCCGAGTCGATCTTCGGCCAGCTGAAGCTCGAGCAGCACCCGATCCCCACCTGGGTCGTGGTCGGCGCCGGCACCGGCGGTACGTCGGCCACCATCGGCCGCTACGTCCGCTACCAGCGCTACGACACCTCGGTCTGCGTGGTCGACCCGGAGAACTCGGCCTTCTTCCCAGGCTACGAGGCCGCTGACGACGACTTTTCCACCGGTCGCCCGTCCCGCATCGAGGGCATCGGCCGCCCGCGGGTCGAGCCGTCGTTCGTCCTCGGCGTGGTCGACCGGATGATCGCGGTCCCCGACGCCGCCTCGATCGCCGCGATGCGTTTCTGCTCCCGTGTCACCGGCCGCCTGGTCGGAGGCTCCACGGGCACCAACCTCTGGGGCGCACTCCGGCTGGCCGAGGAGATGCGCCGTACCGGAACCCGCGGCAGCATCGTCACCCTCCTGTGCGACAGCGGCGAACGCTACGGCAACACCTACTACGACGACGCCTGGCTCCGCACCAACGGCATCGACATCACCCCCTACCTGGCCACCCTGGAAGCCTTCGCAACCACCGGCCGCTGGCGCGAGCCCAGCGCGTAGATCTTCCCGGCCGACGCTGATTGTCGGATCGGCTGTTTATGCTGCGCCGGTGGGGATCACTGTGAAGATCATCGATGTGTCGGGGGCCGGCCGGGTCGGCGCGACGACAACGCTGGCAGGGGTTTCGAGCCGGATCACGCTGCGCGATCTGGTCCGGACCCGGTTTCGGGACGAGGTGGCGCGCTTCAACGCTGCGCCGCAGCCGGTGTTCACGGGTTTGGTCATGCCCGAGGGAGGACTGCCGACCGAGGCCGGGTTCCGATTGCCGGAGCAGCGGCGGCTCGATTGGGAACAGCAGGCTGATCGGGCGATCGAGGCGTTCGAGCGCAACGGCTTCTTCGTGCTTCTCGACGACCGGCAGGTGACCGAACTCGACGCGGAGCTCGAGTTGACTGCGGACTCCGACATCCGTTTCGTCCGCCTTGTTCAGCTGGTCGGTGGCTGAGCATGACTCGGGCAAGTGATGGTGTGCCTGACCTGAGCGATGGAGCGGCCGCCACGCTGGTGGCGGCTGCGCTGCAATCCGTTCGTGGCAGGTACTGGAGGGCCGAGTCGGACGCGCGGGCGCTGCCCGAGGTTCAAGCGATCCTGCAGGGCTCCGAGGTGCTTCGGCGAGAGTCCATTCTGAGTGTCTCTGAACAGGTGGACGGCTATCACTGCGTTCAACTGTTGTCGGTGATCGCGCGGAAGCGTGTCGAGCTCTCGGCAGCGCACATCGAGCGATTGCTGGCCGCGCGACTCGGGCACCTCGAGCGGCCGGAGTCATGGTGGAGCAGCGAGTGCCTCCGTGTGCTGAGCCGCCAGATCGAACATGCCTACACCGCGCTGGCCGACGCGGAGAAGGAACGGTTGAAACCACTGATCGGGCGGGCCGCCGAGGAGGCCGAAGACGCAGCCACGGCGACCAGACTGCGGAAGCTCGTAGGCCCCGGCGACGGGATCCGCGTTGACTTGATCGACGCGGGTGACGACATCGGCCCTCGGCTGCGAACCGCCTTCGAGACGGCTGACGAACCGATCGGGGCGCGTGCGACGGTGCTAGATCTGCTGGCGGCGTTCCCGTCCAGTGGCCGGCCTTCGAAGAAGTGGCTCGCCGAGGCCGAGCGCGTGCGCGGCTTGATGTCCCAGCCCGTGGCTCTGGTCGAGGCGCTCCTTGATGCTGCCCTCGACGCGTCCGAAACGGACACGGAGCACACGTACGACGCTCGGGTCTACACCGTGACGCGGTACGTGACCCCGGGCAACGAGTCCTTCCTGTGTGGAGTTGCCATGCTCGCGGGAGTGCTGGCAGACCCGGCGCTGTTACCGCGGCTACGGCGCCTTGCCGTCAAGACCGTGACGGTGATCGGAGGTCAGTTCGGCACTCCACGGAGTCTTCGACTCGCCAACGCTTCAGCGCAGGCGATGGCCGATATCGGCGCCCCGGCGTCGATCACCGAGTTGCTCGCGCTCGAGCGCTCCGTTCGCCACGGGACGCTGCTGAAGCAAGTCCGCAAGGCCATCGACGCGCTGGCTGCCGTGCAGGGGATGACCCGCGAGCAGTTGCTGGAACGCGCCGTCGAAGCACATGACCTCGACCAGGACGGCCAACGCCACGTCGCGCTGTCGCGGGGCTCCGCCGTGATCGACGTGCACGGACGAACCGCCGTACTTGGGTACGTCGACGCGAACCAGACGCGACGCAAGTCGATTCCGGCGGATGTGAAGCAGTCCGACGCCGAAACGCTGGCCGCGATCCGCGACGACCTCAAATCGATCCGCAAGACGATCGCCGGCGAGCGCCTGCGGCTGGACGGTCTGATGGCCGTCGACCGCCGCTGGCCGCTCGACGAGTGGCGCACCTGGTATCTGGACCATCCGATCACCGGCCGGCTGACCCGCACCCTGGTCTGGGCGTTCAGCACGCAGCAAGGAGAAAGCGTCGTCGGAATCCCGCACGACAGCACGACTGCGGTGACGAGTTCGGGTCGGCAGGTCGCGATTCCGTCCGATGCGGAGGTGCGGCTCTGGCATCCGATCCAGGCGACCGCCGACGAGGTTCGCGCCTGGCGACAGTACCTGCTCGAGCAGCGGGTGGTTCAGCCGTTCAAGCAGGCATTCCGTGAGCTCTACGTGCTCACGCCCGCCGAGGAGCAGACCCGCCTCTACTCGAACCGTTTCGCCGGGCACATCTTCCGGCAGGTCCAGGCTCGCGCGTTGATGAAGGGGCGTGGGTGGACGCCGGTTGCCGTCGCGTGGTGGGACGACGGCATCGACCAGGGCGTGGCCCGGCGTACCTGGGACACGGCCGGGATCCGCGCCGAGTTCCACTTCGATCCGATCCCTGATCACGAACCGGTCCAGAGCGATCTCTACCCGTACTGCACCAGCGATCAGGTGCGGTTCGTCGACAGTCGAAGCGACGACTCGATCGCGCTTGCCGATGTGCCACCACTGGTCCTCACCGAAGCGATGCGCGACGTCGACCTGTTCGTCGGCGTGACCTCGATCGGCGCCGATCCGCAGTGGCTCGACCGGGGCGTGGAGCGTCGCTTCGAGACGTACTGGCACAACTACGGCTTCGGCGAGCTGTCCGCGGCCGGCGAGATCCGCCGCGACATCCTCGAGCACCTCGTACCGCGGCTGGCCATCGCCGACCGGTGTGAGCTCGAGGACCGGTACCTCACGGTCCGCGGCGACCTACGCACGTACCGGATCCACCTGGGAAGTGGCAACATCCTGATGTCACCGAACGACCAGTACCTCTGCATCGTCGCCGCCCGCGAGAGCCAGGCTCAGAAGCTGTTCCTTCCCTTCGACGACGACCCCGTTCTCAGTCTGGTGCTCAGCAAGGCGTTCCTGCTCGCGAACGACACCACGATCAAGGACACCACCATCACCGCGCAGATCAAGCGCGACTGACCGGACCGGCCGCGCCCGGTCAGCTGACCGTCAGTTCTCGCGTGCGACGTAGTCGTCGGCTTGGCGGCGGGAGCGGGCTCGGGCGAGGTAGGTGGCCAAGTCCGTTCCCTCGCGGGCGCCGCTGTCGTCGTTGCTTTCCAGATTGCCTTGCAGGTAGATGCGATTCGCCATGCCCTCGAGAACAGCTTCTCTGACCTCTTCGGGCTGATTGGCGATGAAGGCATGGACGGTGCGCAGCCGAAGATCGGCCCGTTTGGCTCTTCGTGACTCACGATGATTGATAGACCCGCGGGTGAAGCACAGCCAGGCGAGGGCTACTGCTGCCAGCGTGATCCCGAGCCCTGTCACGGTGATGGTTGTCGACGACAAGATATTCGAATCCGAGCTGAAGTACTGAGCCAGGAGCATGACCAGCGGAACTCCGCCGACGGCAAGTCCCAGCAAGTCCCAGGTCCATCCGGCGAACGCCTTGTTGCGCGCATTCTTTCCGTAGCCGTCGGCAACTACCTGTCGAGTAAGCGCAGTCAGGACGTTTTCACCTTGGCCGCGCATCTCTTCCAAGCTGGCCAAGTTTCGGCTGGCCCCGAGTACGGCCGTCAGGAGCGTTTCTTCAAGCTCGTCGAGGTTCGCTCGGTAATTGTCGGTGACCGCCGAGACCTGCAGCTCCAGCGAATCCTTGATCTCTTCCAGTTCTCTCGTGTACTCCGTCATCGTGGCCGACCCGGTTGCGCCGTTCGGGCTCAGCGGCGGCCAGATTCCCAACTGCTCGAGCACCGTGTCGATGCCGTCGGCAGCGGTCCGCAGGGAACGTGCGCAACCGTCGGGATCCCGTGCATATCGCGACAGATGGGGATGCACGTTTGCGGCGATATGGATGTGGACATTGTCCAGCATGTGCGTCGAGTATCGTCGCGGGTCTTCCTGGCGATGGGCGTCGATTGTCTCGACCAGCCACTGCAGGCGGGACAGTGAATCCGCCAAGTCCCCGTCATCCGGTAGTGCGATGCTCTTCAGTTCGCCAGTGATCTGATTTATCAGCGCCCAGAGCGGATGATTACTGAATCTGGTTTCCCAAATTGATCCCATAGGCCCCCACCAACTTGATGCAAGGATGCGCTCCGGACCCGAACACGTCAATCCCGGGATTCGACAAAGCGTATGCAATCGTTACCCACCGTAGAAGCGGAACCGGCCGGTCTCGAAACAGAGCGCGCCGGCCGGCGGGTGGGTTGGTCAGCCGCCGAGGGCGAGGCCGACGGCCAGGCCTACGGCGTACAGGAGTTCGGTCAGGCCGGTGTTCTTGAGGACGGGAATGAGGGCTGGGCCAACGGAATCGCCGAGAATTACTCGGGTGGACTTGATGGCCAGGGGGATCGCGATGAAGGCCAAGAGCGTCCACGGGGTGGCGATGACGGAGACCGCGGCCAGGATGAACGCGACGGCGATCAGTGCGGCGTAGAGGCGGCGGGAGCGCGCGGCGCCCAATACGACAGCCAGTGTGCGCTTTCCGGTGACTGTGTCGGTTGGGATGTCTCGCAGGTTGTTGGCTACCAGAAGGGCGCAAGCGATCGAGCCGATGGCTACAGCGCCGGCCAGGGCGGTCCAGCTCAAACGCTCCGCCTGCACATAGGTAGTTCCTAGTACGGCAACCAGTCCGAAGAACAGGAAGACGCTGACTTCACCAAGCGCGCGGTAGCCGTACGGCCGCTTGCCGCCCGTGTAGAACCACGCACCGACAAGCGAGGCGGCACCGGCGATCAGCAGCCACCAGTTGGATGTCGCGCACAGGATGATCCCGAGTACGGCGCCCACACCGAAGCAGGTGAACGCTGCGGTCTTCACCTGTCCCGGCGTGGCGACCTTGGAGCCGACCAAGCGCAGTGGGCCGACGCGGTTCTCGTCGGTGCCGCGAATGCCGTCGCTGTAGTCGTTGGCGTAGTTGACCCCGATCTGCAGGGCCAGAGCGACGCCGAGGGCGAGCAGTGCCTTCCACCAGACGAAGCCGTCCAGGTAGGCGGCTGCACCGGTTCCGACGAGGACGGGAGCGATCGCGGCGGGCAGCGTGCGTGGGCGCGCGCCTTCGATCCACTGGGCAGGTGTGGCCATGACTGCCGATTGTGTCAGCCGCAGGCGGGGCGGCCGCGAGCAGGGCGGTCGCGGCCGGGCCGTACGCTCGTTGCTGACATGTCTACGTTGCGCCTGGTCCCCGGTACGCCGGATGCCGTGTTGTCCGCGCTTGCCGCCGTACTGGAGGGCACGGGTACGGCGTTCGCGCCGGTCCCCTCTGATCCGGCGGCCGCGGCCCGGGTCCGGCAGGCGGCCGCACCGGACGAGCCGCTGGAGGACGGCTGTGCTGTGGTGCTCGCCACATCCGGGTCGTCCGGCGAGCCGAAGGGCGTACTGCTGTCCCGCGAGGCCCTGCTCGCGTCCGCGACCGCTACGCACGACCGGCTGGGCGGTCCCGGTCAGTGGCTGCTACCGATGAAGCCGTACTTCGTGGGCGGCCTGCAGATCCTCACCCGGTCCGTCGTAGCCGGCCTTTCTCCTGTGATTGCCAAAGAGAGCTTCAGCGAGGCGGCGGTCGCGATGACCGGTCCGCGGCGCTACACCGCGATGGTGCCGACGCAGCTGGCGCGCTACCTGGACAGCGATCTGGAGGCCCTGCGTTCGTTCGACGCGATCATCATCGGTGGTGCGGCGACACCGGCCCCACTGAAGGCCCGTGCGGCTGAGGCCGGTGTCACAGCGATCCCGGCGTACGGGATGACGGAGACCGGGAGCGGATGCGTCTATGCCGGTGAGCCGCTGGAGGGTACGGCGATCGCCTTCGACGCCGGCCGAATCCTGATCAACGGCCCGACACTGTTCTCCGGGTACCGGCGAAGGCCCGCGTTGACGGCCGAGGTGCTTCGGGACGGGTGGTTCCGCACGCAGGACCGTGGCGAGCTTGTCGACGGCAGACTGCGGGTGATCGGCCGGGTCGACGACGTGGTGATCTCGGGTGGCGTCAACATCACGCTGCCGACCGTCCAGGCCCGGCTGCTCGAGCATCCGCGGCTGAAGGACGCCGTTGTGCTGGGCGTCCCCGACGCGGAGTGGGGGACGCGGGTCGTGGCCTTCGTCGTGGGTGAACCGGGTCGGGACGAGCTGCGGGACTTCGTGGCCGAGGTGCTGCCGCGGACCTGGGCGCCGCGTGAAGTGGTTCAGCTGGCCGCGCTGCCGATGCTTGCCTCGGGCAAGGTTGATCGCCAGGCGCTGCTGGAGGGAGTGCGGTGATCACGTACTCGATCGGCCTGAAGAACAAGTTCCGCGGGATCACCGTGCGCGAGGGAATGCTCTTCGAGGGGCCGGCGGGCTGGGCGGAGTGGAGTCCGTTCCTCGACTACGACGACGCTACTTGCGTGTCCTGGCTGCGGGCGGCGCTGGAGGCGGCCGTCGAGGGGTGGCCGGCGCCGGTGCGGGACGCCGTACCCGTGAATTGCACTGTGCCTGCGGTCGGTCCGGAGCGAGCTGCTGAGATCGTGCGGGCGTCCGGATGCGGCACGGCCAAGGTGAAGGTGGCTGAGCCCGGGCAGTCGCTCAAAGACGACCTGGAGCGGGTGGAGGCAGTCCGGGACGCGATCGGCGACGGGCAGGTGCGTGTTGACGCGAACGGCTTGTGGTCGGTGGACGAGGCAGTGCGAGCACTGCGAGAGCTCGGACGGTTCGAGTTGGAGTACGTCGAGCAGCCCTGTGCGCGGGTGGAGGATCTCGCGGCCGTCAGGCGTCGTACTGAGGTCCCGGTGGCTGCTGACGAGTCGATCCGGCGGGCCGAGGATCCCTTGCTGGTGAAGAAGCTGGACGCGGCCGACATCGCCGTACTGAAGGTCCAGCCCATTGGTGGAGTGCGTGCGTGCTTGGACATTGCTGAGCAGATCGGTCTCCCTGTGGTGGTGTCGTCGGCGCTGGAAACGTCAGTGGGCATCGCTGCAGGCGTTGCGCTCGCTGCCGCGCTTCCGGAGCTGCCCTACGCGTGCGGGCTGGCCACGGTGTCCATGTTCACCAGTGAGGTCGTTGCAGAGCCGCTGCTGCCGGTGAACGGCTTCCTGCCGGTACGACGGGTGCAGCCGGACCCGGTGTTGTTAGACGCGGCTCGGGCAGATGCAGCCCGTACTGCGGTGTGGGAAGAGCGCATGAGCCGAGTGCAGATGAGGAGTTCCGGATGAACCCGTCCACGGCGTTTGCGACTGTGGTGGTCGACGAACTGATCCGCAACGGCGTACGGGAAGCCGTAGTGGCACCGGGCTCCCGCAGCGCGCCACTAGCGCTCGCACTCGCTGCCGCGGACCGCGACGGGCGACTGCGGCTGCACGTCCGGATCGACGAGCGTACGGCGGGCTTCCTGGCGATCGGGTTGATCCGGGGGACCGGACTACCGGTGCCTGTGGTGACCACGTCGGGTACGGCGGTGGCCAACCTGCACCCAGCCGTGTTGGAGGCCTCGCACAGCGGGCTGCCGTTGATCGTGCTGAGTGCGGACCGCCCGCCGGCGCTGCGGGGGAGCGGCGCCAACCAAACGACTGACCAGCTCAAGGTGTTCGGCTCTGCGGTGCGGCAGTTCCACGAGATGGGGACTCCGGTGCGTGAGGTCGGCCAGGTGGCGTACTGGCGGTCGCAGGTCGCGCGGGCCGTGGCCAACGCAGTCGGTGCCCGGTCGGCCGACCCGGGGCCGGTGCAGCTCAACTGCCCGCTGGCTGAGCCGCTGGTGCCTACCGACGGGCCGGAGTGGCCGGAGCCGCTCGACGGCCGCAGTAGTGGGCCTTGGACTGCAGTGCACGCCGCTGCCGGGCAGCCGTCGGCCGTCCAGCCTGGGCCGAAGACGGTCGTCGTCGCGGGTGATGGTGCCTCGCAGGCCGCGCGGTTGGCGGCGGAGGCGGGTCAGTGGCCGTTGTTCGCCGAGCCGTCCAGCCGGGCGCGGACCGGACCGTCGGTCATCTCGGCGTACCGGCTGTTGCTGCAGGCAAACTCTTTGGCGGCGGAGATCGAACGGGTCCTGGTGTACGGGCATCCGACGCTGTCCCGGCCGATCGCCAAGCTGCTCGCGCGGCCCGACGTCGAGGTGCTCGTGGTGTCACCGACCGGGCTGTGGCCGGACGCGGCTCGGCGTGCGTCGTCGGTCGTCACCGGGCTGGAGGTCGCCGGACCCGACACCACGGACTGGCTCGAGCGCTGGCAGCATGCGGACCAGCTGGCGCGCCCCGTCATCGACAAGGTGCTCGCCGACGGCCTGACCGGTCCGGGCATCGCCGCGATCGTAGGCGAGGCGGTCGGCGCCGACGGCATGCTCGTGGTCGCGTCCTCGAACCCGGTCCGCGACCTCGACCTCGCCCCGATCGTCCCGATCCGCACCATCGCCAACCGCGGCCTGGCCGGGATCGACGGCACCATCTCGACGGCTGTCGGCGCCGCGCTGGCCAATGCGGGGCCGACGTACGCGCTGATCGGCGATCTGGCCTTCCTGCACGACGCCAACGGCCTGATCATCGGCCCCGACGAGGCCCGTCCCGACCTGCGCATCATCGTGGTCAACGACAACGGCGGCGGCATCTTCTCCACCCTCGAACAGGGCGACCCCACCCACGCAACGCATTTCGAGCGAGTCTTCGGTACGCCGCACAACACGGACCTGGCAGCGCTGTGCGCAGCCACCAGCACCCGCTACACGCTGGCCGAGACGCCGGACGCCCTGCGTGCTGCGCTAACCCCCACCGTTGCCGGCTTGGACGTCGTGGAGGCGCGTGTCCCGCGCAGCAGCCATCGCCCGTTGACCGAGGCGCTGGTGTCCGCGCTCGGCAAGGTGTGACATCCCCCGCAGGTGACCCAGCAGCGGGACGATGGTCGCCAGGGCCAGCGCCGTGGTGGTGAGGATCGGGATGGTGGCACCACGCAACGACGAGTTGAGCGGTGCCGCGATCGTGAAGATCAGACTGACCGCGGTGATGGTGGTCGTGAGCTTCCGGCCCGGGCGCGCAACCGCCAGGAACGGCAGGCACCACAGGAAGTACCAGTCGTGCGCGCTGGGGCCGAGCAGCACCACAGCCAGCAGTGCGATGCCCACAGCGCGCGCCGCGTGATGGATGGACGACCGCAGACTCAGTACGGCGATCAGACCGATCGCCAGCAGCATCCCGGCCAGGCGCACCAGCTGTAGCGCCTGTTCAGCAGCCGTGTCCTCGCCCAGCCAGGCGAGTACGCCGGATGCCGCCATCCCGATCAGATTCGCGATGGAGAACGGCGAGCGCACCAGACCGGGTACGTCGAGCGCACTCAGCCACCCGGACCCCACTCCGGTGAGCTCTCCGATGGTCACCAGCGTGAGCACCGACACTGCGCCGGCGATCGCCAGACTGGCGAACCGCAGTGCTCGCCCAGCCCGCGGACTCATCACTGCGGCGATCGCAATCACCACCAGCCCGCCTGGCAACTTCACCGCAGCTGCAGCACCCGCTACGACTGCCGCCGTACCCCAATGACCTGTGAGAGCCAGGGCAAACGCACTGCAGGCCAGTCCGAGCATCAGTACGTCGTTATGCGCGGCGCCGATGCCGTGCATGATCAGCATCGGGTTGGCAACGACCAGCCAGGTGGCGACCACTGGGTCGACCCGGCATGCGGTCGCCAGTCGCGGCACAGCCCACGCGATCAGCAGCATGCCGACCACGGCCAGCAGTCGGTGCGCGAGCATCAGGACGTACGGGTCCAGGGTCAGGTGGGCGACCAGACCGCCGTACGCGAGGGGTAGTGGACCGTACGGCGCCGGCGTCTGCATCCACATCGGGTCGACTGCCTCAACGATGTGACCGGACAGCACTCCAGGGCCCACGTCGTACGGGTTGTAGCCCTCGGCCACGAGTGCACCCTGCGCGGCGTAGCTCCACGCGTCCCGGCTGAACAGCGGCGGGATCAGCAGCAGGGGAGCGGTCCAGTACGCCGTCATGCGCAGCAGTGGGAGTCGTTCGCCGGCCATCACACGGCGGCCGACGGACAGCCAGGCCCAGGCCATCAGCCCGAGCCCGGCCACCATGAACGACAGTCCGACCATCCGCCCGGGCAGAGAGGCCCGCAGCTCGCCGGTGATCGGGAACGACGCCACCCAGGAGGAGGCCGGCACCACCGAGGTCACCAGGCTCGCCATGGCGACTACGACGGAGCCGACCACCCCACGGACCATCGGCGAGCGCATGAGCGGAAGCTAGCCGCCCTGGGCGACTCCCCGATGAACAGCGGCTTGCGTCAGGCGGATTCCTTGCGGAAGGTCCGGGCCCCGACGGTCAGGCCGACGATCGTCAGCAGGATCACCCAGAACAGGCCCCACAGCGACGAGCTGTTGTCGATGTCGCCGCGGAACAGCGCCCGCACGCCGTTCACCACGTGCTTCAGCGGGCTGATGTCGGACAGCCGCTGCAGCCACGTCGGACCGATCTGCATCGGCAGCAGGATGCCGGACAGCAGCAGGAGCGGCATGGCGATCCCGTTCAGCAGCGGGGCCAGCGCGTCCTCGCTCTTGGTGATGAGCGCGACCGAGTACGACAGTGAGGCGAACGTCGCGCCCAGCAGGGCCACGATCACCAGCGACAGCAGCACGCCTCCCCACGGCGCCCGTAGACCGAGCGGGATCGCGGCGATCAGCAGCACCAGCGTCTGCACGACCAGTACGACGACATCCCGCAGTACCCGCCCGGCCATCAGCGCCATCCGGGACGCCGGGGTGACCCGGTCGGCCTCGATCACGCCGGCCCGGTACTCCGCGATCAGGCCGAAGCCCACGAACATCGCGCCGAACATGCCGAGCTGGACGATCAGGCCGGGGATGAAGACCTGGTAGGCGTTCGTGGTCGCGCCCTCGCTGATCTGCGCGGTGATCGGCTTCAGCAGCGGGCCGAACAGGAACAGGTACATCAGCGGCTGGCTGAGCATCAGGATGGCCCACATCGGGTTCCGCAGCGTCAGCCGCATCGCCCGCTGGAACACGATCCAGGTCTCGCGCAATACGGTCACGCCACGACCTCCTTCTCCTGCTGCGGTGCCGGGGCTTCCTCGTCCCGCAGCGAGCGCCCGGTCATGGTCAGGAACACATCGTCCAGCGTCGGGCGGTGCACCTCGACGCCGTTCAGCTCGATGCCCTGCGCATCGATTTGGCGGAGCAGGACGGGCAGTACCGACCCGCCGCGTGGGATCCGGAACCCGACCACGTCGCCGTCGGTCTCGAACCCGGTCGCACCCTCCAGCTCCTCGGCGATCTTGGTCACCGCGGGCGCGTGGGCGGCGTCGGCGAGGCTGAGCCGGACCGCGTCGCCGGAGACCTGCTGCTTCAGCGTGTCCGGGGTGCCGGAGGCAACGATCTTGCCGTGGTCGATGACCAGGATCCGGTCGCAGAGCGCGTCCGCCTCGTCCAGGTAGTGCGTGGTGAGGAAGATGGTCGCGCCACGGTCGCGGAGACCGCGGATGTGCTGCCACAGGTTCGCCCGGGCCTGCGGGTCGAGACCGGTGGTCGGCTCGTCCAGGAACACCAGCCGTGGGTCGTGGATCAGCCCCATCACGATGTCGAGCCGGCGCCGCTGGCCGCCGGACAGGGTCTTGCACTGCCGCCGCCACAGCCCCGGCAGGTCGAGCTCCTCGAACAGGCGCTGCCCGTCCGCGGCAGCCTTGGCCTTCGGTACGCCGTACAGCCGGGCGTGGTCGACGACCTCGTCTCCCGCGATCGCCTCCGGCAGCGTCGAACCGCTCTGCGGCACGTACCCGATGCCACGGCGGACGCCGACCGGGTCCTTCGCCAAGTCGTATCCCGCCACGGTCGCGGTGCCGGCGGTCGGCTTGATCAGCGTCGCCAGCATCCGCATCGTGGTGGTCTTGCCGGCCCCGTTGGGCCCCAGAAAGCCGACGATCTCTCCGTCGGCGACATCCAGATCAACCCCCTGCACGGCCTCCACCGGACCGCGCTTGGTCTTGAAAGTGCGCGCCAATCCACGCGCTTCGATCATCATGCGCCCCAGTCTGAGTGATCAACTTTGAATAGTCAATGTTGATCAAACGGTCCTCCCCGCGCGTGCTACCGCGCGCCCCAACCGCCACGTGGTCGCCGACGGGCCGTGGTCGGTTCAGCGGCTCGTGCGGGGCTAGCGGACGGGCGCACCTCACACGGCGAACAGCCCACCCGGCGTGTGCCCCACGTGCCGGGACCCTACCGCCGCAAGCGCTCGCCGTCCGCTGAATTCACTCAGCTGGTGGGGTGGGGATTTCGCCCCAGTGGGTGATCATGCCGGGGTAGGGGGTCCAGTCGGCGGGTTCGCCGGCGAAGGAGTAGTCGCCGTTGGTGACGCGTTCGTGGAAGGCGCGGGTCCAGTCGAGCTCGCCGCGGTCGCGGGCGGTGGTGATGCGGAACATCTCGACGATGTGGTTCGGCGTACCGGGGTCCTCGAACACCTGCCGCTCCGCGAACGGCTCGGCCTTCTGGCGTTGCTCGAGTTGGGTGATGCGCGCCTCGAGTGCGGCCAGCACCTCGTCGCGCTGCAGCGACCAGAGGAAGCTCAGGGTCACCATCATCCGGTCGGGGTGGAAGCCGTCCACGTTCCACAGCATCTGCCGCAGCAGCGAGAAGTACTCCGTGTCGCCGTCGGTGGTCAGCTTGTACGACGTACGCCCGGGCCTGCTCGCCGCGCCGCCCTCGAGCTCCTGCAGGTACCCGTGCTTGGCCAGCGTCCGCAGCCCGGTGTAGATCGAGCCGGGGTTGATGTTCGCCCAGTCCTGCACGTTCCAGGTGAGCAGCTCACGGCGCAGCTGGTACCCGTAGGCCGGCTGGAAGATCCGCACGACCCCGAGCAGCAGCAAGCGCGTGGTGGACATAGTCGCAGTGTAAATCCGCGCGACGCTGCGCCGGTCGAGGCGTAACCTACGTGGGCATGGACGTGCGTGTGACGAGTGACGCGGCCGCCTTCGAAGAGACGGTCTTCCCTTTCCTGCAACAGGATCCGGTCCTGCACACGATCATCATGAGCAACGTCCACGCACAGGCGTCCGGCGGTCGTACGGCGGACGAGCCGTCGTACTTCGCCTCCGTCCACGACGGCGGCAAGGTGGTCGGTGCGGCGATGCGGACCCCCGGGCGGAACGTGTACCTCGGCGCGCTGCCGGCGGAGTTCGCCGAACCGGTCGCCGACGCGTATCTCGACGTACTGCCCGAGCTGGCGGGCGTCGCAGGTGACCGCCCGGCGGCTCTGCGCTTCGCCGACCGATGGTGCGTGCGACGCGGCGGGACGGCGACCGAGACCAAGGGGACCCGCCTCCACAAGCTCGGCACGCTGACCCCGCTGGCCGCCGAGGGCTCGCCGCGGTTGATGAAGGCCGACGAGGTCGACCTGGTGGCGAGCTGGGCGAAGGCAGGATTCGCGGAGGAGCTCGGCGGAGACTACCTGGACTGGGCCAAGGACCACCTGGCGCACGGGACCATGTGGATCTGGGAGGCCGACGGTCAGCCGGTGAGCATGGTCGGGTACCACCTGCCGGTCTACGGGGCCTGCCGGGTCGGGCCGGTCTACACCCCTCCGGAGCGTCGGCGGCACGGGTACGCCGGCGCGCTCACCAGTCACGTGACCGCGGAGATCCTTGCCCAGGGCAACCAGGCGTGCCTCTACACCGACCTGGCCAACCCCACCTCCAACAAGATCTACCACCAAGCCGGCTACCGCCCGGTCGCCGACTTCGTCGAATACTTCTTCAGCTGACTATGCGGTCACGGAGCTCGTGATCAACGGGCGCGGTGGCTGGAGGCGGACCATGAGCTCCAGGTCGACGGGGCGGCTCTTCCGGGCCAGTTGTGCGCCGTCGAGAGACAGCGTTGCCGTGACGACGCACTTGCCGCCGGCGAGGGCGGTCAGGGTGCCGGCTCTGACGACGGCCTGCAGGGCGGTCAGTTCGAAGACGATCTCGAGTTCGAACTTGAACGAGTGGATCAGCAACCCGTTGGCGATGAGATCGACGTGCGGTGAGTACGTCGACCGGACGGTGTGCTGAGCGAGCGGAACGATCTCCTCGCTGCCGCTGATGGCAAGAGTCCGGCGCGCCGCGTCGGTCAGCTTCGCGTACTTGCGCCAGGCCGACAGCAAGACGTCGCCGAGGTCCAGATTCAGCAGACCCCCGGTGATGCTGCCGATCTCACGGTCGACGACCGCGATCGCCGGGCTCGACATCCGTCGGACCGAGAGCATGGCGGTCCGGGTGGTGCCGCGCTCGTTGATCGCGTCGCTGAGTGCTTTGACCGCGCCGGTCGCGGAGCCGAACAGGAGCGCGTCGGCGCTCATCGGCGCCTGGACGACCGGATCGTCGATCAGAGTTGAAGTGGTCATGGCTCAGCCCTCCTCGAGGGTGTGCGTGCCGGTGTCGGCGTGTGGCTCGAGCCGCACGACCGGCAGCGCGGGCGACTGGTTCGATTCCGTGATCCTCGGATCGCGCAGCGCGGACTGCCGTACGGCGACCTTGACCTTGTTGCGGACAAAACTCTGGTCGAGCTGAAGTCGCGCCAGGCGGTAGACGGCGGCGCCGACGCCCAGCAACACCGCCGCTACGACTATGGCCGGCAACGCTGACGGCGACGGATCGAATGTCACGGCGACCGGGGTTCCCACCGGAACGAGAGTGCCGGCCGCAGGCTGCTGGCTCACGATGTCGCCGTCACTGTCCGATCCACCGCCGAACACCAGTCCGACCGCGGACAACGCTGTACGAGCTTGATCAGCGCCGCCCCCGACCAGGTCCGGCACCGGAACCAGCGGGAGTGGGACGAGAGTCACGGTCACCACGCTGCGGGGCTTCACGAACGTGCCTGCTGCCGGCTTCTGACTGGCGACCGTGCGATCGTCGGCCGGCTTGCCACCAAGCACCAGACCGGCGGCCGTCAGCGTTGTGCGGGCGACCCTCACCTTTCGCCCGACCAGTTTCGGGACCTTCACCAGCACCGGCGCAACATTGTCCGATTCGGTCGTGACGCTGACCGCGCTGCCGGCGGGAACCTCGGTTCCGGGCTCCGGGAACTGGTCGCGGATCAGCTCTCCGTCGCCGTCCACCAGGCCCAACACAAGCCCGCGGTCCTCGAGGATCTCGGCGGCGGCCTCGGGCGACCTCCTGATCACCCGCGGTACGACGACCAAGCGCGTCGCCGAGCTGACCGTGATGTCGACAGCGCTGCCGGGAGTCACCTCCTTGCCGGCCTCAGGATCTTGGCTGCGTACGACGTCGCCCTGTCCGGAAACCCGCCCAAGCCGAAGCCCTGCGGTCTTCAGGGCAGTAAGCGCCTTCCCGCGCAGCAATCCGACGATCCGCGGTACAACGGTCAGTTCTGGCGTCGTTGGCACGATCGTCGGCTGCACCTCGGTGACTTCGAACGTCGCGGAGCTCACCAACTTCGAGTTCTGGACGCACTCAGCCCGGACCGTGTAGGGGCCAGGCGCAGCCGTTTCCGGAACCGTGAACGACGCGCTGATCGACCCGTCGGACCCAACCGTGACGGGTTCGCCCATCGGGGTTGTGCCAAAGCTGATCACCACAGTGCCGGGTTCCTCGAGGAGCAGTCCGTTCACCTGGTACTCGTCCACCACGTTCTTCACGCACCCGGCGAACCCATCGGCGGACACACCGACCGGCGTACGGCGCTCGCCACTTCGCGGATCGAGCTTGAGCGGTCCTACCTCACGACTGATTGCGCCTGCCGACTCCGCACCCGCCAGTGCGAGCAGGAGCGCGAGCAGCCCCGCCACCGCAACGGCGGTCAGTCGGCGTATGGAGCAACGGATTCCAGCCATACTGGAACGGAGAACCAGAGGCCGGGACTGATACCTGTTACGGCGAAATCCAGCCGGTGAGCACGGTGACCCCGGCTGCGGTCTGGCAGACCAGCCGGAACGGATGATTCGGGGCCGGGCGGACGATGAAGAAGCCGAGGTCGTCGATCGGCGCGGTTCCGACGTCATCGACGTCGGTGCCGAGGCTCTCGGTGGCCAGTCGGGCCGTGCCGCGTTGCGGTGGGCTGATCTGCCCGAGGACTTCGTGCGGAGTCAGCTCGAGCTCGATGGTCAGGGCATCCGAGCTGAACGTCAGAGTGCGAAGCACCGCACTCTCGGCCCGGGTCAGCGTGAGCTCCTCGGCATCCCACGCGGAGTCGTAGGTGAGCGCGGCAAGCTCCGCATCGATCGTGCGCCAGGCATAGGCTGCCTTGCCCACTTCGACAAAGCCGGCCGGCAGCTCCCGCGCCGTACTCAGGGCATCGCGCAACTGCTCCAGCAGTTGATCGTCATCGCTCCACCATTGGCTGCTCATGGTGATCACCTTCTTCCGGTTCGTGGGCGGAGGCGGTCCGGACAGCGGTCAGCGTGGCGAGCGCCGGCGTCCGGCGCAATCGATCCAGGCAGCGGGCCCGGTTGGGGCCGATGCTGCCGATCGGCATGTGCAGCTTCTGGCTGATCTCGGAGTACGGCGCAGGCGGGTCCTGGACGAGCATCGACAGCAACGCCTGACAGCGCGGCGACAGTTGCGCGAACGCGGCCCGAACCAGCTCACGACGCTCGTGTGCCAGCAGTTCCTCGTCGACCGAGGGCACCATGTCCGGCGTGTCCGCGGGCACGTCCGCCGGATCGAGCGGCTCTGTACGCCTGCCGGTCCGCAACAACCGCAGGCACTCGCGATGAGTCGTGGTGACGATCCAGCCCGGTAGCGCGGCCGGATCTCGCAGGTCGGGCAAGTGCTCGATCAGCAGCAGCCAAACGGTCTGCCCGACGTCGTTGACGTCCTCGGCCGACAGCCGGAACCGTCTGCTGACCGTCCAGACCAGTGGCGCGTACCGTTCCACCAACGCGTCCCAGGCGCCTTTGTCGCCGTTTCTGGCGCCCGCGACCATCCGGATCACGGTTGGGTCATCGCGCATACCGTGACTCCTTCGCGGGCGATAGGAACGTTCTAATGGGACGGAGTCGCGCGGGCTGACGGTGATACATGCCGACTCACACTCCGAGCACGACGAACGAGCAAGCAGTGGCGACGGCGACCGGGTCGTCACCACAACCGGCCCGGACCAGGGCCAGCGACTCGGCGAGTGCGTGACCCGTGTGCAGGTTGTCGTGCAGCAGTGTCATCACCGGTACGGCGGCCCGATCGTTCACCGGCACCACACTGGCCATGATCCCGGCGGCGCCCAGCGGCACCAGACTGCTGGTCAGGCCGAGCAGCTCATCCGCACCGACCGGCTGTGCGAGCGCTGACTCGCAGCTGGACAAGATCAGCCGGTACGGCGCCTGCTTTAGCCGTTCGAAGTCATACACAGTCAGGGGTCCGTCGTCCAGCCGAAGCGACGAGAACAGCGGACTGTCCGCACGGAACGTTCCGTGCGCCGCGATATGCGCCAACCAGGCGCCGTCCAGCGCATCCAGGACTCCCTCCGCGGTAGCTGCTCCGCTGCCGAGCACCGTCGCCTCGGGGTACTGCTCGGACAGCTGCGAAATCTCGGCGCCACCCGAAGGCAGTCCAGGCCCCAGAACCAACGCCACCCGGCGTCCGGTCGGCGGCCGTAGCCGGCGAGCCCGCAGCCAGGTCGCCGCGGACGGCGCCACGCTCACCGCCCGGTTCGCGAGTTCCGGGAGGAGGTGCCACGGCAACGCCTGCAACCGCCCCGGCGGAACGATCACGACCGGCCCGTGCCCCAGATCGCGTGCGGCATCGCCGAGGAGCGCGGACGAGAGCCGCGTACCGATGACGTCCAGGGGTGGCCCCGCCGTCCGACGGGCGCGGGCCAGCCACCGCAGACTGAACAAAGCACGCTGAACCTCGACGACAGCATCGGACAGCGGTCCCACTGGGTGAAGTCGCGGACGTCGATCACGGACCACGACGACGGACAGGAAGTCGTCCACGTCGACCATCTCGACCAGCGTCGTGTCGCGCTGTTCCGCGAAGAGTTGGCCGAGGTCGAACCCGGCGATGGCTCGCGCGTCGTCGCCGTGGGCCTTCAAGGTGCGGGATCGGACGGCGTCCTCCAGCCGTCTCCGTTCCCGCTCCAACGCCGTACCACCAGGTGTTCCGGGAGCCAGGCCTTCAGCTCGCCGTACGACGTCGCGAAGGGCGGCCAGGTCGGCGAGCAACTGCTTGTTGCCGGGCGGACGCAGCGGTGCCGCCGCCAGCGCGGTCGCCCGCCACCGCTCGCTTCGAGTGATCAGCCGGATCGGGTCATTTCGCCGTACGGCGTCTCGGAGGGTCAGCCTGGCCAGCTCAGCGCCATGCGCAGTGGCCCGGGCGCGTAGCTCCGTCGCGCCCATCATCAGACGATGCTCGTCGAGCGCGTCCAATCCACGAGCGCACGCGGTCACCATCCGGTCCATGTTGCCGAGAGCCTCTGCCTGCAACGCCTTGCCGAGCAGGGCCGCAGCGCGTGCAAGAGGTGGTGCGCCTCGGCGCAGCTCGCCAGAGCGTTTCAGTTGGCGGTCGGCCGTCGCGCGGCGGTCCGCGGCCAGCGCGAGCCGGCCGGCGAGCAAGTGCGCGGCAGGGGCTTCCGCAGCCGCCAAACCATCGAGGCGAGTCGCTGACGAGACGGCCTGGCGCAGAAGGTGCGGTCCGCGTTCGCCGGCCAGGAAGCGGGCCTCGAGTTGGGCGGCCGTTGCCCGGGCCGACCACCAGGACCGGCGCTGGGCGGCGAACAGCCGGCGTGCCTCTTCTGCGCGCTTACGCGCGGTCTGCGGATCCGCCGCGGCCAACGCGGCCGTTGCTGCCGTGAAGAGCAGCTCGGCTCGCTTTGTCGGCTGCCCGCCCTCCTTCTCCATCTCGACCACCGCGCGATCGGCTTCGGCTTTCGCTTCGGCGGTCAGCCCGGCAGCAAGCAGTACGCGGCAGCGGTCGATCGCCAAATCGGGCCACGCGACACCCAACTGCTCGAATCGCTTGCCGGCCTCGCCGAGATACTCCAGCGCGAGCGGCAGGTCTCCGCGCGCGAATGCGACCAGACCCCGGTTCTGCCTGGCCTCGGCAAACTCGAACGCCTGCTTGGCCGACGCATACAGGCGTTCGGCGACCGCGAAATCCGCATCGGCCTGACGGGTCTTGCCGAGAGCGAGGTGCGCGAATCCGCGGTAGTTGCGCGAACGCGCCTCCCAGACCGGATCGCCGGCGCGGCGGAGCCGAATCACGGCGCCCCGAAGATCTTCGAGCGCGTCCTGGTGCCTCCCCAGAACCAGGAGTACGTCGGCTCGCCTGATCAGGATCCGCCCGGCAAGGGCTCCGCTGCTGCCCGCGACCGCGCGTTCGAGACAAGCAAGCCCTTGTTTTCCGTAGCCCGCTCGTCCGAGCGTGGCGCCCAACGTGGCCAGTGCGTCGAGCTCGCGTCTGCGATCACCCGACTGTTCTGCGAGCCGCAGGGCCATCCGCAGCTCCCGGATTGCGGTGTCGACGTCACCCAACTGGCGCAGCCCGATGCCCCGGGCTTGGTGAGCGATCGACGCAGCCAACTGGGGCGGACCGCTCGCCAGCAGCCGTTGCGCACCGGAAATCGCCTCCAGCGGACGTGACAAGGCCAGGGGCAGTAGATCCTCCGGCGCCGCCGTCACCTCGACACACCCCCCGGTTTGTCGGCACAGTGAAATGTTAACTGGCCGGATAGTCCCCGCCAGTGATCACAGGGGGAGGAAACAAGATGCCGGACGACAAGAACCCGGGAGGAAACAACAACCAGCCGGGAAATGGTTCAAACGATAAATTCGAAGACCAGATCAATCTGCTGCTGGACGCATTCGGCAATCAGATCGAGATCGATCCGCCGAACTGGCGGACGGCAGGGGTGAACGCGATCTATCGGGCCGGCAGCGTACTGGTTCGGGAACACGACGCACCCAGGACACTCGGCCTGTTCGGCGGCGGGACGCCTCGGCAAAGCAGCCTCGGAGTGACCCGGCTCGACTTGCCGGCGAACGTACCCGCCGACGCACCGGGCCGCGACGCCGGCCTCAGTCCGACGCAACGCTTCCTCGCGCACGCCGACGAACAGTTCGGGCGCGGCACCGTCACACCGGATCACCTGGTCTGGATCTGCAAGAGCGTCAGCCCATGCCCCGCGACAGAACCCGAAACGGTGTCCAACGGCGCGGGTCCGGAGCCGTTCCTGACCGGGGTCGGTAAAGCCGACGGACGTGGTGTGAAAGTAGTCGTCCTGGACGTCGGCTGGACCGAGGCGCCGCACGCAGACTGGCTGAACGGTGTGACCGGCGACGACGAGGACGAATTCGACGACGCGGGCATGATTCGCCCGTACGCCGGTCATGGAACCTTCATCGCGGGCGTCATCCGCGCGATCGCGCCGAAGACCGAGGTGGTGGTCAAGAGCTACTTCGACAAAGCGGGGGCGATGTTCGAAGTGGATCTGGCCGAGCGGTTGGCCGAGGTCGTGGCCGGCAATCCGGACATCATCAGTCTCTCGGCCGGCTCCAAGACGCGCTTCGACCTTCCGGCGCTGGGGCTCGGCACTTTCACCACGCCGAGGGAAGGCACTCTGGACGGCCCGGTCCTCGTCGCCGCGGCGGGTAACGACGGTGACGACCGGAAGTTCTGGCCGGCCGCGCACGACGAGACGGTGTCGGTCGGTGCACTGGCCGCCGACGGAGTCTCCCGCGCGTCCTTCAGCAATTTCGGCAGTTGGGTCGACGTCTACGCGCCGGGAGAGAACCTGATCAACGCGTTCCTGAGCGGCGAGTACCGCTGCACCGAACGGCCGAACAAGGGGAAGCTGCGCGAGTTCGCCGGGATGGCGCGCTGGAGCGGCACCTCGTTCTCGACTCCACTGGTCGTCGGCCTGATCGCCGGCCGGATGTCGTTGACCGGCGAGCGCCCCAAGCAGGCCGCCAACGCCCTGCTCGCCTACAGCCGGACGCGGGTCCTGCCGAAGGTGGGGCCGGTCTTGTTGCCAGGTGACGCGGCTACGCCGAGCTGACAGGCAGCGTGTATCTGGACACCCTCACTGCACCTCCGACTCGTCAGAGGGGGTGTCTGATGACAACACAGTCAGAAGCAACCACAGCGCCGACGAACCCGCCGCCCCAGGAGAGTTGGATCGACAACGCCAAACGGTGGCAGGTCTGGGGCCCGCTGCTCCTTGGCCTGCTGGTGGTCATCGGCTTCAACCTGATCGGCGGCAGTGCACCGGGCGCCTTCTACATCGCCTTGGGCTCTGCCCTGGTCGTCTTGAGCATCCTGCAGCTCCTCGGACGCAGAGATGACGCCAGGCCCGCCCGCCGCAGCCGCGACGTCTGGCTGGCGGTCGCCGTACTCGCGATCGGTCTTGTCCTCGTCGCTGTCTGGTTCTTCGTCGCCAAGGTCGACGGCCTGGGCCTGATCGGCGGGATCGTTGCGTACGTGGCCGCGGGGCACCTTCTGCTGGTCGCGCGCAGCAGCACACGCTGGGCACCCGCGCGCGGGCCAGGGGTGCTCGCCGCCTGTTCCGCACTGTTCCTCGCCGCCTGGCTGTTGCTCGTTCCGGGCGGCGTAGAGCCACCCAGGATGCCGAGGCTGGCGCTGGGCCTGCTGGCGTTTTCGATGCTCTTGGCCCCTGTCGGTGTCTCGCTGGTGTCAGAAGACGTGTTGCGCAAACCGAGCGACCTCGTACGACGCCGCAAGACGATCATCCTGCTCTCCGGATTCGGGATCGTCGCCGTGGCGATCGCCGTGGTCGCGATCCTCGCTGCCCCGGGGCAGATCTACACGCCGTTCGTGTTCGCAGCGGTCGGCGCCTTTCTGTTCGTCGGTCTGATCACCGCCAAGACGCCTGCGGACACCTTGCTGGTCGCCGCCGTACTGGTCGTGCTGACTGCTCTGGGAGCGGACCAGGTGTCCGGACCTCCCGCGGCAGCGAATGGTCGCGTCCTTGTGGCCCTCGGCGACTCCTACATGTCAGGCGAGGGCGCAGAGGCCTTCTACACCGGCACGGACGACTCCGGGGAGAACGAGTGCCGGCGCGCGTCGACGGCGTACCCCTTCGTCTACGGGCGCAGTGATGCGGGCAAGCGGGAGTTCCCGGGCGGGGTCGTCTCCTTCGCTTGCTCAGGCGCCCGGACCGTGCACCTGAACACACGGGAGAACCGCGGCAAACCGCAGTACGACGGCGAGCCGATCGGCGGCCCGGGTCGGACCCAGTTCGAGCAGCTCGAGTCGCTCGTGCAGGCTGACCCCTCGAAGGTCGGACTGATCCTGTTGTCCATCGGCGGAAACGACTCAGGGTTCGCAACCATCGGGCTCACCTGTCTGGCTCCGGGGAACTGCGCCACCCAGTCGGGTCTCTGGCTCAGCAACCTTGCCAACGTGCAGAATTCCCTCAAGGCGACCTACGCGGGTCTCAACGCGATCCTCGCCAAGGCGAACGCCGACATCCCCGTGGTCGTGGTGCCGTATCCAGACCCGTTGGGCGACAACAAGTGCGGTGACGTCGCCTTGTCCCAGACCGAGATCGGATTCGTCCACACCTTCGTCAGCCGGTTGAACAACGTGGTGCGGGTCGAGGCCGCAGCGGCGAAGTTCAAGTACTTGAACACGATGCCGACCGCGCTCGAGGACGCGCAGTTGCGGTTGTGCGACCACGGGCCGAAGACCGGCGTCAACTTCCTGAGCGCACAGTCCATGAACGGCTCGGCGGAGGCGCAGATCAACCCGAAGAACTGGGTGCACAACAGCCTGCACCCCGACGAGGACGGCCACGCCCGGATGAGCACGGTCCTCGCGGACTGGATCGCATCCCAGGCCCTGCCGGCGCAGGAGCACACCGTACCGGCGACGAACGACGAAACCCTGCAGACCGAGCCACAGTGCGGTCTGACCGAGCTCGACGTCCAGCAGACGGGTCTGAGCTGTGCCAGTGCAGCCCGAAAGTGGGTTGTGCGCGAGACCAGCGACTGGCTGAAGGACGTCGCACCGTTCGTCGCCCTTGGCCTGCTTGGCGCCTGGGCGATCTGGCTGGCCGAGCTGGGCCGCTACCGCAACGGCAACGGCATCCTCCACCGCCTTCGCTCTGTGAAGGAGGCGATCCGGGCCTCGCTCCTCAGCTGAGCTCCGTGGACTCGCCTGGGGTGAGGGCGAGGTAAGGGTGGCCGCCGTGTTCGGTCAGGAAGCGCTTGAGCATGCCGAGACCGACCGGGTTGAGGAGGCCGTCGTGGATGCCGACGGTCTGCTGGGACTTGACCGTACGGGCGTACTCGATGGCCGGCGGGAGTGAGAACCACGGACCGGAGATCGGCACCAGGTTGGTGTGGACCTCGCGGTCGGGTCGGGTGAAGGAGTCGCCGGGGTGGTAGACGGCGTCCTCGATCAGGTAGCCGACGTTCTCGCAGGGGACGCCGAGCTCCGGGAGGATGACGGCGTGGTCCTTGCCATAGGCACGTACTGCGTAGCCGGCCGCCTCGAAGGACTGGCCGTCGGCGACCACGGTGACCCGGTCGCCGAGGTCCTCGAGCTGAGCGGCGACGCCGGCGTTCGTGTAGATCGGCGCGTCCAGGGCAGCGATGCGCTCGACGTCCAGGTGGTCGGGGTGCTCGTGGGTGACCAGGATCGCGTCGGCGCGCTCGAAGACCGCGTCCTCGCTGAACGTTCCCGGGTCGACGAGCAGCACCTTGCCGTCCTTCTCCAGCCGGACACAGGCATGCGCGAACTTCGTGAGCTTCACAGTCAGTCTCCCAACGCGTCTCTCATCGGAACCAGCTTGGCGTTCGTCTCGGCGAGCTCGGCGACCGGGTCGGAGCCGGCCACGATGCCCGCGCCGGCGAACAGGCGCATCCGTCGGGGGTCGTCCGGGTCGGCCTGACCGCAGCGCAGCGCGATGCACCACTCGCCGTCGCCCGCCGCGTCCATCCAGCCCACCGGTCCGCTGAACCGGCCACGGCGCATCCCCTCGATCTCACCGATCAGGTCGCGCGCCAGGTCCGTCGGCGTACCGCAGACCGCGGCCGACGGGTGCAGCGCGGCGGCCAGGCCGAGCGCGGAGGCGCCGTTGTTCGCGACGCCGGCCACGTCGGTGGCCAGGTGCATCACGTTCGGCAGGTGCAGCACGAACGGGGTCTCCGGGACGTTCATCGACTTGCAGTGCGGCTTCAGCGCGTCGGCGACCGAGCGGACCGCGAACTCGTGCTCCTCGAGGTCCTTGCTGGACCGCGCCAGCGACGCGGCCAGCGCGAGGTCGTGCGCGTCGTCGCCGGTACGGCGAATGGTCCCGGCCAGCACCCGGGACGTGATCAGGCCCTTCTCCCGCCGGACCAGCAGCTCGGGAGTCGCGCCGATCAGCCCGTCGACGGAGAACGTCCAGCAGTTCGGGTACGCCGACGCGAGCCGGCGCAACGGCCAGCGCAGGTCGATCGGCTGCTCGGCGATCGCGATCAGGTCGCGGGCCAGCACCACCTTGTCGAGCTCGCCGGCGGTGATCCGCTTGATCGCGTCGGCGACGATGCTCGACCAGTCGGTGCCGGACCGGGCGCCGTCGGCGAACGCGACGTCGGACACCGGTGACGGCTCGTGAACGGCGAGCTCCGGCGGCACGGCCAGTGAGGACGCCGGCGAGATCGTGGTCACCCAGGTGGTCCCGCCGCGGCGGCCGACGATCACCTCGGGCACGACCAGCTCGCTCGGGTCGTTGTCGGTGAACCCGAACGATCCGAAGCAGACCAGCCCGGACCCTGGTACGCCGACCTCGTCGCGAACCACCGCGGCCGCGACCAGGTTCTGCCACCAGGTCACCGCCTCCTGGAAGCGGTTGCCACCGGCAACGTCGAGCCGCGCGGCGACGCCCCAGCCGACGTGGCCGTCGGCGCGCCGTACCCAGGCCAGCCCGCCCTCGGCCGGCAGATGGTCCATCAGCTGGGCCGACACTCCGTCGACCCGCTGGCTGCGGATGACCAGATGGGGAGCCTGGCTCCCGACCGGCTCGGACAAGCTCACCGCACCACTCCTCGCTCACGGCGTGGCCCCGGGTCTCGATGGCCGGCCGGTTCCCTGGAGATACCCCTCACGAGATGCAAGCGTATGCCTGCCCGATGTCCGGCGAATTTCGGAGCCCGTCGAGGCCGTGATCAACTAGACAGGTGACCCGCGCAGATCTGAGCAAGGACCCGCAGGCCGTCGCGGCCATGTTCGACAACGTGGCCGAGGGGTACGACCGGACGAACGCGGTCGCGACGATGGGCCTGGAGAAGCTGCACTGGCGGCCGCAGACGTTCGCCGAGATCGCGCCCCGGAAGGGGATGAAGATCCTCGACCTGGCCGCCGGGACCGGTGCGTCGAGCATCAAGTTGCTGGAGGCAGGCGCCGAGGTGGTGTCGTGCGACTTCTCGGTCGGCATGCTGCGGGTCGGCAAGCGGCGCAACCCGGGGCTGGACCTGGTCGCCGGGGACGCGCTGCGGCTGCCGTTCGCGGACGACACGTTCGACGTGGTGACGATCTCCTGGGCGCTGCGGAACGTGAACGACGTCACGGTCGCGCTCCAGGAGATGCTCCGGGTGACCCGGCCGGGCGGGCGGCTCGTCGTACTGGAGCAGTCGCACCCGACCTGGAAGCCGTTCCGGGTGGTGTACCTGGAGTACATGATGCGCGCCGTGCCGGCGGTGGCGAAGGTGGTGTCGACGAACCCGGAGGCCTACGAGTACCTGGCCGAGTCGACCCGGGCCTGGCTCCCGCAGGAGCCGCTCGCACGCGCGATCGAGGCCTCCGGCTGGACTCGCGTGCAGTGGCGCAATCTGACCGGTGGCCTGGTGGCCATCCACCGGGCGGTCAAGCCCGCTTAATTACGCAAGGAAAATCGCGCGTAAATCGCTTGTGGACAAGGGGAAGTGGGCCGGTTTCGTGTCCGAGTCAGGCAGTCCTAGACTGTCGGGTGTCGAGGCTTCGTGAATCCCTTCACGAGCGCACATAGCCCCATGAAACCTTCCAGGCCGGGAATCGAGATGAGCCAGAGCGTGCCGAGCGGGCAGCAGGCGGAGACCGCCGATGTGATCGTCGTCGGCGCCGGACCCGCAGGATCGGCGGCCGCGTACCACCTGGCCAACGCCGGACTCGACGTCCTGCTGCTGGAGAAGACCGCGTTCCCCCGGGAGAAGGTCTGCGGCGACGGGCTCACCCCGCGCGGCACCAAGCAGCTGATCAACATGGGCATCGACATCTCCGAAGAGGCCGGCTGGATCCGCAACTACGGCCTCCGCATCCAGGGTGCCGGGCACGTGCTCCAGCTCGACTGGCCGGACCTGTCCAGCCACCCGAACTACGGGCTGACCCGGAACCGGATGGACTTCGACGACATGCTCGCCCGGCAGGCCGTCAAGGCCGGCGCCCGGCTGCGCGAGCGGACCAACGTGACCGCCCCGATCCTGGACGACCGGGGCTTCATCGTCGGCGTCACCGCCAAGCCGGTCGACGACAACGGCCGCCGCGCCGGCGCCGACGTCGAGTTCCGCGCGCCGCTGGTGATGGCCGCCGACGGCAACTCGTCGCGGCTCAGCATCGCGATGGGCCTGCACAAGCGCGACGACCGCCCGATGGGGGTCGCCGTCCGCACCTACTTCACCAGCCCGCGCCACGACGACGACTACCTCGAGTCGTGGCTGGAGCTGTGGGCCGACGACCCGCAGAACCCGGGCCAGCGCAACCTGCTGCCCGGCTACGGCTGGATCTTCGGGATGGGCGACGGCACCGTCAACGTCGGCCTCGGCATCCTGAACACGTCCGAGGCGTTCGGCAAGGTCGACTACTCCGACCTGCTGAAGCAGTGGCTGAAGAACACCCCGGAGGAGTGGCAGTTCCGGGACGAGTTCCAGACCATCCCGATCCGGGGCGCGGCGCTGCCGATGGGCTTCAACCGGCAGCCGCACTACACCCGCGGCCTGATGCTGCTCGGCGACGCCGGCGGCATGGTCAACCCGTTCAACGGCGAAGGCATCCCGTACGCGATGGAGTCCGGGGCGTTCGCCGCCGAGGTCGCCGCCCAGGCGCTGCACCGGCAGCCGAACCAGCGCGAGCGCGCGCTGTCGGCGTACCCGAAGGCGCTGAAGCAGGAGTACGGCGGCTACTACACGCTCGGCCGGATCTTCGTGAAGCTGATCGGAAATCCGGAGGTGATGCGGCTGTGCACGAAGTACGGTCTGCCGCGCACCACCCTGATGAAGTTCACCCTGAAGTTGCTGGCCAACCTCACCGACCCGCGCGACGGCGACGTGATGGACAAGATCATCAACGGGCTCACCAAGGTCGCCCCGGCCGCCTGAAACCGGCGGGGCGAGTGAGATGGGCCACAGCGGTACTGATAACACAGTGCTGGTAACACAGCTGACCGGAAACGCAGACAGACAGACCACCGGCTGAAGGAGGGAGCACGAACCCGATGCACCCTTACGTACCGATCCTCGTTCTCGGTGTGCTCGCGGCGATCTTCGTGGCGGGCACCTTGGTGACGAGCGCGCTGGTCGGACCCAAGCGCTACAACCGGGCCAAGCTCGACTCCTACGAGTGCGGGATCGAGCCGACCCCGCAACCGGTCGGTGGCGGGCGGTTCCCGGTGAAGTACTACATCACCGCGATGCTCTTCATCGTGTTCGACATCGAGATCATCTTCCTCTACCCGTGGGCGGTCGCCTTCGACCAGATGGCGCTGTTCGGGCTGATCGAGATGGTCATCTTCATCGTCACCGTCTTCGTCGCGTACGCCTACGTGTGGCGCCGCGGCGGACTGGAGTGGGACTGAGCCATGGGTGTTGAGGAACAGCTTCCGGCCGGCGTGCTGCTGACCACGATCGAGGGCCTGTCCGGCTACATGCGGAAGGCGTCGTTGTGGCCGGCAACCTTCGGGCTGGCCTGCTGCGCGATCGAGATGATGACCACCGGCGCGCCGAGGTACGACGCCGCCCGGTTCGGCATGGAGGTCTTCCGGGCGTCGCCGCGGCAGGCCGACCTGATGATCGTGGCCGGCCGGGTGAGCCAGAAAATGGCGCCCGTACTGCGTCAGATCTACGACCAGATGCCGAACCCGAAGTGGGTGCTCGCGATGGGTGTCTGCGCGTCGTCGGGCGGCATGTTCAACAACTACGCGATCGTGCAGGGCGTGGACCACGTGGTCCCGGTCGACATGTACCTGCCCGGCTGCCCGCCGCGGCCGGAGATGCTGCTGGACGCGTTCCTCAAGCTGCACGACGACATCCAGCACAGCAAGCTCGGCGCGCACAAGCGGGCGGAGCTGCAGGAGCGTGAGGCGGCCGCGTTGGCAGCCTCGCCGACCCTCGAGATGAAGGGGCTGCTCCGGTGAGCGACACGCAACCCGAGAACCTGCCGGCGACGTCGGCGGCCGGTGACGCTCAGACCCCGGCGGCCGAGGTGGTGGACCAGCGGAAGGGCATGTTCGGTGTCCGCGGCACCGGTGACACCTCCGGCTTCGGCGGCCTGCGCCGCCAGGTCGCGTTGCCCGGCGGTACGCCGAAGCCGTACGGCTCCTGGTTCGACGGCGCGACCGACCGGCTGGAGGGCCTGGTCGGCGACGGCGCGATCGAGAAGGTCGTGGTCGACCGCGGCGAGCTGACCCTGCACGTCCAGCGCGAGCGCCTGGTCGAGGTCTGCAAGCACCTGCGCGACGACGAGGCGCTGCGGTTCGAGTTCTGCTCCGGCGTCAGCGGCGTGCACTACCCGAACGAGACCGGCCGCGAGCTGCACGCGGTCTACCACCTGATGTCGATGACGCACAACCGGCGGATCCGGCTGGAGGTGTCCGCCCCGGACGCCGACCCGCACATCCCGTCGATCGTCTCGGTCTACCCGGCCAACGACTGGCACGAGCGCGAGACCTGGGACTTCTTCGGCATCATCTTCGACGGTCACCCGGCGCTGACCCGGATCCAGATGCCGGACGACTGGCCGGGCCACCCGCAGCGCAAGGACTACCCGCTCGGCGGTATCGACGTCGAGTACAAGGGCGCCGTCATCCCGCCGCCCGACACGCGGAGGTCGTACAACTGATGACCACAACAGACCCGTACGCGACCACTCGCGACACCACCGAGGGCAAGGTCTTCACCGTCACCGGCCAGGACTGGGACTCGGTCGTGGCCGGCCTCGGCGAGGAGCCCGAAGAGCGCGTCGTCGTCAACATGGGCCCGCAGCACCCGTCCACCCACGGCGTGCTCCGGCTCATCCTCGAGCTCGACGGCGAGACGGTGACCGAGGCCCGCTGCGGCATCGGCTACCTGCACACCGGGATCGAGAAGAACATGGAGTTCCGCTCCTGGACGCAGGGCGTCACGTTCTGCACCCGGATGGACTACCTGTCGCCGTTCTACAACGAGACCGCCTACTGCCTCGCGGTCGAGCGGCTGCTCGGGATCGAGGACCAGATCCCGGACAAGGCGAATGTGATGCGGGTGCTCCTGATGGAGCTCAACCGGATCAGCAGCCACCTGGTCTGCATCGCCACCGGTGGCATGGAGATCGGCGCGCTCACCGTGATGACGATCGGCTTCCGGGAGCGGGAGATGACGCTCGACCTGTTCGAGCTGATCACCGGCCTGCGGATGAACCACGCGTTCATCCGGCCGGGCGGGGTCGCCCAGGACCTGCCGCCGGGTGCGCTGGACAAGATCCGCGAGTACATCACCTGGATGAACAAGCACCTGCCCGAGTACGCCGAGCTGTGCAACGCGAACCCGATCTTCAAGGGGCGGCTGCAGAACGTCGGCTACCTGGACCTGGCCGGCTGCATGGCGCTGGGCATCACCGGCCCGCCGCTGCGCTCGACCGGGTACGCGATGGACCTGCGCAAGACCCAGCCGTACTGCGGCTACGAGACGTACGACTTCGACGTCCCGACCTGGGACACCGCCGACTCCTACGGGCGGTTCCGGGTCCGGCTGCAGGAGATGCACGAGTCGCTGAAGATCGTCGAGCAGTGCGCCGACCGGCTGGCCAAGATGGAGGGCGAGCCGGTGATGGTGGCCGACAAGAAGATCGGCTGGCCGAGCCAGCTGGCCGTCGGCACCGACGGGATGGGCAACTCGCTCGACCACATCAAGCACATCATGGGCGAGTCGATGGAAGCCCTGATTCATCACTTCAAGCTGGTCACCGAGGGCTTCCGGGTGCCGGCCGGGCAGGCCTACGTGGGGATCGAGTCGCCGCGCGGCGAGCTCGGCTGCCACGTGGTCTCCGACGGCGGCACCAAGCCGTACCGGGCGCACTTCCGTGACCCGTCCTTCGCAAACCTGCAGGCGATGCCGATCATGTGCGAGGGCGGCCAGGTCGCCGACGTGATCGTCGCCGTCGCCAGCCTTGACCCGGTGATGGGTGGAGTGGACCGATAGATGGCCGAGAACCACGCGACTGCAACCGACAAGCCGGTGCCGTACAGCACCGGTGACTCGAACATCACCGACACCACGATCGCGGAGATGCGCGAGCTGGCCGCCCGCTACCCGCAGGGCCGGTCGGCGCTGCTGCCGATGCTGCACCTGGTGCAGTCGGTCGAGGGCCGGGTCACCCCGGAGGGCATCGAGGCGTGTGCCGAGGTGCTCGGGCTGACCGGTGCCGAGGTGTCCGCGGTGGCGACCTTCTACACGATGTACAAGCGCCGCCCGGTCGGTGACTACCACGTCGGCGTCTGCACCAACACGCTGTGCGCCGTGATGGGTGGCGACCTGATCTTCGAGCGGCTGAAGCAGCACCTGGACGTCGGCAACGACGAGACCACCGAGGACGGCAAGATCACCCTCGAGCACCTGGAGTGCAACGCCGCCTGCGACTACGCGCCGGTGATGATGGTGAACTGGGAGTTCTTCGACGACATGACGCCGGAGTCGGCCACCCAGCTGGTCGACGACCTGCGCGAGGGCGCCGAGGTGAAGTCGCCGCGCGGCGCCACCATCTGCACCTGGCGCGAGGCCGAGCGGGTGCTCGCCGGGTTCCCGGACGGCCGGGCCGACGAGGGCCCGACCGGCGGCAAGGCGACGCTGGCCGGTCTCCGGCTGGCCCGCGAGCGGAACTGGACGGCTCCGGGTGGCCGCGGCGGTTCGCCGGCGCCGCTCGACGCCGTTCCGGGTCCGCGTCCCGAGGACCAGCCGGGACGTGAGTCGCAGGCCGTCCACACCGACGACCCGCGCAAGGAGGACTGACCATGCTGACCCCGGTACTGTCCGACAACTGGGACCAGATCCGCTCCTGGCAGCTGGCGTCGTACCAGCGCGCCGGTGGGTACGACGCACTGCAGAGCGCACTGCGGATGCAGCCGGCCGACGTGGTCGCCGCGGTCAAGGACTCGGGTCTGCGCGGCCGTGGCGGCGCCGGCTTCCCGACCGGGATGAAGTGGTCCTTCATCCCGCAGGACAACCCGAAGCCGAAGTACCTGGTGGTGAACGCGGACGAGTCCGAGCCGGGCACCTGCAAGGACATCCCGCTGATGCTGGCCTCGCCGCACACGCTGGTCGAGGGCGTCATCATCTCGTCGTACGCGATCCGCGCGAGCACCGCGTTCATCTATGTCCGCGGTGAGGTGCTGCACGTGATCCGCCGGCTGCAGCAGGCGGTCGAGGAGGCGAAGGCGGCCGGTTACATCGGCGCCAACATCCTCGGCTCCGGCTACGACCTGGACGTGATCGTGCACGCCGGCGCGGGCGCCTACATCTGCGGCGAGGAGACGGCGCTGCTCGACTCGCTGGAAGGCCGTCGCGGTCAACCCCGGCTGCGTCCTCCCTTCCCGGCGGTGGCCGGTCTGTACGGCTGCCCCACTGTGATCAACAACGTCGAGTCGATCGCATCCGTTCCCGCCATCATCAAGAACGGCGCGGACTGGTTCTCATCGATGGGCACCGAGAAGTCCAAGGGCATGACGCTGTACTCGCTGTCCGGGCACGTCACCCGGCCGGGTCAGTACGAGGCGCCGATGGGGATCACGCTGCGACAGCTGATCGACCTGGCCGGCGGGATCCGCGAGGGCCACGAGCTGAAGTTCTGGACCCCGGGCGGGTCCTCGACTCCGCTGCTGACCGCCGAGCACCTCGACGTACCGCTGGACTACGAGGGCGTCGGCTCGGTCGGCTCGATGCTGGGCACGAAGGCGCTGCAGATCTTCGACGAGACCACCTGCGTGGTCCGCTCGGTGCTGCGCTGGACCGAGTTCTACAAGCACGAGTCCTGCGGCAAGTGCACCCCGTGCCGTGAGGGCACCTGGTGGCTGGTGCAGATCCTCGAGCGGCTGGAGCACGGCAAGGGCACCGAGGATGACCTGGCCGAGTTGCTCGACCTGTGCGAGAACATCACCGGCCGCTCGTTCTGTGCGCTGGCCGACGGTGCGACGGCGCCGATCAGCAGCTCGATCCAGCACTTCAAGGACGAGTACCTGGCGCACTTCGAGAACGGCGGCTGCCCGTTCGACCCGATGGCAAGCACTGTCTTCGCTACCGCTGGAGCAAGCGCATGACGATCGTCTCCAACACAGGGAATCCGCCCGCTGAGGTGGAGCGCACCGATCTGGTGACCGTGACCATCGACGACATCGAGGTCAAGGTTCCGAAGAACACCCTGCTGATCCGGGCCGCGGAGCAGATCGGGATCCAGATCCCGCGGTTCTGCGACCACCCGCTGCTCGACCCGGTCGGCGCCTGCCGGCAGTGTCTGGTCGAGATCACCGACGCCGGGAACGGCCGGGGCATGCCGAAGCCGCAGGCCTCCTGCACGATCACCGTTGCCGACGGCATGGTGGTCCGCACCCAGGTGACCTCGCCGGTCGCGGACAAGGCGCAGCACGGGATCATGGAGTTCCTGCTGATCAACCACCCGCTGGACTGCCCGGTCTGCGACAAGGGCGGCGAGTGCCCGCTGCAGAACCAGGCGATGACCAACGGGCGCGGCGAGACCCGGTTCACCGAGGTCAAGCGGACCTACCCGAAGCCGATCAACATCTCGGCCGAGGTGCTGCTCGACCGCGAGCGCTGCGTGCTGTGCGCCCGCTGCACCCGGTTCTCCGAGCAGATCGCCGGCGACCCGTTCATCGCGCTGATCGAGCGCGGTGCGCTGCAGCAGGTCGGCATCTACGAGAAGGAGCCGTTCGAGAGCTACTTCTCCGGCAACACCATCCAGATCTGCCCGGTGGGCGCGCTGACCAGCGCCGCGTACCGGTTCCGGTCCCGGCCGTTCGACCTGGTCTCGGTTCCGTCGGTGGCGGAGCACGACTCCTCCGGCGCGGCGATCCGGGTCGACTACCGGCGCGGCAAGGTGATGCGCCGGCTGGCCGGCGACGACCCGTTGGTCAACGAGGAGTGGATCTCGGACAAGGACCGGTTCGCGTTCAACTACGCGACCACCGGTGACCGGCTGACCCACCCGCTGATCCGCGAGGACGGCGAGCTCCGGCCGGCGTCCTGGCCGGAGGCGCTGACCTTCGCCGCGGAGAAGCTGACCGCGGCCCGCGGCAACGCGGCGGTGCTGACCGGTGGCCGGCTCACCCTCGAGGACTCCTACGCGTACTCGAAGTTCGCCCGGGTCGCGCTCGGCACCAACGACATCGACTTCCGGGCCCGGCCGCACTCCGCGGAGGAGGCGGACTTCCTCGCCGCCGCGGTGGCCGGCACCGGTCTCGGGACGTCGTTCGCCGACCTGGAGAAGGCCGGATCGGTTCTGCTCGTCGGGTTCGAGCCCGAGGAGGAGGCGCCGTCGGTGTTCCTGCGGCTCCGCAAGGGCGTCCGCGCGCACGGCACCAAGGTCTTCACGGTCGCGGCCTACGGGTCGCGCGGCGTGGAGAAGCTCGACGGCGTCGTCGTACCGGCGTCGCCTGGGACCGAGGCCGCCGTACTGACCGACCTGGGCAACGCAGGTGAGACCGGTGCGGCCGCGCTGGCCGCGCTCGGGCCGGACTCGATCATCATCGTCGGCGAGCGGTTGGCGAGCGCTCCGGGTGGGTACTCGACGGCGCTGCGGCTGGCCCTGGACACGGGTGCTCAGCTGGCCTGGATCCCGCGTCGTGCGGGTGACCGGGCCGCGCTCGAGGCCGGCTGCCTGCCGGGTCTGCTGCCCGGTGGCCGGCTGGTGTCGGACCCGCACGCTCGGGTCGACATGCAGGCCGCATGGGGTGTCGAAAGCCTGCCGGCGAACGTCGGCCGGGACCTGACCGAGATCCTCGCCGCGGCGGGTTCGCTGCAGGCGCTGGTGGTCGCGGGGGTCGAGATCGACGACCTGCCGGATCCGGCGGCGGCGTTGGCCGCGCTGGAGGCCGCGCCGTTCGTGGTCAGCTTCGAGGTCCGCAACTCGCAGGTCACCGAGCACGCCGACGTCGTCTTCCCGGTGGTTCCGCCGGCGGAGAAGGACGGCACCTTCGTCAACTGGGAGGGTCGCGAGCGGCCGTTCCCGGTGGTGCTGAAGGTCCCGGCCGCGATGCCGGACGTGCGGGCGCTGGCCGCGCTGGCGCAGGAGATGGACCGCTCGCTCGGGTTCACCACTCCGGCCGGCGCGAAGAAGGAGTTCGACGAGCTCGGCCGCTGGGACGGCGACCGTGCGCAGGAGCCGACGTACCAGGCCGGTCCGTCGCTCGGCGCCTTCGACTCCACCCGGCTGGCGACCTGGCGGATGCTGATCGACGACAGCCGCGCGAACGACGGCGAGCCGCACCTGACCGCGACGGCCCGCAAGCCGGTCGCCCGGATCTCGCTCACCACCGCGCACCGGGTCGGTGTCGCCGACGGTGACGAGCTGGTGGTCAGCACCGACGCCGGGTCGATCCGGCTGCCGGTGGTGATCAGCCCGATGACCGACAACGTGGTGTGGCTGCCGGCCAACTCGGCCGACTCCCACGTCCGCCGGTCGCTGCACGCCGACCATGGCTCGATCGTGACGATCGCCGGAGGGAACGCATGAACATCCCGCTCGCGGTGCCGGACGCAGGCGTCGGCAACGACCCGTGGTGGGTCGTCGGCCTGAAGGTGCTGCTGGTCTTCGTCTTCCTGGTCGTGCTGACGCTGTTCAACATCTGGTGGGAGCGCCGGGTGGTAGCCCGGATGCAGCACCGGATCGGCCCGAACGTGCACGGACCGCAGGGTCTGCTGCAGTCGCTCGCCGACGGCATGAAGCTGATGTTCAAGGAAGACCTGATGCCGAAGGGCGTCGACAAGCTCGTCTTCGTCGCCGCCCCGGTGATCGTGTCGATCCCGGCCTTCCTGACCTTCGCGGTGATCCCGTTCGGCCCGACGGTGAAGATCCCGTTCACCGACACCTACACCCGGCTGCAGATCACCGACCTGCCGGTGTCGGTGCTGTACGTGATGGCGGTCGCCTCGATCGGCATCTACGGCATCGTGCTCGGCGGCTGGTCGTCCAACTCGACGTACTCGCTGCTCGGCGGCCTGCGGTCCAGCGCGCAGATGATCTCCTACGAGGTCGGCATGGGCCTGGCGCTGGTGACGGTGTTCCTGTTCGCCGGCTCGATGTCCACCTCGGAGATCGTCGCGGCGCAGGGCTCGAACCAGTCGATCAACCTGTTCGGTGCGGAGATCCCGATCCCGGGCTGGTACGCGTTCCTGCTGTTCCCGTCGTTCGTGATCTACGTGATCTCGATGGTCGGCGAGACGAACCGGGCGCCGTTCGACCTGCCGGAGGCCGAGGGCGAGCTGGTGGCCGGCTTCCTGACCGAGTACTCGTCGATGAAGTACGCGATGTTCTTCCTGGCCGAGTACATCAACATGGCGACCGTGTCGGCGCTGGCGACCACGCTGTTCCTGGGCGGCTGGCGGGCGCCGTGGCCGATCTCGATCTGGGACGGCGCGAACTCCGGCTTCTGGCCGGTGCTGTGGTTCGTCGGCAAGATGATGTGCTTCATCTTCTTCTACATCTGGCTGCGCGGAACCCTGCCGCGACTGCGCTACGACCAGTTCATGAAGCTGGGCTGGAAGATCCTGATCCCGGTCTCGCTGGGCTGGATCCTGCTGGTCGCCACCGTCCGCGCGGTCGGCCGGGAGACCACCTTCAGCCGGACGACGCTGCTGGTGGCCGCGGGTGTGGTACTGGCGATCGCGATCGTCACGATGTTCGTCCCGCAGAAGCCCAAGCCCGAGAAGCTCACCGAGGACGACCGCGCGAGGGACTTCGACGCCTTCGCGGGTGGGTACCCGGTGCCCCCACCGCTCGTTCACACGGAGCGCCGAAGCGAGCCTGAAACCCGTAGCAAGGAAGGCAGCCGTGGCTAGTGTCAAAGAGTCCCTCTGGGACCCGGTAGCCGGGTTCGGGGTCACCTTCCGGACGATGTTCCGCAAGGTGTTCACCGAGCAGTACCCGTTCGACAAGAAGCCGACCGCGCCGCGTTTCCACGGCCGCCACCAGCTGAACCGCTGGCCGGACGGTCTGGAGAAGTGCATCGGCTGCGAGCTCTGCGCGTGGGCCTGCCCGGCGGACGCGATCTACGTCGAGGGCGCGGACAACGCAGATGACACGGCGGGCGGCTCCGGTCGTTTCTCCCCGGGCGAGCGCTACGGCCGCGTCTACCAGATCAACTACCTGCGCTGCATCCTCTGCGGTCTGTGCATCGAGGCCTGCCCGACCCGGGCGCTCACCATGACCAATGAGTACGAGCTGGCCGACCGCACCCGCGAGTCCCTCATCTACGAGAAGAAAGACCTGCTGGCGCCGCTGCTGCCCGGGATGCAGGAGCCGCCGCACGAGATGCAGCTCGGCAGCACCGAGAAGGACTACTACCTCGGCCTGACCGGCGCCGCCGCGCCGGCCGAGGGCGGTGACGCCAAATGATCGGCCTCGTCACCGGCGCCCAGGTGGCGTTCTGGACGCTGGCGCCGATCATGGTGCTGGCCGCGATCGGGATGGTGCTGGTCCGCAAGGCGGTGCACTCGGCGCTGCTGCTGGCCACCGTGATGGTCTGCCTGGCGGCCCAGTACGCCGCTCAGGACGCGCCGTTCCTGTTCGCCGTACAGATCATCGTCTACACCGGCGCGATCCTGATGCTGTTCCTGTTCGTGCTGATGCTGGTCGGTGTGGACGCGAGCGACTCCCTGGTGGAGACGATCCGCGGGCAGCGGCTGCTGGCCGGCCTGGCGTTCCTCGGCTTCGGCGCCCTGCTGGTCGCGGCGGTCGGCAACGCGGTGTACGGCAACCCGGTCGGGCTGGCCGACGCGCAGCCGGAGGGCAACCCGAAGGGGATCGCGCAGCTGCTGTTCGGCAAGTACGTGTTCGCCTTCGAGGCGACCTCGGCGCTGCTGATCACCGCGGCGCTCGGCGCGATGATGCTGGCGCACCGCGAGCGGCTGACCAAGAAGCGCACCCAGCGCGACCACGCCGAGGACCGGATCCGCAAGTACGCCGAGTCCGGCGTGCACCCCGGTCCGCTGCCGACCCCGGGTGTGCTGGCCCGGCACAACGCCGTCGACACGCCGGCGCTGCTGCCGGACGGATCGATCGCACCGACCTCGGTTTCGCGGGTGCTGCAGGCCCGTGGCACGGTGTACCCCGAGGCGCAGGAGCGGTCGGACGTCGAAGAGGTCCGTGAGATCAGCGAGGGCGACCCGGGTGACAAGGTCCCGTCCGAGCCCGAGGGCACGGACCTCTCCGGTTATGGCGAAGGAGACAAGGCGTGAGCGAGCGGAGCGAGCGAACAATCAAGCGCAGCACGCTCTCGGCATGCGCGCCCGGAGCGAAGCGAGGACGCGCATGACGACCGAGCCGTACATCGTGCTCGCGGCGATCTTGTTCAGCATCGGCGCGCTCGGCGTGCTGGTGCGCCGTAACGCCATCGTCGTCTTCATGTGTGTCGAGCTGATGCTGAACGCGTGCAACCTGGCGTTCGTCAGCTTCGCCCGTCAGCATGGCAACCTCGACGGCCAGATCGCCGCCTTCTTCGTGATGGTGGTGGCCGCGGCCGAGGTGGTCATCGGGCTGGCGATCATCATGGCCATCTTCCGCACCCGTCGCTCGGCCTCGGTCGACGACGCCAACCTGCTCAAGTACTGAGGTAATCACCGATGAGTCATGAGCTGACGTGGCTGCTGGTCGCGGTCCCGGCCGTGTCCGCGGCGATCCTGCTGCTCGGTGGCAAGGCCACCAACGCGTGGGGTCACCTGCTGGGGACGCTGGCGCCGCTGGTCTCGTTCGCCTTCGGCGTTGTGCTGTTCATCCAGATGCAGGGCCTGGGATCCGAGGAGCGGTCCGAGACCATCCGGCTGTTCGAGTGGTTCTCGGTCGGCGGCATCAAGGTGGACTTCAGCCTGCTGATCGACCCGCTGTCGATCCTGTTCGTGTTGCTGATCACCGGTGTGGGCTCGCTGATCCACATCTACTCGGTCGGCTACATGGAGCACGACGCGCGGCGGCGCCGGTTCTTCGGGTACCTGAACCTGTTCATCGCGTCGATGCTGCTGCTGGTGCTCGCGGCCGACTACCTGCTGGTGTTCGTCGGCTGGGAGGGCGTCGGCCTGGCGTCGTACCTGCTGATCGGGTTCTGGCAGCACAAGAACTCGGCCGCGGTCGCCGCGAAGAAGGCGTTCGTGGTGAACCGGGTCGGTGACATCGGCCTCTCGCTCGCGGTGATGAGCATGTGGGCGCTGTTCGGCTCGTCCGCCTTCGCCACCGTGGACGCCGGCGCCGAGCACGTCTCCTCGACGTGGGCGACGCTGCTGGGCCTGATGCTGCTGCTGGCGGCCTGCGGCAAGTCCGCGCAGGTGCCGCTGCAGTCCTGGCTGCTGGACGCGATGGAGGGCCCGACCCCGGTGTCGGCGCTGATCCACGCGGCGACGATGGTCACCGCGGGCGTGTACCTGGTGGTCCGCTCGAACGCGATCTACGAGGTCACCGACGCCGCGTCCACCGCGGTCGTGGTCGTCGGCACGGTGACCGCGCTGACCGGTGCGATCATCGGGTGCGCCAAGGACGACATCAAGAAGGCGCTGGCCGGTTCGACGATGAGCCAGATCGGCTACATGATGATCGCCGCCGGTCTCGGTCCGGTGGGATACGCGTTCGCGATCTTCCACCTGCTCACGCACGGGTTCTTCAAGGCCAACATGTTCCTCGGCGCCGGCTCGGTGATGCACGGCATGAACGACGACGTGAACATGCGGCGGTACGGCGCGCTGCGCAAGTACATGAAGGTCACCTACGTGACGTTCGCCTTCGGCTACCTGGCGATCCTCGGCATCCCGCCGTTCTCCGGCTTCTTCAGCAAGGACCACATCATCGAGGTCGCCTTCGCGGAGAACACCGTGGTCGGTCTGTGTGCGCTGCTCGGCGCCGGGATCACCGCGTTCTACATGACCCGGCTGATGATGATGACCTTCTTCGGTGAGAAGCGCTGGGAGGAGGACGTGCACCCGCACGAGTCGCCGAAGGTGATGACGTGGCCGCTGATCGTCCTGGCGATCCTGTCGCTGGTCGGCGGTGCGCTCTACTTCGTCAACGACTGGATCGTCACCTGGCTGGAGCCGGTGACCGGCTTCGAGGAAGCCCACCCGCCGATCAGCGCGCTGGCGATGACGGTGATCATCCTCGCGGTCGTGGTCGTCGGCGCCGCCATCGGTGTGTGGCTGTTCCGCCGGGACATCCCGCGGGAGGCGCCGGTCAAGGTCTCCCCGGTCACCACCTTCGCCCGCCGTGACGTGTACGGCGACGCGCTGAACGAGGCGGTCCTGATGCGTCCGGGCCAGTACCTCACCCGGACGCTGGTCTGGCTGGACAACCGTGGCGTGGACGGCCTGGTCAACGGGCTGGCCGCGTTGTTCGGCGGGCTGTCCGGCCGGCTCCGCCGATTCCAGACGGGCTTCGTCCGTTCCTACGCACTCAGCATGGTCTTCGGCGCCGCATTCGTGGTCGTCGCCCTCCTCGCGGTGAGGTTGTCGTGAACATCGGTTGGCTGACCCTGTTACTGCTCCTGCCGTTCGTCGGGGCACTGGCGACGATGCTGGTGCCGACGGCGAAGGCGCTGCTGGCCAAGCAGATCGCGCTCGCGTTCTCGCTGGTCACGCTGGTGCTGACCGCGATCATCGCGATCGGCTACCAGCGCAACGGCGCCGCGGACTACGCCGAGGTGCACACCTGGATCGAGCCGTTCGGCGCGCACTTCGCGCTCGGCCTGGACGGGATCGGCATCGTCTTGCTGGTGCTGACCGCGCTGCTCACGCCGATCGTGATCATCGCGTCCTGGAACGACGCGCAGGACGGCCGCTGGTCGGAGAAGTCCTTCTTCGCCTGGATCCTCGGCCTGGAGGCGCTGTCGCTCGGCGTGTTCGCCGCCACCGACGTGTTCCTGTTCTACGTGCTGTTCGAGGCCACGCTGATCCCGATGTACTTCCTGATCGGCGGCTTCGGCGGTGCGCAGCGCTCGTACGCCGCGGTGAAGTTCCTGCTGTACTCGCTGCTCGGCGGTCTGCTGATGCTGGCCTCGGTGGTCGGCCTGTACGTCGTCTCGGCCAAGCAGGGCGAGCCGTCGTACCTGCTGACCGACATGATGAAGCTCGACATGAGCCAGAACACCGAGCGCTGGTTGTTCCTCGGCTTCATGTTCGCCTTCGTGGTGAAGGCGCCGATGGTGCCGTTCCACACCTGGCTGCCGGACGCCGCCGCCGAGGCGACGCCGGGCACGTCGGTGCTGCTGGTCGGCATCCTGGACAAGATCGGCACCTTCGGGATGCTCCGGTACTGCCTGGGCCTGTTCCCGAACGCGTCCGAGTGGGCCACCCCGGTGGTGCTGGTGCTCGCCCTGATCTCGGTCCTGTACGGCGCCCTGGTGGCGATCGGCCAGACCGATATCAAGCGGCTGATCGCCTACACCTCGATCTCGCACTTCGGCTTCATCGTGATGGGCATCTTCGCGCTGACCTCGCAGGGCATGACCGGGTCGACGCTCTACATGTTCAACCACGGCCTGTCCACGGCGGCGCTGTTCCTGATCGCCGGGTACCTGATCTCGCGGCGCGGGTCGGCCCGGATCGCCGACTACGGCGGGGTCGAGAAGGTGGCCCCGGTGCTGGCCGGCACGTTCCTGTTCGCCGGCCTGTCCAGCCTGGCGCTGCCCGGCCTGTCGCCGTTCATCTCCGAGTTCATGGTGCTGGCCGGGACGTTCAGCCGGCACAGGGCGCTCGCGGTGATCGCGGTGCTGGGGATCGTGCTGGCCGCGCTCTACATCCTGCTCATGTACCAACGCCTGATGACCGGGCCGGTCCGCGACGGGGTCGAGAAACTGAAGGACCTGAACGTGCGCGAGCTGGTCGCGATCGCGCCGCTCGTCGTACTGATCATCGGCCTGGGACTGTTCCCGAAGCCGGTGGTGGACATCATCAAGCCGGCCGTGGAGTCGACGATGCAGCACGTGGGCGTCACTGACAAGGCTCCGGAGATCCCCGTGACGGAGGGACAGAAGTGATCGCGCAGATGCTGCCGCTGGCGGACTTCACCGCGCCGAAGATCGAGTACGGCGAACTGATGCCACTGTTCGTCGTGTTCGGCGCGGCCTGCGTCGGTGTGGTCGCCGAGGCGTTCCTGCCCCGGCCGCTGCGGCACCTGGTCCAGTTGGCGATCACGATCGTGTCGATCGTCGTGGCCGGGGTGCTGACCGCGATCCTGATGGCCGACAACACCGAACTGATCGCGGCGCAGGGCGAGATCTCGGTCGACGGCCCGGCGCTGTTCACCTGGATCGTGCTGCTGGCGCTGACGCTGATCAGCGTGCTGCTGTTCGCCGAGCGGTCGGTCGACGGCGGACTGTCCGCGTTCGCCGGCCAGGCGGCCGCCGTACCGGGGTCCGAGGCCGAGCGTGAGGGGACCGCGGCCAAGGTCGAGCACACCGAGGTGTTCCCGCTGACGCTGTTCGCGGTCTTCGGCATGATGCTGTTCGCGTCGGCCAACGACCTGCTGCTGCTGTTCGTCGCGCTCGAGGTGTTCTCGCTGCCGCTGTACCTGCTCTGCGGGCTGGCCCGGCGGCGCCGGCTGATCTCGCAGGAAGCGGCGATGAAGTACTTCCTGCTCGGCGCGTTCGCGTCGGCGTTCCTGCTGTTCGGGATCGCGCTGCTCTACGGGTACGCCGGGACGATGTCGCTCGGCGGGATCTCGGACGCGCTGGCCACCCAGACCGGTGGCGACGCGATCCTGCTGGCCGGGACCGGCCTGATCGGTGTCGGCCTGCTGTTCAAGGTGGGCGCCGTACCGTTCCACTCCTGGACCCCGGACGTGTACCAGGGTGCGCCGACGCCGGTCACCGGGTTCATGGCGGCCTGCACCAAGATCGCCGCGTTCATCGGGCTGATGCGGGTCTTCTACGTCGCCCTCGGCGGCACCCGCTGGGACTGGGCGCCGATGATGTGGATCGTCGCGATCCTCACCATGGTGGTCGGCTCGATCGTCGCGATCACCCAGACCGACGTGAAGCGGATGCTGGCCTACTCGTCGATCGCGCACGCGGGCTTCCTGCTGACCGCGTTCGTCGGCCTGGCGCAGACCGGGAACGGCGTGACCACCGGGGTCACCTCGACCCAGGCGGTGCTGTTCTACCTGGTCACCTACGGCTTCCCGACGGTCGGCGCGTTCGCCGTCGTCACGCTGGTGCGCGACGCCGGCGGTGAGGCGACGCACCTGTCCCGGTGGGCCGGGCTGGGCAAGAAGTCGCCGCTGCTGGCCGGCATCTTCGCGTTCTTCCTGCTGTCCTTCGCCGGGATCCCGCTGACCGCCGGCTTCACCGGGAAGTGGGCCGTGTTCAGCGCGGCCTGGTCCGGGGACGCGTGGCCGCTGGTGGTGGTCGCCGTACTGTGCAGCCTGGTCGCCGCGTTCTTCTACGTCCGGGTGATCGTGCTGATGTTCTTCTCCGACCTCCCGGCGGACGCGCCGGACGTGGCGCTGCCCGGGTGGCAGACCACGACCGCCGTCGCCCTCGGTCTCGCCGCCACGGTGGTGCTCGGCCTGGTTCCCGGGCCGGTGCTCGACCTGGCGGCCCGCGCGGGTGAGTTCATCCGTTGAGTCCGAAACCGCTGCCGGCCGAGAGCCTGGGCTTCGCGTTCGCCGACGAGGCGCTCGAAGCCCGGGTTCGGGCTGGGCTGGAGTCGGTCGAGCAGGCGCTGCACGACTCGACCCAGTCCGAGGCGCCGTTCGTCACCGCGGCCGCCCAGCACGTCATGGTTGCCGGCGGCAAGCGGTTCCGGCCGCTGCTGGTGCTGCTGGCGGCCGAGTTCGGGCCGGCGCCGGCCGCTGACGACGTGGTGAAGGCGGCCGTCGTGGTCGAGTTGACTCACGTCGCGACGCTGCATCACGACGACGTGATGGACGAGGCGGCGCTGCGGCGCGGCTCGTCCACCGCGAACGCGGCCTGGGACAACTCGGTCGCCATCCTGTCCGGCGACTGGCTGTTCGCCCGGGCCTCCGACCTGGTCGCCGACCTCGGCCCGGAGGCGGTCCGGATCCAGGCCCGCACCTTCGGCCGGCTGGTCGAGGGCCAGATCCGGGAGACCCTCGGCGTCGGCGAGGGCCAGGACCCGCTGGCGCACTACCTGTCCGTCGTCGCCGACAAGACCGGCTCCTTGATCGCGACGTCCGCCCTCTTCGGCTCCCGGTACGCCGGGGCGCCCGACGAGGTCCAGGAGTCGCTGCGCGCCTTCGGCGAGGAGATCGGCGTCGCCTTCCAGCTGGCCGACGACATCCTCGACATCGCGTCGGAGTCCGGCCAGTCCGGCAAGACTCCCGGCACCGACCTGCGCGAGGGCGTGCCCACCCTGCCGGTGCTGATCTTCCGCGCCCAGGCCGACCCGTCCGACCCCACGGACGCCCGCCTGCTCGAGCTCCTCGACTCGGACCTGTCCGACGACGCCCGCCTGGCCGAGACCCTCGAGCTGCTCCGCGCCCACCCGGCGTTCCGCCAGGCCGAGGACGACGTCCGCCGCCGCGCGACCGACGCCCGCAAACTCCTCTCCCCGCTCCCCGAAGGCGCCGCCCGCGACGCCCTCGACTCCCTCTGCGACCTGGTAGTCACCCGCTCCGTCTGACCGACACGCGAACGGCCGGTCGTGGAACCTGCCCGCGGCTAGGGTCTGGTGGGTGAGTGAGCGCACCCTGGCCGGTGGCCGGTACCTGCTGAGTGAGCCGCCGATCGGCGTGGGTGGGATGGGTACGGTGTGGAAGGCGTTCGACCGCGTTCTGCATCGTGAGGTGGCCGTCAAGGAGCTGCGGATCCCGGAAGGGCTGAATCCGGAGGAGCGCGAGAAGCTGCGGGCTCGGGCGCTCCGGGAGGCACGGGCCGCGGCGGGGCTGGATCACCCGGGGATCGTCACGATTCACGACGTGATCGACGGGGCGGGCGGCCGTGGATCGTGATGCGGCTGCTGCCCGGACAGTCGCTCGATCAGGGCGTGCGTGCCAACGGGCCGCTGAGTCCGCGAGGCGCGGCCGAGCTCGGTGCGCGGCTGGTCGAGGCACTCGCCGCCGCGCATGCCAAGGGCGTGCTGCACCGGGACGTGAAGCCGCAGAACGTGATGCTGGGCAGCGACGGTCGCTGGATGTTGACCGACCTCGGCATCGCCTCGGTCGCCGGCGCCACGCGCACCCTGACCGGCACCGGCATCGTGACCGGCACCCTCGGCTACATCGCACCGGAACGGCTCTCGGGTGGCGAGCCCGGCCCTGCGGCTGACCTGTGGGCCGTGGGCGCGACGCTGTACTTCGCCGTCGAGGGACAGCACGCGTACGACTACGACGACCTGCCCGCGATGATCGCCGCCGTACTGACTCGCGATCCCAACCCTCCGAAGCACGCCGGACCGCTCGCGCCGGTCATTGCCGGCTTGATGGAGCGCGACCCGGCCAAGCGCCTGGATGCTGCTACCGCCAAGCAACAACTGCTCGCCATCGCCGGCGGCTACCCCACCTTCGAGAACCCGACCGCACAACTACCCGACACCGACAAGCCCACGGAGAGGTACGGCGGCGGCACCAAGCAGCTACCGGACGGCGGCGGCGGCACCAACCTGCTGCCGGACGGCGGCGGCACCAACCTGCTGCCGGACGGCGGCGGCACCAACCTGCTTCCGGACGGCGGGGGCACCAACCTGCTGCCGGACGGCGGCGGCACCAACCTGCTGCCGGACGGCGGGAGCGCCAAGCTGCTGTCCGACGGTGGCACACCCGCTGTAGCTGGGGTTTGGGGTCATCGCGTGCTGCGTGCGTTGGCTGGTGTGATGGTGGTGATGCACCTGGCGATCGGTGCGCTGCTGGCCCTGATCGGGTACGCCTTGTCCGACGGCATGCCGATCTGGATCGCCGGTGCCCTGGCGGTCGCGATCACCGTCGGCGCGGCCCTCGGTGCCTGGCTCGCACCCGGCCTCGCCCGGTGGCTCGGCCTTCCGGTGGCGCTGGCCGGCAGCGCTGTGCTGATGGGCGAGTCGATCATCGGCGCGAGTGTGGTGGTGGACCCGGAGCGACCGATCGCGGCCACCGTGCTGTCCGGGATCGCTCTGGTGTCGTTCGCGATCTGGCATCGGCTGGCCCGCGTACTGCGCGGGCGCATCGTGCCGGAGGACCAGCTCGGCCGGGTGACCACGACCTTCCGGGTGACCGGGTTCGCCGGGTTGCTGCTCGGCGCGGCCACCGCGATCACCTACTTCGTGCTGGTCGAGACTCGTCAGGTGAACCCTGCCGGCGGCGACTACATCACCCCGCTTCTGATGGGCTCCGGCGTCGTCGTGCTGGTCGCCGCGCTGCTGGCGATTCCCGTCGTACGGTCCGCATCGACGGCACCAGGCAAGCGGTGGGCGGCGGTCGTCACCTTCGTGGTCGCGCTCGTCCTCCCGGTATTCGTCGGCTTCCAGGCCACCGCGCGGTACGTCGACCGCCAGGACGACTTCACCGCCGTACCGGATGTCTGTGGGGCGGACATCTTGTCGGAGGACCGCATCGCGGAGTTCATCGAGAGTCCTCCGGAGCCGGTCCGGAACTCCTACACCAACGAGATCTCCTGCCAGTGGCAGCGCGTCGACGACGAGGACGAGTACGGCAACGCCGCCGAGCTCTACGTCAACGTCAAGAAGTACGACGACTCGCGCGCGGCGGCCTCCCGGCTGCAGGCCGAGCGCGACGACGCAGATGGCGACGGCGACACCATCGTCGAGGTGCAACTCGGCGACGACGCCGTACGGACGACCGACGACGATGCCAGCGCGCCCGAGGACCTGGACGGTTACAGCTACCTGATCCGCATCGACAACGTCGTACTCCGAGCCGATGCAGATCAGGCGCAGGCGCTCGGAATGCCCGACTCCGGCCGCCTGGAGTCGCTGGCGACCGACCTAGCCCGCGAGATCGAGAGCCGGCACCCCAACCGCTGACCACGCCGGCACCGACCAGCCGCCGGTAGCAGACCTGACAAGCCTCCGCCGCGATGCGCCACAAGCCGCCGACCGGTTGCGTCGCGTCGAGGACGCGCCGAGTCGTGGTCAGGTCCCGTCGCGTGGTGGTCAGGTCCCGCCGTGTGCGGCCAGGGAAACCGGGTCGCGGTCAGGGCCCGTCGCGTGGGTATGTCCAGGTGGGCGAGGCGTCCCACCCTCGGTTCTGACGCGAGGTTCCTGGGTGGGCGTGAGCGGCGGAGGTCGCCGAGTGGGCTCGCGTGTCAGGGTACGGCGGCGGTGGTGGGTGGGCGTGGTCGGGTGGTTGGCCCTTCCTGGTCGCCCCAGATTGCCCGGCGGGCTGCGTCTGGTGAAGAGGTACGGGCGAGGGCGACTGTCTGGGCTGAGAGTGGAGTCGCGTTACCGCCTACGGAACCGACCGCATCGTGCGGTGCCGGGGACGGTTGGTAGGAGACCGGCTGGTAGTGATCGCGGGTGATGCGTGCGGGAGTTGCCCAGGTGGGGCGGGACACGTGGACCACCTCGTCGATGATCTCGATGCGCCAGTGGCCGGAGTGCAGGTCGAGGTGGTGGCGTTTGCAGAGTAGGACGAGGTTCGAGACTGCGGTATCTCCGCCGTCGATCCAGTGGACGAGGTGGTGGGCTTCGCACTGGATGGGTGGTGCTCCACAGACAACGCAGCCGCGGTCGCGGGCGTTCAAGGCCAGCCGCATCGGGGCGGTGACCAGACGCTTCGTGGTGCCGACATCGAGTGGTTGGGACTTGGAACCGAGCACCACCGGGATGACCTGAGCGTCACACGCTAGGCGGCGCACTGCGGCCGCCGAGAGCGGGTCACCGAAGACCGCGTCGCCGGTGGACCGAGCGGTCGCGGCTTTCAGTTCGTTGTAGTCGATGGTGATCGTGAGATGAGCCTTCGAGCCGTGGCCAGGAACGTAGCCGCCGGTCGCGCCAACCGCGCCGACTGCGTCGGTCGTTGAGGCAGCGCCGGTGTCGACAGCACGATCCGCGGCGGCGTTCTCAGCGGTTGCCGGGTGGCCGACGGTGGGCGTCGTACCGCGGGTCGGCGTCGTACCGCGGGTCGATGTCGAATCGCGGGATGGTGTCGAATCGCGGGTCGTGTTGATGACGGTGGCTGCGGTGGTGAGGAGGCTGGTCAGGGCGTCGGCCTGACGTTTGTCGCGGGGGCGTGGGTCCGGCTGGTCGTCACAGGTCTTGCGAGGCTTGGCGCCGGCGTGGATGAGTGCGCGGAAGAGTTCGGCATTCTCGTTCGCCAGGAAGCGGCGGAACTTGACACCTTTGTCGGCGGGCTGCAGTGTCAGGGACTCGCGCTGGTAGGCGCGGTGCTCGTCGGGCTCGGGGCCGTCGGTGTCGAGGATGTTGCGCATCCGGTCGCCGGCATCGCGGAGCTGCTTGGGTGTGAAACTCCGGGCGAGCTTCACGAGTTGGCGCTCGGCGGCTTGGAGGTTCTCGACCGGGACCGAGGTGGGCACCTTCTCCAAGGCCGACACAATGGCTGCGGCTTGGGCTGGGGCCATCGGCCGGCCCAGGCGGGGTGCGAGCGAGTTGCCATCGGCCGCGGACTCCGCGTCGACCGGTCGGTCCGCGTCGTCCTGGTCGTCGAATGGGTGGGCCGGGTCGGGGAGTGCTTCGGCGACGGCGTCGTACTTGCGGAGGTTGTTGGCGAGGCGGAGGTCGCGGCGGGCTTTGGCGGAGTCGAGGCGGTAGCGGGTGGAAAGGAAGCGCGCGGTGTCGCCGGCGCCGAGGTCCTTGGCGTGGCCGGAGGCGTCGAGGTCGGCGATCAGATGCAGGTAGTAGGTCTCCAGTCGCGCGAGCTCGGCAACGGTCGCGTCGAGTCGCGACAGCTTCTCGCTGTCGGTCATCGACCAGGCGGGCCGTTCGCCGAGGATCTCCATGCCGCCAACCCTAGGCACCCCAGCCGACAGATTCCAAGCCGGAATCTCCTTGAAAACAAGGGAATCCCGGCTGTCCACAGGAATCAATCTCACAGCTCCGGCGAGCTGAAACCGGGTAGGTTTACCGGTTCTGCCAGTTGGGGCTTTCGACGTAGTGGTTGTCGTAGAGGTCGCTGGTCTTGGCGAGCTCGGCTGGTTCGGTGTCGCCGCGGTAGACAGACTCCAGCAGGCGGTAGTAGTCGAAGCGCGGCTTGGCGTGGGTGAGGACGAAGAGCACCTCGGTGTCCTCGGCGCCGGCGGCTTCGAAGGCGTGTGGCGTGTTCGGCGGTACGACGAGGAAGTCGCCCGGCGTCAGCGTGATCACGTCCTCGCCGGTGAGTACCCGGAGCGAGCCGGTCAGCACGAAGAACAGCTCGGCGGCCTCCTTGTGCAGGTGCGGGGGAGCGCCTTCCTTGCCAGGCTTGAAGATCGACCGGTGACTGGTGAGGTGGCCGTTCGTGTCGGGTACGTCGGCGAACAGCGTGACTCCGCTGGCGGACAGGACCTCGGCCTCGGTGGCGCGGATCAGGACAGGCTTCATGATGTTCTCCCTACGGGTTAGTTGCTGACGGCATCGACGAGTGCCGGTGCCGGAGTCTTGCGGGCGGTGAGGGCGAGGAAGGCGGTCAGGACGATGCCGGCGGCAGCGATCAGTACGGCGACGCGCAGGCCGTGGGTGCTCGCCGTACGCAGGGCTTCGCCGGTCAGGCCGTCGATGCCGCGGTTGGCGATCGCCACCAGGACGGCGAGCCCGACCGCGTTGCCGACCTGCTGACCGGTCGACGCGATCCCGGACCCGATGCCCTGGTACTCGGCCGCCACTCCGGTGGACGCGGCGGCGTACATCGTGGTGAACGCGCTGCCCTGGCCGAGCCCGAGGATCAACAGTGCGGGTACGAGGACGCCGTACGACGCCGTGGTGGAGACGACCAGACCGAGGAACGCAGTGCCGGCACCGGCGACCGCGAAGCTCACGGCTAGGGTGCGATGCAAGCCGAACCGGGTCGCCAACCGGCCACCCAGGTTGGCGCCGACGAAGATCGCGACCGTGGGAACGAGATACGCGAGCCCGGTCTCGAGTGCGCTGTAGCCGTGAATGTCCTGGAAGTAGACGGTCTCGAAGTAGAGCAGCGGCCCAAGGGTCGCCGCGAACATCGTGATCACCAAGACGCCGGTGCGGAGGTTGCGCACCTTCAGCAATCCCAGTGGCAGCAGGGGATCCGGCGACCGCACCTCGATCACGACGAACGCCGTCAGCAGTACGGCGCCGACCGCAGCGGCGAGCAGACTGACGACATCCCACCCCGTGGCCGGACCCTGAACCAGGGCGAACACAACCGACGTGATCCCGGCTGTCGCCGTCACTGCACCCGGTACGTCGAACCGACGGCCACGTCTCGCGGCAGCGTCAGCCGGAAGCAGGACGAACGCGGCGACCACTCCGAGAGCGGCCAACGGCACGTTCACGAAGAACACGGCCGGCCATCCGAAGGACTGCGTCAGTACGCCGCCCAGCAGCGAACCGAGCGCCATCCCACTGCCCCCGGCAGCACCCCAGATCGAGAAGGCCCGGTTGCGTTCCCGTCCCTCGGCGAAGAGCGTCCCGATCAGCGACAGTACGGCGGGAGCGAGGATTGCACCGCCGAAGCCCTGGACTCCACGAGCCGCGACCAGCAGCCCGGGGTCCGTGGCGAAACCGCCGGCCAGCGACGAGACGCCGTACAGGAAGAGGCCGAGGGTGAACATCCGGCGGCGGCCGAGCAGGTCGGACATCCGGCCGCCGAGCAGCAGGAAGCCGCCGAACGCGACCGCGTACCCGCTGACCACCCACTGCAGGTTGTGCGCGGCGAAGCCGAGCTCCCGGCCGATGTCCGGGACGGCGACGAACACGATGGTGTAGTCGATCGCGATGATCAGCTGCGCGAACGCGAGCAGCGCCAGCACGTAAGGCTTATTTCGGATATCAAACATCCAGAATCAACTCCGGCGGAAGTAGCTATGGACAAGGAAGAAGCTGAGGGAGTGGGGGGAATCAACTCCGGCGGAAGTGGCTGTGGATAAGGGAAGAAGCTGAGGGAGTGGGAAGAATCAACTCTGGCGGAACGGTTGATGAAGGCAAGGAAAGTCAGGACTTGAGGTTGGCGAAGCGGGTGCGGGTGTTCTCGGGAGCCTCGGGGCTCTGGCTCACCACGCGGCCGGCGATGTCCGCGATGCTCTGGCCTGCCAGCTCACGACGGTAGGCCAACTCGGCGGACCGCATCGCCTGGGAGACCAGGCAGACCTTCGTGTAGTCGGCCTTCGGGTCCGCGCCCGGGCCCGCCTTGAGGATCTGGAGGCAGCGGAAGGCTTCGTCCGGGCCGTCGATGGCGACCACGATGTCGAGCAGCGAGATGTTGCGCGGGTCGCGGGCGAGCTGGAAGCCGCCCTTCGGTCCGGAGATCGAGGTGAGGATGCCGGCCCGGGTGAGCGCCTGGAGCTGCTTGTTCAGGTACGCCGTGGGAAGGTCGTAGAAGGCGGCGAGGTGCTTGGCGGTAACCGGCCGGCCCGGCAGCCAGCTGAGGTTCACGCAGCTGTGCATGGCCCACTCGACACCCTCGTTCATCTTCATATCCTGGATACTAGATGTCCTAAATAGGCCCAGTCAAGAGGCCCGGCGCCGAGAGCGCCGGGCCTCCCGGGTGAAACGTCAGCTACCCACGCGGCCGCCGTCGCGGCGCCACACGCAGGCGATCGCCGGACGCGGGTAGTCGTGCGTGTGCGGCCAGGTCGAGGTCGGCTTCTCGAAGGTCGCGCCGTCGGTCTCGCCCGGGTGCTGGACGGCGACGAACGCGGTCTTGTCGTCGTCGGAGATGAGCGGTCCGCAGGCCTCGGCGGCGAAGGGCACGGACAGGAACTGCTTGACCTGGCCGCGGTACGGGCCGGCCACCGGAACGGTGAAGATCCCGTCGTTGGAGCCGAGTACGTTGCCGTCGGTGGAGATCCACAGGTTTCCGGAGCCGTCGAAGGCGACGTTGTCCGGGCAGGAGATCGGGCTGACCTTGGTCTTGTCGAACCCGCCGAAGTACGTCTCCTGCGCGGCCGGGTCGCCGCAGACGAGGAACAGGTTCCAGAAGAACCCGGTCTTGGCCGCGTCGTCGCCCTCCTCGGACAGTTCCAGGACGTACCCGTTCCGGTTGCCGGACTGCTCGACCAGCGGAGCGCCGAGGCTGGGGCGGGTGTGCGACTTCGCCAGCGGGTTGGCCTCGTCGACCGGGAAGGTGCCGCCGCGGTTGGAGTTGTTCGTCAGCGCCGCGTAGACCTTGCCGTTGACCGGGTTGCGCTCGATGTCCTCCGGCCGGTCCATCCGGGTCGGGCTGACCTTGTCGGCCGCGAGCCGGGTGTTGATCAGCACGTCGGCGACGCTCATCCCGGGGACGAAGGACTCCTTGTCGGAGGTCAGCGGGATCCACTGGCCGGTGCCGTCGTACAGACCGTCCGCCGCGCCGTCGCCGGTGAACTTGGCGACGTACAAGGTGCCCTCGTCGAGCAGGCCGAAGTTCTTCTTCCGGTTGTCCGGGTCGTACTTCCCGGTGGAGACGAACTTGTAGATGTACTCGCCGCGCTCGTCGTCACCGGTGTACGCCGCGATCCGGCCGTCGGCGGTGATGGTGATGGTGGCGCCCTCGTGCTTGAGCCGGCCGAGCATGCTGCGCTTCTTCGGTGTCGACTTCGGGTCGTACGGGTCGACCTCGACGATCCACCCGAACCGGTACGCCTCGGTCGGGGTCTTGGTCAGGTCGAACCTCGCGTCGACAGTGCTCCAGCCCTTCTGCGTCGCCTTCGCGGTCGGTACGCCGTACCGCTTGAAGCTGGCCACATGCTCGGCCGCGACCGTGTCGGAGACGTCGAAGTACCCCTGGAAGTTCTCCTCGCCGGACAGGATCGTGCCCCACGGCGTCACGCCGCCGGCGCAGTTGCCGAACGTGCCGGTCGCCTTCTTGCCGACCCGGGCGTCGGCCGCGGCCGGGCCGGTGACCTCGAACTCGGTGTGCACGGTGATCCGGCGGTTGTACTTCGGCAGCTGCTTGTCCTGGCGCCATTGACCACTGCGGCCGACGCGCTCCAGACCGACGACGGCCATGCCGTGCGCGGCCATCGCGATCTTCTTGATCGTGGCGTCGTCGTACTTGCCGGTCGGGAACATCAGGTACTCGTCGGTGTACTCGTGGTTGCAGACGAGCAATGCCTTCCGGTCGTCGCGGAGCGGCACGATCATCGTGTAGTCGTTGTTGTAGCCGAACTGCTTCGACTGCGCCTCGGGCGTCTGCCGGTTGACGTCGAACTTCGGCGCGCCGGGCACGACCGGGTCGCCCCAGCCGATGATGACGGCCTGCTCGTAACCGCGCGGGATGAGGATGTCGTCCTTGCGGTTCGGCGGTACGACGCCGTGCGTCAGTTCGCCGCGGCCTCCGAAGCCGGGGAACTCACCGTTGCCCTGGCCACCGCTGCCGGTCAGCATGTCGGCTGCGGCCGGGGCGTTGACGGCGAGGGTGGCCACACCGGCGGCGGCGACACCGGCGGCGCCGACCTTCAGCATGCCGCGGCGGGAGATCGCCGAGCGCAGCACGCTCTGGATGTGCTCGTTGCCGGAGGTGTTCGGCTCCGGGTGGTCACACTGGTTGGCGCACTTGAGCTCGCAGGTGCGGAAGCTTCGGGACCCGTGGCGGGTGCCGATCTGGCTGATCAGCGGCAGGAACTTGGTCACGCCCGGGACCCTAGGGAGGTCAGGCGGTGACTGAGTGAAGGTCAGATGAACGTCGCAAGGCTTAGGTTGCCCTAAGTAGCAAGGAGGAGCCGAACGGTCACACTGCGGAAGCGGTCAGCGCGGTCCGCTCCAGCGACTGGATCCGGCGCCGGTGCATCATGCTGTCCCAGGTGAAGAGCGCCAGCGCGAACCACACCAGCCCGAACCCGGCCCAGCGCATCGGCGACATCGCCTCGTGGTACAGCAGCACGGCGAGCGCGAACTGCATGCTCGGGGTGATGTAGTTCAGCAGTCCGAGCGTCGTCATCGACACCCGCGTCGAGGCCGCCCCGAACAGCATCAGCGGGATCGAGGTGATCGGCCCGGCCAGCATCACGACGATCAGGTACCAGGCGCCGTGGTCCGCGACCGTCGACTGTCCCTGCAGTCCCAGTACGACGATCGCCCCCAGCGCGACCGGTGCCACGGTGGCGGTCTCGATCGCCATCCCCTCGATCGCCCCGGCGCCGGCCTGCTTCTTCGCCAGCCCGTACAGGCCGAACGAGAACGTCAGGATGATCGCCACCCACGGCGGCCGCCCGTTCTCGATGGTCAGGCCGATGACGGCCAGGAAGGCGATCGCGAGCGCGGTCCACTGCCACCCGCGCAACTTCTCCTTCAGCACCAGGACGCCCAGCAGCACGGTGAACAGCGGAGTGATGAAGTAGCCGAGGGACGTCTCCACGATCCGGTCGTTGTGCACGCCCCAGATGTAGGTGCCCCAGTTGACCGAGATCAGCACCGCCGCCCCGATCAACGGCCACCGCCGCCGCGGCTCCCGCAGCAACGCCTTCACCGGGCCGATCTTCCGCAGTACGACGACCAGGACCGCGATGGTCACCATCGACCAGAACACGCGGTGCGCGAGCACCTCGATCGCGCCGGAGTGGCCCAGCAGCTTCCAGTACAGCGGGAACAGGCCCCAGACGAGATAGGCGGTGAGGCCGTAGACGAACCCTCTCCGCTGCTCTGGCACGTGCTACACCCTATGCCCGTAGTCAGTGGCATCCAAAGGCTTTGCTCATGACGTGAGACGGGCTGGCCGTCATCGGCCGCCGTCGCTGCGGACCGGCTGGCGTGATGGGGTTGGATAGAGAGGTGAACACGAGGAGGCACGCGTGGGTGTGAGGACCGGTCTGGTCTCGGTGACGTTCCGCCAGTTGCCGGCCGCCGAGGTGGTGGAGGTCGCAGCCGGCGCGGGGCTGGCGGCGATCGAGTGGGGTGGCGACGTGCACGTGCCGCTCGGCAACCTGAACACCGCCAAGCGGGTGAAGGCCCTGTGTGACGACCGTGGGCTCGCGATCGCGGCGTACGGCTCCTACCTGCGGGCCGGCAGCGTCGACCGCGAGGAGATGCGGTCCGCCGTCGCCACCGCCGAGGCGCTCGGCGCACCCCGGATCCGGGTCTGGGCCGGCAACGTCGGTACGGCGGACGCCGGGGTGGGGGACCGGATGGCGGTGACCCGCGGGCTGGCCGAGCTCGCCGATATGGCGGCCGGGTCCGGGATCGAGATCGCGATGGAGTTCCACCGCAACACGCTGACCGACGAGGTCGACTCGACCATCACGCTGCTGCTCGACGTCGGCGCGCCGAACCTGAAGACCTACTGGCAGCCGCCGGTCGACCTGTCCGACGCCGAGTGCCTCGGGCAACTCGAGGCGCTCATGCCGTGGCTGACCACCGTGCACGTCTTCTCCTGGTGGCCGTCCAACAATCGCCTCCCCTTGTCTGGCCGCGAGTCGCTGTGGCGCCCTGTCCTCAATCGTCTCGCCGCCGAGGACCGGGAGATCAACGCCTTGCTGGAGTTCGTCGCCGACGACTCCCCGGACCGCCTGACCAAGGACGCAGCGGACCTGCACTCCTGGATCTGATCAGCGCGCGTCGTACACCCCGACCCTTAGTGCCCGGGTCCGGGCCGCGACGAACGCGTCGAAGGTGTCCGCAGCCCGCACCGCCACCCCCGTCTCCCCGGCGACCAACGTGCCGTCCTCGATGCTCACATCCTGCTCGACCGGGTGGTCACCACGATTGGTTGCCTGGGGTTGTCAGAAAGTTTTGCTGAGGGGTGGTCAAGGGGTGGATTGTGCCGTAATGCTGGGCCGGACAGGTTCCTTCACCGCCCCGGAGGTGTCCGATGTCCCGACTCTTCAGCAAACCCCTGCCGCGCATTGCGGCGATCCTGATGTTGTTCGCGGCGATGCTGGCCGCGACGGTCACCACCCAAGTGGTGACTGCCACCAAGGCCCATGCGGACGGTTGCTACACGTGGGGTCGCACGTTGTCGCAGGGGATGAGTGGTGAAGACGTGCGACAGCTGCAGATCCGGGTGGCCGGCTGGCCCGGGTACGGCGGCCATCTGGCGACGGACGGTGCTTTCGGGCCGGCCACGAAGGCGGCTGTGCAGCGGTTCCAGTCGGCGTACGGGCTGGGTGCGGACGGGATCGCCGGGCCGGCAACGTTCAGCAAGATCTACTCGTTGCAGGACGACGACTGCACACCGATCCACTTCACCTACTCCGAGCTGGACGACGGCTGCGGTGGGTCCGGATTCGACGGCGGGCCGCTGAGCGAGGCGGCGACCAAGGCCAATGCGTTGCAGACCATGTGGCAACTGGAAGCGATGCGGCACGCGCTCGGCGACGCACCGCTGAACGTCACCAGCGGGTTCCGCAGCATCGCGTGCAACAACGCGGTCGGTGGCGCGAGCAACAGTCAGCACCTGTACGGGCGGGCGGCCGATCTGGTCGGTTCGCACTCCCTGTGCACGCTGGCCAGGCAGGCCCGCAACCACGGCTTCGGCGGCATCTTCGGCCCGGGCTACCCGGGTCACAACGACCACACGCACGTCGACATCCGGACGAGCAACGTGTGGGACGCGCCTAACTGCGGAGTCTGAGCAGGTCGAGCAATGAGATCCCGGCGGCCCGGTCCAGGTGGTGCGCGGTCAGCCCCGCCTGACGGGCCGCCAGTACGTCGAGCTCGAGGTTGTCGCCGATCATCACGGTGTCGGCCGGGTCGACGCCCAGCGCCTCGCAGGTCATGAGGTAGGCCTGGGGATCGGGCTTGCTGACACCGAGGCTTTCCGAGGTGCAGACGACGTCGATGAGGTCGGTCAACCCGATCGCGGCCAGCTTGGCATTCTGCTGCGTCGTACTCCCGTTCGTCAGCACCCCGATCCGGAAGCCGTTGCTGCGGGCAACCTCCAGCGCGGGCTTGGCATCCGGGTAGGCGGCCCAGCTCGCCTGGTAGTGACGCAGGAACCCGGTGAAGATCAGGTCCAGCTCGTCGTCGAGCGCCGGGACCGGATGCCCGACCAGCGGCAGGAAGTCGCGCATCCGGCCGCGACGCTGACCTTGATGGGTGACGGCCCCGCTCAGCCACTGGTTGAAGTTGCGTTCCTCGACGACGAACCACTGCGCGACCAGCTCGTCCGACGGTGTGCCGCCGAGTTCGGGAACCCAGCCGTGGATCGCCGCCGTGGCGGACGCGGTGTGGTCGAAGAGCGTGTTGTCGAGGTCGAAGACGACGGCCTTCATGCCCGGACCAGGGAGTCGCGGTTGAGCTCGCGGTGGTTCGCGTAGCCGGACAGCGCCAGCGTGAGGTCGAGCTCGGCCAGGAAGCACCGCAGGACGTGTTCCACACCCGCCTGCCCGGCCAGCGCCAGCCCGTACAGCAGCGGCCGTCCGAGCAGCACCGCCTTCGCGCCGAGGGCGAGCGCCTTCGCTGCGTCGGCGCCGGTGCGGACACCTGAGTCGAACAGGACGGTCAACTGCTCGCCCACCGCTTCGGCGATCGCCGGCAGCGCGTCGAGCGAGGCGACCGCGCCGTCGACCTGGCGACCACCGTGGTTCGACACCACGATGCCGTCGACACCGTTCTCGGCTGCGAGCTTGGCATCTTCGACCGCGGTAATGCCCTTCAGCACGATCGGGCCGTCCCAGTTGTCCCGCAGGAACGACAGTTCGTCCCAGCTCAGGCCGACGTTCGGGAACATCTGGGCCCAGTGCATGACCGCCGCGGCCGGGTCCTCGGCGACCGGCTTGACCAGCTTGGCCTGGAACGCCGGGTCGCTGAAGTAGTTCGCCAGCCCTTCACCCTTGAGGAAGGGCAGGAACCCGCGGTCGAGGTCGGCGGGACGCCAGCCGAGGGTCCCGGTGTCCAGGGTGACGACGAGTACGCCGTACCCGCTGGCCTTTGCACGTTGCAGGAAGCTGAGGCAGACGTCGCGATCGGTCGGCCAGTAGAGCTGGTACCACTTGCTGCTGGCCTCGATCTGCTCGAATGCGTGACTCGCCTGGGTCGAGTGCGTGTAGGTCAGCCCGAGTGCGTCGGCCGCCCGGGCGGTCGCGAGCTCGCCGTCCGGGTGGGCGAGCGTCTGGACGCCGATCGGCGCGATCAGCACCGGCGCCGGCATCGACGTACCGAGGATGGTGCAGGACAGGTCGCGCTCGGTGCTGCCACGGAGCATCCGCGGCACCAGCCGCCAGCGGTCGAACGCGGCCTGGTTCGCCCGCGCAGTCGCTCCGCTGCCCGCGCTTGGCACGATGTACCCCATCGCCTCGGCGGACAGCTTCCCGGCGGCCTGGGACTCCAGCCGAGCCAGGTCGGTGGTGATCTCCGGCGTGATGCCTTGCAGCATGCCCTGCAGGTAGATGCCCAACTGGTGGTCTCCGAAGTTGCCCATGCCGGATCCTTGCATGGCCGGGCGGTCCGCACCACATGCGACAATCAGGTGTGACAGCTCCAGTGACCCCTGACACCCGGACCACTTCACGGAATGTCGGACTGGCGTTGTTCGCGCTGGCGACCGGTGGGTTCGCGATCGGGACGACCGAGTTCGTCACCATGGGCCTGTTGCCGCAGATCGCCGACGGGGTGAACATCTCGATCCCGACGGCCGGTCACGTCATCTCGGCGTACGCGCTGGGGGTCGTCGTCGGCGCGCCGGTGATCGCGGCGCTGGGCGCGCGGACCGGGCGGAAGCGGTTGCTGCTCGGGCTGATGGCGGTCTTCGTGGTCGGCAACGTGCTGTCGGCGGTTGCCTCCAGCTACGAGTTCCTGATGGCCGCGCGGTTCCTGACCGGTGTGCCGCACGGCGCGTTCTTCGGGATCGGCGCGGTGGTCGGCGCCTCGCTGGTGCCCACCCGGCGCGCCTGGGCGGTCTCGATGACCATGGTCGGGCTGCCGGTGTCGAACATCATCGGCGTGCCGGTGACCACGCTGATGGGGCAGAAGCTCGGCTGGCAGGCGCCGTTTCTGGCGGTCGGCGTTCTCGGGTTGCTCACGTTGGTGGCGGTGTGGTTCTGGGTGGCGCCGCAACCGGTCGGCAGTGACGTCAACATCCGCAGCGAGCTGAGCACGCTGTCCCGCCCGCAGGTGTGGATGGCGTTGCTGGTCGGCATGGTCGGGTTCGGCGGCATGTTCGCGACGTACTCCTACATCACCCCGACGATGACGGAACTGGCCGGTTTCTCCGAGGCCGCGGTCACCATCGTGCTGGCCGTGTACGGCGTGGGCATGACGTGCGGCACCGTCGTCGGCGGACGGCTGGCCGACCGGGCGCTGATGGCGAGCCTGTACGGCGGCCTGATCGCGATCATGGTCGTGCTCGGCACGTTCGGCTGGCTCGCGCAGACCAAGCCGGGCGCGCTCGCCGGGGTGTTCGCGATGGGTTTCTCGGCGAGCATTCTGGTCCCCGCGCTGCAGACCCGGCTGATGGACGTCGCCCACGAAGGACAGTCGCTGGCCGCCTCACTCAACCACTCGACCCTGAACGTCGCGAACGCGCTCGGTGCCTGGCTCGGCAGCGTCGTACTGGCCGCCGGCTACGGCTACGAGTGGCCCAGCCGCCTCGGCGCAGCCCTCGCCCTGGCCGGCCTCGCTCTCGCCCTGATCTCGGGTTTCATGGATCGCCGAGGGACTCGCCTGAGGCCGTGATCACCAGCGACTTGGTTGAATCGGGGTATGGCGACCTTGGCGTTGAGTGCGGCCGACGAGGTACGGCGGCGCGGACTGCGGCAGATGCGGTCGGTGGCGTTGTCGTTGCTGCTGCTGGCCGCGGTGATCTACGTGGTCACGCTGCACCGCGACGGCGGCTGGGGGTACCTGAACGCGGCGGCCGAGGCGGCGATGGTGGGTGCGCTGGCGGACTGGTTCGCGGTCACCGCGTTGTTCCGCCGGCCGCTCGGGCTGCCGATCCCGCACACCGCGATCGTGCCGACCCGCAAGGACAGCCTGGCCGAGAGCCTCGAGCAGTTCGTCACCGAGAACTTCCTGTCCGAGGAAGTGGTGGCGGAGAAGATGCGCACCGCCGAGGTGAGCCGCCGGGCCGGTGAGTGGCTTGCCTCCGGCAACCATGCGGAGCGGATCGTGGCTGAGGGGGCGCGGACGATCGGCGCGGCGCTGCCGAGGCTCGGCGACGAGGACGTGACCGCGTTCGTGCGCGGGTCGCTGCTGCCGCGGTTCGTGAAGGAGCCGCTGAGCCCGATCGCCGGCCACTTCCTGGAGTCGGTCGTCGACGACGGCGCGCACCACGCGCTGTTCGACCTGCTGATGGTCGAGGCACACGACTGGCTGCGCGACAACCGGGAGTTGCTGGCCGAGGTGGTCGGTCCGCGGGCGCCGCGCTGGTCGCCGCATTGGGTCGACCGGCTGGTGATCGACCGGATTCACCGCGAGGCGCTGGCTTGGCTGGCCGACGTACGAGACGACCAGTCGCATGCGGCCCGCAAGGCGATCGACCGGCTGCTCGGCCAGCTCGCCGACGACCTGCAGCACGACCCGGAGGTGATGGGCCGCTTCGAGGCGTTCAAGGCGCGGATGCTGACCCATCCTGACATGGGGTCCAGCCTCACGGCTGTGTGGGACGCCGTACGGACTGCTCTCATCGATTCGATCGCGGACCCCGCGAGCACGTTGCGGGTGCGCGGGACCAAGGCTTTGCAGGATCTCGGGAAGCGGCTTCAGGACGACGAGGCGCTGCGGGCGAAGGTGGATGCCCGAGCGGCCGAGGCGGTCGGGTACGTGATCCGCACCTACGGCAGCGAGATCGTCTCGGTCATCTCCGACACCATCGAACGCTGGGACGGCCGCGAAGCCGCCGCCCGCATCGAGCTCCACGTCGGCCGCGACCTCCAGTTCATCCGCATCAACGGCACCGTCGTAGGCGCCCTGGTCGGCCTCCTCATCCACACCGTGAGCGAACTGCTGTGACCTTCATCCGAAAGCGCAAACGCCCCGCGGGCTCAGGACTCTGGCCGACGTACGAGCTGGAGACCGACGAGCACGGCACCTGGTTTTTCACCCCGCAACACACGCCCCACCGCGGCGACGACGGCACCTTCTGCGAGGTGGCAGAGACGAGACCGGGGGGCCCGGGGCAACACGCGCTCCATCTCGTCCCACCGGACGGCTGGTGGTTCGCGACCTGGCTGGACAGCGGGCGGCTGGTCGCGGACGTGAGCACGCCGCCGACGCTGATCGACAACGAGTGGGTGTACGTCGACCTCGAACTCGACCCGTTCCGCCGGCCGAGCGGAACCGTGGGTGTCCGGGACTGGGACGACCTCGCTGAGGCTCACCGTGCCGGGCTCATCGATGACGTCGAGCGCGAGGTCGCCGTACGAGCGGCTCTGAATCTGTTGCAGCAGTTCACCGATGCGATGGAGCCGTTCGGTGCTGTCGGCTGGGATCGGTTGCGGGCGGCGATCGCGCGGGGTCTCCCGCCGCTCACCGAGTTCGGGGACCGGCCGCTGTCTTGAGGTTGCGTTCCTCGGTGTCGGTCATTGGGTGGCGGCGACGACGAGGAGGGAGGTGCCTACGGCGACGTCGATGATGCCGCAGTACTCGGACCAGGAACGGTTGACGACCTTGTCGATGCGGAAGTGGTAGGCGTCCCAGGCGCCGTGGCACAGCCAGCCGAGGCCGGCCAGGGCGACCGAGCCGGTGGCGACTGTGAGGATCGTCATCGCGCCGAAGAAGAGCATGCCGGCAGTCTCCAGCGTGAAGGTCGGCTCGGTGTAGCGGCGCCGTATGATCGCCCACACCCACAGCACGCCCAGCACGACCGACATGCCGACACCGGGGGCGACTCCCCACACGTCCACGGCATAGAGGGTGTGGAAGATCGACGCCACCACACTCAGTACGGCGAACGCGACCCAGGCGGTCCACGGACGGCCGATCGCGTACGCGAACAGGTAGATCCCGGCCATGGTCGCGACCGCCGGCCCGAAGAACTCCGCCTCCCGATCCGTGATGATGATCAGCCCGAGTGCGCCGGCGATGGTGACCAAGGCCAGCGCGGTCGGCCACCTGGCCGCCAACCCCCTGTTCGTCATGGGCCGATCCTCCGGAACACCGCCGGTCAAGCGGCCCGGACCGCGCCGATCAGGTCCGGATCCCTGCGGAAACGGGCCGGAATCCTGCGGTCAGCCGGCCCGCTCCCGCCGGTACGTCGACGGAGGTACGCCGTACCGGTCGAGGAACGCCTGGCGCAACGACTCGGTCGACCCGAACCCGCATTGCCGCGCGACCGCAGCGAGCGGAAGCTCGGCCGACACCACGAGCTGCGCGGCGGCCTCGGTCCGGACGCCGCGCACGTACTGCTCCGGCGTCTTCTCCACATGGGTCAGGAACAACCGTGACAGGTGCCGCTCGCTGACTCCGGCGAACCGCGCCAGCGCCGGCGTACTCAGGTCGGTGCCGAGGTGGCTGACGATGTGGTCCCGGATCCGCCGTACCAGCAGGTCACCGCTCAGCCGGGTCGCGACGAACATGCTCATCTGCGACTGCCCGCCCGGTCGCTGGAGGTACGCGACCGTGCCCATCGCGACCCCACGGGCCAGCGCCTCGCCGTGGTCCTCCTCGATGAACGCCAGCGTCAGGTCGAGCGCACTCGTGACTCCGCCGGACGTCGCGACATGCCCGTCCCGGACGTAGATCGGGTCGGCGTCGACCTGGACCTCCGGGTAGTTCGCGGCGAGTTGGTCGGCGTACATCCAGTGCGTCGTCGCCCGTCGCCCGGTCAGCAGACCGGCTTCGGCCAGCACGGTCGCGCCGGTGCATGCGGACGACACGCGACGGGCCAGTGCGGCGAGGCGCCGTACGTGGCCGACCAGTCGGCGATCCGCGGCGGCCTTCTCGTGCCCGAGCCCGCCGGACACGAGCAACGTGTCGAAGGGTTCCTTGAACCGCTCGAGCGCCGCGTCGGCCTGCAGCCGCAGCCCCGAGTCGCACGCGACCGCCTGACCGCCCAGTGTCAGCAGCACGGCCTGGTACGGCGGACTCGCGCCGATCCGGTTGGCGATGTCCAGACACGACGTCACACAGGCGATGTCGAGCAGCTCGACACCGTCGTACCCCACCACCAGCACCACACGCTGATCCACCCAGCCAAGCTAGCCTGCCATTGCTCGGTAATAACCATTTCAGATACGTTCCGCGCCAACACCGGCCACGAGCGGGTTGCTTGCGTGACCGACAGGCAGCACGCGGGTTCTGGCGTGCGCCGTCGGCGCCCTCGTAGTATTCGCTGTTCGAAAGGGGGGCACTTGCGACGAGATCCCAGTCTGACCTTCGAAGGAGCGCTACGCCTTCTCGGGCAGTACGAACCGAAGTACGTGGGTGCCATCGACAAGATCCTGGGCGGCGCCCTGCTCGCTGCAGGTGGCGTGGGCGTTGCGGCGGTCGTCAACTCTCCGCTCGCGCTGCTCGCACCGCTGTGGGGATGGATCGATCAGAAGAGTGAGGCACTCGGCCTGCTCCGGCAGGTCCGGGCGAACCTGTCCGAGCGGCTCGACGGTACGGCGGGACGCGATCGGATCCAGTTGGTCCATGCCGCGCACACGGTGATCGCGGTGAGCTCGTTCTTCGACGCGCTCGAGGCTCACGTCGGGCGGAAGAACCTCAAGGCCCTGATGATCACCGATGGGGAGAAGCTCAGGCTCCTCGACGGACGTGCGCGCTCGGTCCGGCATGACGTGATCAGCGACCTCTACGAGGCCGAGGTGCCGGCTCCATCTGCCGCCCGGGGGTATGTCGAGAACCTTGCGGAGATCGAGGAATGGGCAGGCGGTCTCGTTCGCCGAACGGAGGTGTTCCTCTCCGGCCTGGTCGCCTGGCAGAGGATGCAGCGGGATTTGCTGCCGGTCGCCAGGATCGCGCGGCGACGCTACGAAGCCCAGTTCATCGAGTTGGCCTCGACAGTGACCGAGTTCCAGATCTGGGCATCGCTGCACGAGCACGCCGCGACTCGTGAGTCGGTGCGTGTCCTGGATGCCGGGCTGAGGGACATGCTCACCGTCCAGCGCGGCGCGCTGAGTCGCGTCGAAGCGTTGCTGGCATCGTTGCCCGGCAACCCTCGGACCGAGCAAGACCTGCGCCTTGTGCTGGCGCGAGCGCACCGCGGTGACCTCGACCAGTCTGTGGTTCCCAGCGGCTCCCTGCAGTCGGACCTGCCGCTGACGTTTCCGACCATCGGCCGCGCCTTCATCACGCCGAGGTACCGAGTCGCGTCGATGAGCCCGACGGTCAGACCAGCCGAGGAACGGTGGTGGGCCGGGCAGCCGGTCCGGGACGACCTGGAGATGATGCTGGCAAGTCATGTTCTGGCCGCCGGCTCGACCCGGTTGCCCATGCTGTTGCTCGGTCATCCCGGTGCCGGAAAATCGATGCTCACCAAGGTGCTGGCGGCTCGGCTGCCGTCGAACGACTACTCGACCGTGCGGGTGTCTCTTCGAGGGGTCAACGCGAACTCGCCGGTGCTGGACCAGATCCAGGAGGGCCTGGACCTGGCCACCAATCGGCGCGTCGAGTGGTCCCGACTGGCCGACCAGTGTGCGAACACGACCCGGGTCGTCCTGCTGGACGGACTGGACGAACTGCTGCAGGCGTCGAACGCGGACCGCACCGGCTATCTCCAGGATGTCGCCCGATTCCAGCAGATCGAGGCCGATCAGGAACGACCGGTGGTGGTGATCATCACGTCCAGGACGGTGGTGGCCGACCGGGTGGAGATCCCTGACGGTTGTGCGATCGTCAAGCTCGAGGGCTTCGACTCCGACCAGGTCGCCAGCTGGCTCGAGACCTGGCGGGAAGTCAATCAGGTCCAGATCACGCGCACCGAGCTCCGGGCAGTGACGGTGGTCGAAGCGGATCTCCAGCCGGAGCTCGCGAAGCAGCCCCTGCTGTTGTTGATGCTGGCGATCTACCTGTCCGATCCGAACTCGCCGAAGCTCGACGAGAACACGGTGACCGCGGAGCTCTACCAGCGGATCATCGAGAACTTCGCGCGCCGCGAGGTACTGAAGGATCCTGCCGTCAACCCGGCGTCAGGAACCTTCGACGAGCTCGTCGACCAGCAGGTCGAGCGGCTGGCTGTCGCTGCGATGGCGATGTTCAATCGCGGCACCCAGTACGTCAGCGAGACAGAACTGAGCGATGACCTGGGGGCGCTGCTCGGCCGACCCGCTGATCGGAGCGTCGCCGGCGAGCTCGGAAAGCGGCTGTTGGCGGAGTTCTTCTTCATCCACGCTTCCGAGGCGATCGTGCTGGGTTCCGCTGGTCGTGCCAAGTCGGATGCCGGGACCGCGCGGCGTCCGCAGGGTGAGCGGACTTACGAGTTCTTGCACGCGACCTTCGGCGAATACCTGGTGGCCAGGTACATCCTCGACGTACTCGCAGACGTCGCCGCGACCTCGTCAGCCGCCAGACGTTCGCGCGAGCCCGAGGACGACCTGCTCTTTGCTCTGCTGTCCCATCAGCCGTTGGCGGTCCGACTGACGTCCTTGACGTTCTTGGCCGAGTTGGCGAGCCTCTTGCCGGACCATACGCGCAGGGAGATTCTCGCGATCCTCGAGCGGATCCTGCGCGGGTACCGCAGTCGCTTCACTTCTGGCAAGTACGCCGAATACCGCCCGACCGACCGAGACCGCGTCCGGGAGTTGGCCGCATACTCGGCCAACCTGATCATGGCCGCCATCGCAATCGAGGACGATCCGGACGGAAGCGCCCGGTTCCCCGCCCGGGAACTGGATGCCTGGCGATCCATGGTCAACCTTTGGCAGGCAGGGCTCGACGTCGACGGCTGGCAGGCAATGCTGTCCAGCCTCGAGTGGGAAGGCCACCGTCTCTTCATCTCCGACGGACATGGCGTCCTGCACGCAGCGCTGGCGGATCTGCACCGGGCTCAGCTCGCCCGAGACCCCGACGGGGCGGCGAGGGTACGCCTCGGCGCGGCGCTCTACGACAAGGTCGGATACCTCTCCGCAGAGGCCGACTGGCCGCTGTCCACAATTTCCTGGTTCATCCCGGTCACCGTCGGACTGGGCGAACCGGTCGACCTTCCGTTCGGGCCACCCGGTGACCTGACGGCGGGCGAACGGACCGCCGTGGCAACTCAGATCTGCCTGCTCCTCCGTGCCCGTCGGCTGCCGTACGCCTTCGTCCGCAGCGTTGTCGAGCTGTACTTGGAGCTGGTCTCCGAAGCTGCTGTGGACTCGGTCGCGCTCGCCCTCGCGGTCAGCGACTGGCCCGAGTTGCTGCGGGAGCTACCCACCCTGCGCCAGCCTGTTCTGTACATGGGCGGCGATTCGCTTGCCAGTCTCTGCCTGGTGTCTGCGGTTGAGGAGCAGTTCTCGGGCGCCGCGTCGGGTGACGAGACTGGAGCGTTGCTCGGCGCGCTGGTGAAGGATCTCGGTCGCATGATTGGAAACGGCGGCGAAGATGTCACCGCGAGAGACATGAGGCTGGTGAGATACGTCGTGCGCAGCGTCAGGCCCCAGGCCTCCTCCGCATCACTACCGAACATGCTGTCACGCTCAGCCGAGCACCCGACGGCGGAGAACCAGACAGACCACGGCACCCCCGGGGACCCCACCGGGGGACCGTCCTAGTCGCGGAGCGACCGCGCTGACCTCGGCTGACATACCCCCCGCGCGTCGACCACGTGCGGTGGTCGAACAGCGCCCGCGTGGGGAAACTTCTAGGCGACGGTCCAGGTGTCGGAGCCGGTGACTAGTGCCTGGAGGTCGCCGGTGCCTTGGGCCTCCTGGGCGGTGGTGATTTGCTGGCGGACCATGTCGTCGTACGCGGGCCGGTCTACCTTGCGGAAGACGCCGATGGGGGCCCGGTGCAGGACGCCGGCGTCGGTGAGGCGGGAGAGGGCGAAGGCGTACGCCGGGTCGTCGGTGTGGGCGTCGTGGACGACCAGGTCGGACTCGCCGCCGGGGAGGTCCGCGACCTCGCGTACGGCGAGGGAGGCGAAGCCGTCGCGGACGACGCCGAGGCGGCCGTCCTTGCCGAAGCGGATGGGTTCGCCGTGGACGAGCGGGATGATCGCGTCGTCGCGGGTCTCCGGGTCCTTGAACGCCTCGAACGCGTTGTCGTTGAAGATCGGGCAGTTCTGGTAGATCTCCACGAACGCCGTCCCCCGGTGCTCCGCGGCTTCGCGCAGTACCGAGGTCAGGTGCTTGCGGTCGGAGTCGACCGTGCGCGCCACGAACGTCGCCTCCGCGCCGAGTGCCAGCGAGACCGGGTTGAACGGGTTGTCGACCGAGCCCATCGGGGTCGACTTGGTCACCTTGCCCGGCTCCGAGGTCGGCGAGTACTGGCCCTTGGTGAGGCCGTAGATCCGGTTGTTGAACAGCAGGATCTTCAGGTTCACGTTCCGCCGGAGCGTGTGGATCAGGTGGTTGCCGCCGATCGACAGCGCGTCGCCGTCACCGGTCACCACCCAGACGCTCAGGTCGGGCCGCGCCGTCGCGAGACCGGTCGCGATCGCCGGCGCGCGTCCGTGGATGGAGTGCATGCCGTATGTCGACAGGTAGTACGGGAACCGCGACGAGCAGCCGATACCGGAGACCATCGCCACGTTCTCCCGCTTGATCCCGAGTTCCGGCAGGAACCCCTGGAAAGCGGCGAGTACGGCGTAGTCACCGCAACCGGGGCACCACCGGACCTCCTGGTCCGACACGTACTCCTTGCGGTTCTGCGGCTCGGTCGCGGCGGGGACGCCGTGCAGACCGTTCGGCAGGCTCGGCATGCCGAGCTCGACCGTGCTCATCGTGCTCCCTCCTGGTGGTGCAGTTGGCCGTTGGGACGGCCGTTCGACTCGTTGTGCAGCGCTTCGCCGTGGGTCAGGGCGGCCGCGGCCTCACCCATGTGCCGGGCGTCGTCGTCGATGCCCTCGGCCTCCTCGACCAGGTTGCCGATCACCTCGGCCAGCTCCGCGGCGCCGAGCGGCATGCCCCGGACCTGCGCGTACGAGACCACATCGACCAGGTACTTGGCGCGCAGCAGCATCGCCAGTTGGCCGAGGTTCATCTCGGGCACGAGCACCTTGTCGTAGGACTTCAGCACCTCGCCCAGGTTCGCCGGGAACGGGTTCAGGTGCCGCAGGTGGGCCTGCGCCACCTTGCCGCCGACCTTGCGGACCCGGCGGCAGCCGGCGCCGATCGGCCCGTAGGTGCTGCCCCACCCGAGGACGAGGACCTTCGCGGCGCCGTCCGGGTCGTCGACCTCGAGCGGCGGGACGGTGATCCCGTCCACCTTCGCCTGCCGGGTGCGGATCATCAGGTCGTGGTTGGCCGGGTCGTAGGAGATGTTGCCGGTCTTGTCCTCCTTCTCCAGACCGCCGATCCGGTGGTCCAGGCCCGCCGTCCCCGGAATCGCCCAGGCGCGGGCCAGGGTCTCCGGGTCACGCAGGTAGGGGAGGTACGACGGCTGGCCCATGTCGTCGGTCGCGTTCGGCTCGAGCGTGAAGTTCGGGTCGATCGTCGGCAGGTCCTCGATCACCGGGATCTGCCACGGCTCGGAACCGTTGGCCAGGTACCCGTCGGACAGCACGATCACCGGCGTCCGGTAGGTGACCGCGATCCGGGTGGCCTCGATCGCGATCGCGAAGCAGTCCGCGGGGGACTGGGCCGCCAGCACCGGCAGCGGCGCCTCGCCGTTGCGGCCGAACATGGTCTGCAGCAGGTCGGCCTGCTCGGTCTTGGTCGGCATGCCGGTCGAAGGGCCGGCGCGCTGAATGTCGCAGACCACCAGGGGCAGCTCGAGCATCACGCCGAGGCCGATCGTCTCCGACTTGAGGCTGATACCGGGACCGGACGACGTGGTGACGCCGAGCGCACCGCCGAAGGAGGCGCCGAGCGCGGCACCGACACCGGCGATCTCGTCCTCGGCCTGGATCGTGGTGACGTTGAACCGCTTGAGCTTCGACAGCTCGTGCAGCACGTCGGAGGCCGGGGTGATCGGGTACGCGCCGAGGACCAGCGGCAGGCCGGCCCGCTGGGCGCCCGCCACCAGGCCGTACGCCAGCGCCAGGTTGCCGGAGATGTTCCGGTAGGTGCCGGTCGCCATGCTGGCCGGCTTCACCTCGTACCGGACCGAGAACTCCTCGGCGGTCTCGCCGAAGTTGTAGCCGGCCCGGAACGCCGCGATGTTCGCGTCGCGGATGGCCGGCTTGGAGGCGAACTTGGTCTCCAGGAACGTGATCGTCGACTCGACCGGCCGCTGGAACAGCCAGGACACCAGGCCGAGGGCGTACATGTTCTTCGCCCGGGACGCGTCCTTGCGGGTCAGCCCGAACTCCTTGACCGACTCGACCGTCATGCCGGTCAGGTTCAGCGGGACCACGTGGTACGCCTCGAGCTCGCCGGTCTCCAGCGGGTTCTCGTCGTACCCGATCCGCTTCAGGTTGCGGGCGGTGAAGTCGGCGGTGTCGATGATCAGGGTGGCGCCGCGCGGCACGTCGCGCAGGTTCGCCTTGAGCGCGGCGGGGTTCATCGCGATCAGCACATCGGGCGCATCACCCGGCGTCAGGATGTCGTGGTCGGCGAAGTGCAGCTGGAACGACGACACCCCAGGCAGGGTTCCGGCTGGTGCCCGGATCTCTGCTGGGAAGTTGGGCAATGTCGACAGGTCATTGCCGAACGATGCCGTTTCCGCTGTGAACCTGTCCCCCGTGAGCTGCATCCCGTCGCCGGAGTCGCCGGCGAAGCGGATCACCACGCGGTCGAGCTGCTTGACCTCGATGGTCACTGTTCTGTTCATCTCCAAGTCGAAGCTTGGGTCGGCCGGCCGTTTCGTGGACGACAGGTCGATCCCCCCAGTCAGGGCGATAACCCCAATATTAGTTCGCCCTTAGAACAGAACCATGCGGAAGCCCCGGTGGTCCACAGCCTGGGACGTGGTGTTACCGGCCCGGTCTCGTCCGGTACGGCGAAACCCTCCAGTGTCACACTCCGCAGCGACTCGCTTGCGATCCGAAGTGAGAACCGGCAGGGTGTCGTCATCAAGTTGTGATCCAGCCGAGTTGGAGTTCCCCATGGGCCGTCGCCCTGTGCGAGTCGTTGTCGGACTGTTGGCCCTCGCGCTCACCGGATGCGCCGCTCCGGTGGCGCCGGCCGACAGTGCGCTGAGTCTGGGCAGTACGGCGACAGCGGCAGCAGCACCGGCTTCGGTCAAGGCCTCGACCCGGACGGTGAAGATCTACAGCATCCGGACCACCGACGCGACCAAGGGCGTGATCACGGTGATCGGCACGCTCTCGCCGGCGCCGAAGGCGGGGACCCGGGTGCCGCTGCACCAGTGGATCCCGTCCGAGCGCCGCTGGCAGGAGATCGCGCACGGGTACTCGACCGGGACCAGCGTGACGATCAAGACCGTGCAGCCGGGATCGGTGCGGACCTACCGGATCGCGGTCGGGCCGCAGGCGCCGTACGCGACCGCGATCTCGCCGATGATCAGCTTCAAGCACTACGTCTGGCGCGGGATCTTCAAGAAGGGCCTGCTCGCGGCGGGCGGTGCCCGGAGCCCGCAGTTCAACGTCGTCCCGCCGAACGAGGGGCCTCGCCGGGCCGAGGCGGACCTGATGGCCGACAAGGGCGGGTACGTCTGGGGCGACGTCAACTCGACCGGCTGCAGTTACGTGCGCAACTGGCTCGGCAACCTGACCGACGGGACCGTGCGGACGTCGCTGCACAACTGGACCACGGCGATGACCTCGGTGCTGCAGAAGCAGGAGACCGAGACGTGGCTCAACTACAAGATCCTCGGCGTCACCCGGCTGCGGCTGCAGGTCGCGGACGTGGCGTCCGGCTACGGCCCGTACGTCGCAATCGACTCGATCATGCTGTGTACGAACTAGGGCACGAACTAAGCTGAGGTCCGTGTCGGAGAGCTATGGCGTCATCGCGGCGGTCGTCGTCCTCGGCCTCGCCGGGCTGATCGGCGCGTTCGCGCTGAACAAGGCGCTCACCGTCACCTACCCGACCGAGGGCAAGCTCAAGACGTACGAGTCCGGTGTCGACCCGGTCGGCGAGGGCTGGGCGCAGGTCCACATCCGGTACTACCTGTTCGCGTACCTCTACGTGATCTTCGCCGTCGACGCGATCTACCTGTTCCCCTGGGCGACCGTGTTCGCCACCCTCGGCTTCGCGACCCTCGTCGAGATGTTCATCTTCCTCGCCTTCGTCGCCGTCGGCCTCCTCTACGCCTACCGCAAGGGCGTCCTCCGCTGGACTTAGTGCCTCGGGATTAGGCCCGGGCGAGGGCGGCGGCGATGGCCCAGTCCTGGGGGCCGATGCCGACGGACTTGAAGACTGTGCGGCCGGTGGGGTTCAGCGTTTGTGAGAGGGCGGGGCCCAGTTCTACGAGGTCGGTGATGGTGCCTGAGGTGATGGCGTCGATGATTTCGCCGGACTCTTCCAGGGCGGCCTCGCGTTGGTCGACCATGACGATCGAAGCGTCGGCGAGCAGGTCGCGGGGGAGTTCGCGCATGGTGGGGCGGAAGGCGCCGATCGCGTTCACGTGGACGCGGTCCGGCAGCGCGTCGGCGGCGAACAGCGGGGTCGACGACGAGGTGGCGCAGCAGACGATGTCCGCGTCGGCGAGCGCGTCGTCGATCGACGTGCTGGGCGTGAACTTCACGTCCGGGAACTCGTCGGCCAGCGCCGTACTCAGCGCCGCGGCCCGATCCGCCGAGCGTCCGGTGACGGTCACTGCGGCAATCCGCCGTACGGCGAGAACCGCGCGGACCTGATCCGGAGCCTGAGCGCCCGTCCCGATCAGCGTGAGCCGGGACGCGTCAGCCGGCGCGAGCAGATCGGTGGCGACCCCGACGACGGCGCCCGTCCGCAAGGTCGTGATCGACGTGCCGTCGGCCACGAGCTGGTCGCCACCGCCGGTCCAGATCAAGGTCGCGCGGATCGCCGGCACCTGGTCGAGCGCGATGCCGATCTTCTTCACTACCGCGGTCCCGGTCGGCGAGTGGTACGCCGACATCACGAGCACCGCCCCGTCCCCGAAGATCTGCCGGGCCGGCAACACGAAGTTCCCCGCCGCCAGCTCCCTGAACGCATCCCGTACGGCGTCGATCGCCACCCTCATCGGGACGAGCCGACGGACATCCTCACCGGTCAGAACTCTCACCGCCCCGAGGCTACTCTGGGTCCGCCGAGCGAAGGGGGATCGATGACCGACCTGCACCGGGATGCGGTGGTGGCGGATGCGCACAACGACCTGCTGATGCTGGTGGCGCGGAGGCCGAAGGCAGTGTGGGCGGAGTACTTCCGGGAGCGGTGGATCCCGCAGTTGCGCGAGGGCGGGATCGACGTCCAGGTGCTGCCGGTGTTCATCGACGACGAGTTCCGGCCAGAAGGCGCGCTGCGCGAGACGCTGCGGATGATCGAGGCCGCGCACCGCGTCGCCGAGGCGAACGCTGACGAGGTCGTCCTGTGTACGGCGCCCGGCGACCTCGCCAACCGGGGCAACCGGATCGCGCTGGTGCTCGCGCTCGAAGGCTGCCCGCAGATCGACAACGACCTCGAGCTGCTGCAGACCCTGCACCGGCTCGGCGTGCGGATGGTCTCGTTCACCCACTTCGGCCGCAGCGCGCTCGGCGACGGATCGGGTGAGGACGCCACCGGCAGCCGGCTCACCCACGCCGGGGTCGAGGCGGTCGGTCTGCTCGAGGAGCTCGGCGTACTGATCGACGTCTCGCACGTCGGCCGTGGCGGGGTGGAGCACATCCTCGAGCTGGCGACCAAGCCGGTCGTCGCCTCGCACTCCAGCGCGTTCGCCCTCCGCGAGCACCACCGCAACCTGACCGACGAGCAGCTCCGCGGGGTCGCCGCGACCGGCGGCGTCGTCTGCGTGAACTTCTTCGCCGGCTTCCTCACCGACGCCGAGAAGCCGACCGTCGAGCACCTGGCCGACCACCTCGAGTACGTCGTCGACGTCGCCGGCGAGGACCACGTCGGACTGGGCAGCGACTTCGTCGCCGAGGTGTTCGCGGAGAAGATCCCGGCCTGCGACCGGCCGGTGGTCATCCAGGGCCTGGACGCCGAGGTGTACGTGCCCGGCCTGGAAGGACCGGCCGGGATGCCGCTGGTCACCGAGGCCCTGCTCCGCCGCGGGATGCCGGAGACGACTATCCGCAAGGTCCTCGGCGCCAACCTGATCCGCGTCCTGTCGAAGGAGTGAGTCCGTGCAGACCTGGCTCGACGAGAATCTCGCCCGCCTGATCGGCAAGTACGACGTCCCGGCCGCATCGATCGCGGTCCTCGCCGACGGGGTGGTGAGCGAGGCGGCGGCCGGCGTGCTCAACCAGAACACCGGCGTCGAGGCGACCACCGACGCGATCTTCCAGGTCGGCTCGATCACCAAGCTGTGGACGACCACGCTGATCATGCAGCTGGTTGCCGAGGGCAAAGTCGAACTCGACCGGCCGGTGCGCGACTACCTGCCGGAGTTCAAGCTGGCCGACGAGGTCGCGTCCGCCGCCGTCACGCCGCGGCACCTGCTGACCCACACCGGCGGGTTCTCCGGTGACGCGTTCACGCCGACGTCGCGCGGCGACGACGGCGTCGAGCTGTACGTGCGCGACGTCGTACCCGGGCTCGTTCAGGAGGTCCCGCTCGGGGCCGGGTTCTCGTACAACAACGCCGGGTTCGTCATCCTCGGCCGGATCGCGGAGGTGCTGCGCGGAAAGCCGTACCACGAGCTGCTGCGGGAGCAGATCGCCGCACCGCTGGAGCTCACGCACGTGGCGACGATCCCGGACGAGGCGCTGCTGCACCGGGTCGCGCTCGGGCACATCTCGCCGACGCCTGGGGCGCCGCTGCAGGCGGCTCCGCAGTGGAGCCTCGTGCACGCGATGGCGCCGGCGGGGTCGTTGCTCGCGATGTCCGCCCGCGACCTGATCGCGTTCGGCCGGGGCTACCTGGATGCGACGCTGCTCGACCGGGCCGCCGTCGACAGCCTGTGGGAGCCGCAGGTCGACGTACCGCGGATCGGTGGGATGGCCGAGCAGTGGGGACTCGGCTGGGTGATTTTCGACGGCTCGCTCTACGGCCACGACGGCGGCACGATCGGTCAGTCCGCGTACTTCCGGCTGGTCCCGGACAAGGGCGTCGCGGTCGCGCTGCTCACCAACGGCGGCGACACCCCGGCCCTGTACGACGAGCTCGTCGGGCACGTGCTCCGTGAGACGACCGGCGTGGAGCTCCCGAAGCGGCCTGTCCCGCCGTCGGAGCCGGTCGAGATCTCGCCGGACCTCGTCACCGGCCGGTACGACGGAGTCCTGCTGCGCGTCACGGTCTCGGTCGAGGACGGCGAGCTCTGGGTGCTGGACGAGGCCGCGAGCGACGAGGCGAAGGTGCTGCTGCCCGAGCCGCGACGGACCCGGTTCGTGGCGCTCGACGAGTCCCGGCTGATCGCGGCCGAGCCGGAGCACGGAGTCCATGACGTGATCGCGTTCCGGGAACCGGTCGACGGCCGGGCGACGTACCTGTTCCGAGGCGGACGACTCACGCCCGTGGTGACTGACCGTAGTTACCGTCAGCTCGCCAAGGTCGTTGCCTAATCACCCTTTGTGATTGCGCTGCGCAACGAAAGTCACGGGTCGGAGTGGCCGCTATAACAGAATGCGTACGCGCGGTCGCCAATCGCTGAGACCGCAGCTATGGTGATTACGCGGGGGAACGGGGTAAGTACAGGGCGGTGAGGCTATGTCGTGGCAACTCTGGGTGGTGATCGCGCTGATCGCGGCCGGAGTCGTAATACTGGCCGTGACCAGGATGCGGCACGCGCAGCACGTGTTCGACGACATCACGCGGCCGGACAGCCCGACGGAGCGTAGCCGATCAGGTCCTTCCGGTGACGAGATCGCCCGCGCCCGGATCCGCTCGATGGACCGCCGGACCGAGCCGGAAGCGAGTCCCAGCCGCGGCCACGGCTGACCCCAGGCGACCCGCAGGCAGCCGATCAGTCCAGCAGGCCGTCGCGGCGGGCGACCGCCGCGGCCTCCGTCCGGGAGCGGACGCCGAGCTTGGCCAGGATGTTGGAGACGTGCACGCTGACCGTCTTCTCGCTGATGTACAACTCCCGCGCCAACTGGCGGTTGGTCCGCCCCTCGGCCAACAGCGCCAGCACCTCGGTCTCCCGCGACGTCAGGCTGCCCGCGCCGCCGCCGGACTCCACCCCGCCGATCTCGTCGAGCAGCGGCTTCGACCCCAGTTCCCGCCCGACCTCGGCGGCCAGCGCTGCCTGCTCGTTCGCCTCGGCCACCCGACCGGCCGCCCGCAGCGCGGCGGACAACCGCACCCGCGACCACGCCTGCTCGAAGGTGTAGCCGTACCCGAACGCGTCCACCGTCCGCTCCCAGACCGACACGTGTTCCTCCGGCGTCGGCGGGTCGATGCCGGCCAGCCACCGCAGCCGCTCCCACTCCGCCTCCAGCCGTGCCAGCCACGCCAGGCCTTCGGTGCCCATCAACCGCCCGGGCGGCAGCCCCTTCTCGGCCGTCGCATGCCCCGCCTCGAGCAGCGCCGCGCCCTTGGCCACCAACTCCTTCGCCGCGGACGGTTCACCGACGGCCCGATCGCACAACACCTGCAACCCGAGCGTCGAGAACCGGATCCGCGCCATGAACCACTCGGTCTGGAACACGTCAGCCAACAGCGCGGACACGTCGGCGATCAGCTTCTCCGCCTCGGCGTACTGGGCCAGCTGCCGGTAGGCGTCCACGGCCGGCTGCATGCCGATGATCGGCAGCATCACGTCGAGCCCCCACCACTTGCGCAGCCCCTCCATCTCCTCCGCGACCGAGGTGTCACCGCGTCCGCTCCGGACGGAGAACTCCAGCGACCGCATCGCCGCCGCCGATGCCTTCGGCGTCATCGAGTCGGTCCGGGCGGTCGCGGCCGCCTCGTCCCACTCGCCGAGGATGAACTGGGTCAGCCCGAGCAACCGCCGCGCGTCGAACCCGTACGCGGCCCACTGCCGGCCGAGCTCGGCAGCCCGCTTCATCGCGAAGGCCAGCGCCGACTTCGCGCTCTGCAGGTCGCCCTGCTCGTAGTGCGTCGACCCGAGCAGGAACCGGCTCCGGATCTCCGCCGCGGCGTCGCCCGCCAACTGCGCCCGTACGGCGGCCTCCTCCAGTTGACGTACGGCGCCGATCGGGTCACCGGCCCGCCGACGCAGCACGGCCAGGGTGATCCCGGCGTCGCCCATCGCGGACTCCTGACCGGCCTCACGGGCGATCTCCAGCGCCCGCAGCGCCCAGCGCTCGGCCTCCATCGGCCGCCCCAACGCGTCGGAGACCCGGGCGTAGAGCGAGGCGACGTGCGCCTTGAACACGCTGGCCGGCTCGTCGTTGACCAGCTTCAGCGCCTGCGAGATCGCCTCGTTGGCTTCCTGGTCCTGGTCGATGATCAATGCGATGTCGGCCAGCGGCAGAAGCAGCTGGGCGCGCTGCAGCTTCGGCGCGTCCGGGGGCAGCTCGGCGAGCGCCTTGCGGAGGAGCTTCACGGCCCGCAGGTGCTGCGAGGACAGGGTCGCGGCGGTCGCGGTCTGCACGATCAGCCAGATCTTGTCGACGGTGCTCTCGGGCGCCCGGTTCGGGAACAGCTCCAGGGCGAGCTCGTAGTGCTTCAGCGCTTCCTGCGGCGCGGCGACCGAGATGGCCTCCTCGCCGGCCCGGACCCGCGCGTCGAACGCCTCGGGCAGGTTGTGCGACCGCGTGGCGTGCCCGGCGAGCTCCGCCGCCGTCCCGGACACGGTCTGGTCCTTCAGCGCCTGCACGTACGCCGCGTGCTGCCGGACTCGCTCGCCTGGCAGCAGGTCGTCGTACACGGCCTCGGCCAGCAGGGCGTGGCGGAAGTAGTAGCGGTCGTTGGCCGGTACGTCGATGATGTGCGCGTCGATGAGCTCACGCAGCGCGAGGTCGAGCTCGCGCTCGGGCAGCCCGGCGACCGCGGTGAGCAGATCGTGGGGGACACGCCGACCGGCCACGGCGATCACCCGGGCCACTTGGCGGGCGTCGTCCGACAGTGGGTCGAGCCGGACCAGGAGGAGGTCGGCCAGGTCGGGTGGTACGGCCTCGCCGTCACCCATCGAGGCGGCGGCGACCAGCTCTTCGGTGAAGAACGCGTTCCCGCCGGCGCGGTCGAGGATGCGCCGTACTTCGGACTCCGGCAGCGGCTGAGTGAGCAGCGAGTTCAGCAGGGTGCGGGACTCGTCGGCGTCCAAGGGGAGCAGGTTGACCCGGCGAACGCGGGGGTTGCGGGACCACTCGGCGATCGGGCGGCGCAACGGGTGCCGCCGGTGCAGATCGTCGCTGCGGTACGAGACGACCAGGGTCAGCCGTTGCGCGGTCAGCCGGGTGATCAGGAAACCGATCAGGTCCCGGGTCGAGTCGTCGGCCCAGTGCGCGTCCTCGATGATCACCAGCAGCGGCTCGCTGGTCGACAGCGCCGTGAACGCACCCAGTACGGCGTCGAACAGGGCGGCCCGGTCCAACTGGCCCTCCTGCGGCACCGGCTGGGCGCCGAGCAGGCGGTGCGTGGGCAGCAGCCGGCCGATCGCCGGGAAGTTGGTGAGCACGCTCTCGACCAGGTCGGGCCGGTCGCCGGCCAGCCGGCCGAAGATCTCCGTGAAGGGCAGGTACGGCAGGCCGGCGTCGCCGAAGTCGGTGCAGTGCCCGACCAGGACGCCGAAACCGCGCTCGTGGGCGCCGGTGGCCACCTCGTCGAGCAGCCGGGTCTTGCCGACGCCGGCGTCACCGGACAGCAGGACGGCGCCGGCGCGACGCGTCCTGGCGTCGTCGACGGCGCTGAGCAGGGCGGCCATCTCGGCAGAGCGGCCGACGAGAGGTGTCGAAGTCCAGGGCACGTCGTCCATCTTCGCCCCTGGAGCCGACACAAATCGACGGCATCCCTGCCGATGCTCGCCACCGGCAACGAAAACGCCGTCCCTGACCGGTGATTTCAAGTCAGGAACGGCGGTCTCGGCGGTCATGCCGCGGTGGTGGGTCGGAGGGCCCGGCGAGCCTGCCGCGACTCAGAGCGCTGCGGCTGCTCGGTGCGCTCCCGGCGGGTGCTCTGCCGGAACTCGCGGGTGATCCGCTCCTGCCGGTAGGCGGTCTCCGCCTGAGCTGATTCCGGTGTCATGAACATGGACATGGTGTGCCTCCTCTCAAGCCTTCTTGCCGAACAGGTGCCGGCGGGTGCGGGTGGTCCGGGTCTTGCTGAAGTCGCGGCTCAGGCGCTCCCTGCGGTAGTCGACCTCTGCCTTGACCGAGTCGTTCGTGAACATTGGTTCCTCCTGGTTGTCACCGGCTCTCTGCCGATGCCCTAAATCTGCTCGTCTGAGGTGGTCCGGCACATCGGAACTCCTCCCTATCCGGGAGACCTGAGTGGCCTTAGGAGGTCCTAGGGGTGCCTAGTAGGTGCCTAGGGACTGGATTCCGGCTACATCGCGGGGCGGGCGCGGAGCTCGGGAGCGCAGGGCTCGGGAGCCTGCTGCTTCGGCTTGCGGCGGAACCAGAGCGGGCGCTGGAAGTCGCGCTTGACGCGGTCCTGGCGGTACTTGATCTCGGCCTGGATCGAGTCGGCGGAATACAGATACATGGTGTCCTCCGGGAGCTTGTCGATGGCATGACAGTGCTCCTGTGAGGTAGGCCGCCACATCGGCACAACTCCCTAGTGCGGCAGGCCCGAACGCCCTAGATGCCGAAGCTCAGGCTTAGCTCGAAGTGTGCGGGGTCCAGCAGGCTGTCGGCGTACTCGGCGAACCGGTCGTCGGCGGTCCAACTGGTCCGCTCGGAGTGCAGGAACCAGGTCCCCTCCGGGCGACTCAGGAGGCCGGCTTCGACGGGGTCCAGCGGGCGGCCGCGGAGTCGTTGCTCACAGTGGTCGAGGTGCAACCCGGCGCTGTGCAGCGTGGCCGCGATCGAGTCGTTCTCGAGCCCGCGTTCGGGCAGGTCGCGCAGCGTGTCCAGCGCGGGCAGGCGGCTGCGTTCGATCGAGATCGCCGCGCCGTCCACGAGCTGCCGTAGCCGCTCGATCACAATCACGTACGGCGACGGCAGTGCGAGCCGGCCGGCGAGTTCTGGGTCCTGCTCGAGCGCGATCTTCAGCGTTCGCATCCGGGTCTCGACGCCCTGCTCGGCGAGCGCGTGCGTCCACCCGAGCCGGCCGTCCAGCGGCCGCCCGTCGAACAGCACGAACGACCCCTTGCCGATCCGGGTCGTGATCAGCCCGTCCTCGGCCAGTACGGCGAGCGCCGAGCGGACCGTGTTCCGGCTGACCGCGAAGCGCCTGGCCAGCTCGACCTCACCGGGCAGTTGCGCGCCCCGCCGTACCAGGCCCGACCGGATCTCCCGGGCCAGCACGGCGGCGATGCGCTCGTGCTTCAGCGAGATCCCGGCCATCGGCGGCTCATCGGTTCAGGGCGCGGACTTGGTCGACGGTGACGATCTCCAGCATCGGCGAGTACAGCCGCATGATGTCGATCGCGTTCCGGTGGCTCACCTCGCCGGCGCCGGCACACGCGTCCTCGACCACCTGGACGTACACCCCGGCGTCGACCGCGGCCAGCGCCGTGGTCAGCACGCAGCAGTCGGTGGTCACCCCGGCCAGGACCAGGTGCCCACCTGGGCCGACCCGTTCGGCCAGCTCGGGTCCCCACGCGCCGAAGGTGGCCTTGTCCAGCGTCGGCGCACCCTTGAACTCGTCGACCAGTTGGTAGTCGTCCGCGTCGGGCGGCTGCAGCGCGAACGGGTAGAGCTCGTAGTACGTCACCCAGGAACCGACTGGTTTCTCGGGCGCGACGAACCGGGTGAAGACCACATTCGGCGACAGGGCCTCGACCAGCCGCTTGGTGGGCTTCAGCACCCGCTGGAAGTCCGGCGCGGCCCACGCCGACGCCGGGTCGGCGAAGATCTTCTGCAGGTCGATCAGCGCGAGCGCCGGCGCCATCAGACCGTGCTCTCCTGCTTACGTACGGCGGACATCCCGCCGGCCAGCTGGACCACGAAGCCGGCCACCAGGGCGAACAGCACACCCAGGTTCGCGAACGCCCAATCGCCTTCCTTGCCACCCAGGCCGAACGGCTCGAGCAGGTATCCCTGCCAGGTCAGCCAGGACGCCAGCGTGTTCGTGACCAGGCCCCAGCCGATGCCGGTGGCAACGACCATGGTGATCACGGGCAGCCAGCGCACGTCGCCGTACCGGCCGCGGCGGTCGAACAGGTCGGCCTCGGCGTAGTCGCGGCGGCGGGACGCGATGTCGGCGAGCATGATCCCGCACCAGGCCGCGACCGGGACGCCGAGCGTGATCAGGAAGCCCTGGAACTCGCCGAGGAACTCGTCGCCGTAGAAGACCACGTAGATGGTGCCGGCGATCATCACCACGCCGTCGATGAACGCGGCGACGTACCTGGGTGCGGGCAGGCCGATCGACAGCAGGGCCAGGCCGGACGAGTAGATGTCGAGGACAGCGCCGCCGACCAGCCCGAGGACGGCGACGATCACGAACGGCACCAGGAACCAGGTCGGCAACGCCTCGGCGAGCGCACCGATCGGGTCGGCGGCGATCGCCTCGCTCAGGTCCGCCGACGAGCCGGCCAGCAGCAGACCGAAGCCGAACAGGATCAGCGGCGCGACCGAGGCTCCGAACGTGGTCCAGCCGACCACGCCGGCGCCGGACGAGTCGCGCGGCAGGTAGCGGGAGTAGTCCGCGGCCAGGTTCACCCAGCCGAGGCCGAAGCCGGTCATCAGGAACACCAGCGCGCCGATCAGTTGCTGGCTCGAGCCGCTCGGCAGGTCGGACACCGTGGTCCAGCTGATCTGGTCGGCGACCAGGATGATGTAGACGATCGTGAGAACGCCGGTGACGACGGTGATCAGAGTCTGGGCCCGCATGATCAGGTCGAACCCGAGCACCCCGCAGGCGACGATCAGGACGCCGACCACGATCAGCGCGACCACCTTCGTCACGGTGCCGCCGCCCCAGCCGAGGCGCTCGAACACCGTCGCGGTGGCGAGTGTCGCGAGGATGGTCAGCACGGTCTCCCAGCCGACGGTCAGCAGCCACGACACCAGCGACGGCAGTTTGTTGCCCCGGACCCCGAATGCGGCCCGGCTGAGCACCATCGTCGGGGCCGAACCGCGCTTGCCGGCCAGCGAGACCAGCCCGCAGAGCAGGAACGAGAACACGATGCCGACAACGCCGGCCACCAGCGCCTGCCAGAACGAGATGCCGAAGCCGAGCGCGAACGCGCCGTAGCTCAGCCCGAGCACCGAGACGTTCGCCCCGAACCAGGGCCAGAACAGCTGGCTGGGCCGGCCCTTGCGCTCCTCGTCCGCGATCACGTTCAGCCCGTTGCTCTCCACCGCGAGCGCCCGCGACTCCGGTCCCCGCACCTCAAGCTGGTCGGCCATGCCGTCTCCCACTCGAAACGAACCTGTTCAGTCCTGTTCAATCACGGTAGGACCGCGCTTGCCGACCGGTCAACGGGGTTTGCGGGCGATCCGCGCCCGGGCGCACTAGGCTGTCGGCATGGCCCAGACCGACCTGCCGTTGCCGACCGTGCGGCCGGACGTGGGTGCGCTGGCCAAGCTCGCGCCCGAGCCGGTCCGGTACCTGCTGAACTGGGGCCGCAAGTACTCCCTCTGGGTGTTCAACTTCGGCCTCGCCTGCTGCGCGATCGAGTTCATCGCCGCGTCGATGGGCCGGCACGACTTCATCCGGCTCGGCGTGATCCCGTTCGCGCCCGGGCCGCGGCAGGCGGACCTGATGGTGGTCTCCGGCACCGTCACGGACAAGATGGCGCCGGCCATCAAGCGGCTCTACGACCAGATGCCGGAGCCGAAGTACGTGATCTCGTTCGGTTCCTGCTCGAACTCCGGCGGCCCGTACTGGGACTCGTACTGCGTGACCAAGGGCGTCGACCAGATCATCCCGGTCGACGTGTACGTGCCCGGCTGCCCGCCGCGGCCGGAGGCATTGCTGCAGGGCATCCTCAAGCTGCAGGAGAAGATCGCCGGCGAGAGCATGCCGAGCCGGTACGACGAGCCGTCCGCGGCGGCGCTGACCCGCGGCCTGGTGACGCCTTGAGTGCCGATGCCTTGGACTCGCTGACCGGCGCCGGGATCGCCGCGACCCAGGCGGACAGCTTCGGCCCGACGGCGATCGACGTACCGGCGGAGTCGTGGGTGGCGGCGCACGAGGTGTTGCGGGACGCGGTCGGGCTGACGTTCTTCGACTTCCTGACCGCGAGCGACGAGCTCACCGACGGCTTCCGGGTCGTGTCGCACCTGGCCGACTTCTGGGGCGGGGCGCACGTCGACCACGTGCTGGTGCGGACCCTGGTCCCGCGGGACAACCCGACCCTCGCCTCCTTGTCCGACCTGTACGCCGGGGCCAACTGGCACGAGCGTGAGACGCACGAGATGTTCGGCATCACGTTCACCGACCACCCGAACCTGGTCCCGCTCCTGCTGCCTGACGGCTTCGAGGGCAACCCGCTCCGCAAGGAGTTCGTCCTCGCCTCCCGCGTCGCCAAGCCGTGGCCCGGCGCGAAGGAACCCGGCGAGTCCGACCACGCCCCAGCCCACGGCGCCCCGAGCCGCCGTCGCACCTTGCCCCCCGGCGTCCCCGACCCCGACACCTGGGGCCCCCGCCCACCCGGCTCCCCCGACCCCGATCCACTGGCCCCGGCCCAAGCAGCGTCCACCCCAGCGCGCCCACGCCGAGCCGGCGGCGAGCGCCGTACTCGCAAACAGGCTGAAGCACCGCCGCCGGCCGATCAACCGGCCACCGACCCCGAGGCGTGATCGCAGGTCAGCAGAGGACGTCAGGCCTGAGCGAGTCGCTCAGTTGGCTGTCCGGTGAGGTTGGCGATGAGTTCGAAATCCTTGTCCACGTGAAGTAGGACCAAGCCGGTATGCTCCGCCGTGGCGGCGATCAGCAGGTCCGCCAGTGACGGTGCTCGATGCTGGCCGGCGGACGCGAGTTGCGACTGTACGACGACAGCGCGCCGCTCGATCGCGGGCGTCGCGTTCTCGACCCGCATCGCGGCGATGGACGGCTGATGCAGGAGCGATCGGTGCTCGTCCGCGGATCGCGCAGAGAAGCCGAGCTCAAGCAAGGTCACGGTGGTGATATGGACCAGGCCCCGGTTGATTCGATTGGCCCAGTCGTCTCGGTCCGGGGCCGTGTTGAGGCGCACCACGGCCGACTTGTCGATCAGCCAGCGGCGGGAGTCAGCGGTCGGTGTCACGACCAGGCCTGAGCCATGACGTCCGGGTCCTCCACATCGCGGGCCAGTTCCGCCAAGCGGTCCAGATCGGCGACGGTCACGACAACCGCTGAGCGAGCGGCCTCTTGGCTGAGCTGCCGGCGCAGATACTCGCTCCTGGACAAACCCTGACTGGCCGCTCGATGGTCGATCACCGCGAGCACGTCGTCAGGTACGTCGCGAATCAGTACGTCGCTCATACGCAACTCCTCTCGCTCGATATCCGATGATATCACCGCCGAAACTCGGCTGCGTGCTCCTCGGTCCACTGCGCGAAGGTGAGGGCGGGGCGGCCGGTGAGCTGGGCGACTGTGGTTGTCGCGGGCTCGGGGTTGTCGACGAGGGACGCCCAGTAGCTGATGGCGGAGTCGGCTAGGGCTGGGTCGGCGCCTTGGTCGAGCATGGCTTGGCGGGCGGCTGCGGCGGAGAGCTCCTCGACTCGCATGTCCTTGCCGATGGCTCGTGCGATGGTTTGGACCTGTTCGGCTTGGGTGAGGACCTCGGGGCCGGTGATTTCGTAGGTCTGCCCGATGTGGTGGTCGCTGAGCAGGCTGAGTACGGCGACCGCGGCGATGTCCCGCTCGTGGATCAGGGAACGACCGGCAAGCGGCGACGGCAGTCGTACGACGTCGCCGTTCCGGAACTCGTCCGCCCACGTCTGCGCGTTCACCGCGAACCCGCCCGGCCGGACGAACGTCCAGTCCTTGCCCGCCTTGCGCAGCAGCCCCTCGACGTCGCCCCACATGCCACCGAACGCCGCGTTCAACGACGACAGGAACGCCACGCGCTGCGGGAGTTCGGCGACGATCGGCTCGGCTCCGTCGGCGCTGTACGACGGCCACAGCAGGAAGGCAGCGTCCGCGCCGGCCGCGGCACGCCGTACTGCTTCTGGCTCGTAGATGTCGCCTTGGATGAGTTCGACGTCCGGCGGGAGGTTTGCGGCTTCCGGCGTACGGACGAGGGCTCGGACGGTCGCGCCGGCAGCGAGCAGGCCGGCGACGACATGGCGGCCGACGCGGCCGGTGGCTCCTGTGACGAGAGTGTTGGTCATGTGCACAGCCTTTGACCTGAACGTTGGTTGAGGTCAAGCCGGACTCGGTAGGGTGCCGTCATGGTCGAGTTCGTGGTGCGGGTGGTCGGCGTCGTCGTCGCCTTCCTGGTGGCGCCCTTGCTGGTCGGTCAGGCCGAGCACAAGGTGATGGCGCACATGCAGTCGCGGCTCGGCCCGATGTACGCGGGCGCCTTCCACGGCTGGGCGCAGCTGGTCGCGGACGGCGTGAAGTTCGTGCAGAAGGAGAGCGTGGTCCCGGCCGCCGCGGACCGGCGGGTGTTCGAGTGGGCCCCGATCGTCGCGATCCTGCCGTACCTGGCCGCGATCGCCGCCATCCCGCTGGCGCCCGGCATCGTCGGCGCGGACCTCGACTCCGGGCTGTTCTTCGTGCTCGCCGTGATGAGCATCGGCGTCCTCGGCTCGCTGATGGCGGGCTGGGGCAGCGGCAACAAGTACAGCCTGCTCGGCGGGCTGCGGGTCGCCGCCCAGCTGATGAGCTACGAGCTGCCGTTCGTCCTCTCCGCGGCGAGTGTCGCGGTCGCGGCCGGCTCGCTCAGCCTGACCGGCATCGCGGAGGCGTGGAACCCGTGGTGGCTGCTCTGGCAGCTGCCCGGCCTGATCGTGTTCTTCATCGCCGGTCTGGCCGAGCTCCAGCGGCCGCCGTTCGACATGCCGGTCGCCGACTCCGAGGTGATCTTCGGCCCGTACACCGAGTACACCGGCCTGCGGTTCGCGATGTTCCTGCTCGCCGAGTACGCCGGCATCGTCATCCTGGCCGGCCTGACCACGGTGCTGTTCCTCGGCGGCTGGAGCGGGCCGGGCCCGGACTCGATCGGCTGGATCTGGTCGATCCTGAAGATCGCGTTCGTGTCGGTGGTGGTGATCTGGGTGCGCGTCTCGTTCCCGCGGCTGCGCGCCGACCAGCTCCAGAAGCTCGCCTGGCAGGGCCTCGTGCCGGTGGCGCTCCTCCAACTCGCGCTCACCGGCATCGGGGTCACCATCTTCTAAGGAGTGGCCAGCGCTTCGGTTGGCGACAACCGGGAAGCGCGGATTGCTGGGTAGAGGCCGGCCAGGCCGCCGATCACCAGGGTGGCGGCGATTCCGCCGGCCAGGGCCCAGAGGGGGATCACCGTGAGCCAGTTCTGGTACGACGCATAGCCCGCGCTGACCGCGGATCCGAGCAAGGCCCCGCCAACTCCGCCGAGTGCTGACAACAGCAGCGACTCGGTCAGGAACTGGGTCCGGATCTGGCCCCGGGTCGCGCCGAGCGATCGCCGCAGCCCGATCTCCGCCCGGCGCTCGAGGACCGAGATCACCATGATGTTCGCGACCCCGACCCCGCCGACGAGCAGCGCGACCGCGCCGAGCCCGAGCAGCAGCCCGGTGAACGCCTCACCCGCGGCCTGCTTCGCGGCGAGTGCGTCCGACGGACGCGAGACGTCGACCTCGTTCGGCGCCTCCGGGTTGGCCGTTGCCCCGAGCACCGACCGTACCGACTCCACCTGCGCGTCGTCCGACCTGGTGTAGATGGTCGTCGGGTGCCCGTCGAAGTCCAGCGCGGTGTCCGCGGCCGGCCAGCCCATCAGCGCGGCGCTGTCCAGCTCGGGAGCCAGCGCGGCCGGCTCGAGGATCCCGAGCACCGTGAACCACTTGTTGCCGATCAGCACCTGGGTGTCCGGGGTCGCCTTCGTGATGCCCAGCCGCTCGGCGGCGCTCGCCCCGAGCACGGTCGCCGGGTAGCGGCCGGTCGCCGCGTCGAGCCACTTGCCACTCCGGACCGTGGCACCGATCGTGTCGAGCAGGTTGGTCCGGGCGGCGTACGCGATGATGCCGTTGGTCTCGACGTCCGGGATCTTGTCGCTGCGGTAAACCGGTACGTCGTCGACTCGTCCGACCGCCGACTGCGCCTGGATCGGGCGGATCCGGCCGACCATCGCCTCCGCGGTCAGCGGGAGCTGGGCCTGCTCACCGGTCAGCCGGGTGCCTGGCGCGACCGTCAGCAGGTTGGTGCCCAGGGCATCGAGCTGGTTGTCGAGCTCGGCCCGGGACGACGACGAGATGCCGACCACCGCGACCATCGCTGCAATCCCGATCGCGATCCCCAGCGCGGACAGGAAGGCCCGCATCGGCCGGGTCCGCAACCCGACCGCCCCGACCCGGACGACGTCCCGCGGCCACAGCTTCGCCGGTTTCAGCTCCGAACTCATGTGTGCACCTCCTCGATGATCCGGCCGTCCCGCATCCGGACCTGGCGGGGCAGCGACGCAGCGATGTCCCGGTCGTGCGTGATGATGACGACCGTCGTACCGCTTGTGTGCAGATCGCGGAGCAGTTGCATCACCCCGGCGCCGGAGGCCGAGTCCAGCGCTCCGGTCGGCTCGTCGGCCAGCAGTACGGCGGGTTCGCCGGCTACCGCCCGCGCCACGGCGACCCGTTGCCGCTCACCGCCGGAGAGCTCATGCGGTTCGTGGTCCATCCGGTGGCCGAGGCCGACCCGCTCCAACGCTGCCGCCGCGCGCTTCCGCCGTACCGACGGGCGGAGTCCGGAGTAGAGGAGCCCGTCGGCCACGTTGTCCAGGGCGCGTACGCCGGACGCGAGGTGGAACTGCTGGAAGACGAAGCCGATCCGGGTCGCCCGCAGCGCGGACAGACCCGAGTCGGACAACCGCGCCACGTCGTACCGGTCGATCCGGACCGTGCCGGAGGACGGCCGGTCCAGCGTGCCGAGGACGTTGAGCATCGTCGACTTGCCCGAGCCGGACGGCCCGACGATTGCGACCAGCTCGCCGCGGTCGATCCGCAGACTGACCCCGCCGAGCGCCGCGACCCCGCCCGGGTACACCTTGGTGACGTCGGTCAGCTCGATCAATTCGGGATCCCCACCACGGTGCCGGCCTTGATCCCGGCGCCGCTGATCTCGACCTGGCCGTTCGCGAACAGCCCGGTCTTGACCGGCACGTACTTCGACGCCGTGCCGTCGGTGACCTCGACGCCGAAGCCGCCTTCGCGCAGCGCGACCAGGGCGGCCACCGGGACGGTCAGCACGTTCTTGCGCTCGGACGCGGTGAACGTGACGTCGACCGAGGCCAGCGCCCAGGCCGCCACCGCCTTCTGGTTGTCGACGGCAACGATCACTTCGACCTTGGTCTCCGGGTCCTTGTCCTGGCTCTCGGCCGGGATGATCACCGTCGACACCTTCTCCACCCGGCCCGGCACGACCTTGCCGTCGGGCAGGGTGATGTCGACCTTCGACTTCGGTTTCGCCAGGCGTTGGTCCGCGGCGTCGAGCTGGACCGTGACGGCCTTCGTGGTGCCGGTGTAGGTGAGGACGTTCTGGTTCGGGCCGAGCGGCGCGCCCTCCTGGGCCGCCACGCTGTCCACCCGGATGTGCCCTGGTGCGAACAGCACACTGCCGAGCTCGACGACGCCGGTCTCGTCCAGCCCGAGGTCCTCCTGCCACTCCTCGACGGCCTCGGCCGTGGCGTCGGTGTACTCGTCGTCGACCGTGAAACCGGTGTAGCCCATCGCACTGAGGTTCTGCTCGAGCTGCAGCACGTCCTGCCCTTCGCTGCCGTCGAGCAGGCGCCGGTAGGCCGGCAGAGCGCCGTACAGGAGTGTCGTGGGCTTGTTGTCCACGCTGTAGACGGTCTCGCCGCGTTTCAGCTCCTGCCCACTGTCCGGTACGGCGGTGATCGTTCCGGCGGTCCGGTTGACCGCGGCGGACGTCGTACCGAAGCCCAGCTCACCGTCGGACGTCTCGGTGTCCTTCAGGGTCTGCTGGGTCACCTTGGTGGTGTTGACGGGGAGTGCGACGGCAGCCTGGTCCACTGCCTGGCTGGTGTCGCCCCGGTTCACCAGAAAGGCACTCGCTGCCCCTCCGGCGGCCAGGACGACCACAGCGGTCAGTGCTCGGCGCATCACTTACCCGCCAGGATGCTCTGGCAGGCGTCCTGCGCCTTCTGGAAGTCGGGGTCGTCGGCGACGCCCGGGCCGATCATGATGCCGCGCTGGCCGGGCTTCGGGTCCGGGAACTTCTCCACGCCGTTCTCCCGCATGCAGACGGCGTACTTGCGGCCGTTCTCCTCCTGCTGCGCGTTCGGTCCGGCCTGGCCCTGCGGGTTGAACTCCTTGCACGCCTCCATCGCCTGCTGGACCTTCTCCTGCGTGACACCGGAGTTCCGGTCGAACTTCAGCATCGGGCCCTTGCCCGGCTCGGGGTCCGGCACGTTCAGGCCCTGCTCGCGCAGGCACTGGGTGAACTTGATCGCCATCTCGTCCCGGCTCAGGCTCGGCGTGCTGCTCGGCGCGGTCGCCTGAGCCTGGGCCCCGGTGCCGGACGCCACCTGGTTGTCGGGCTCCTCCGAGCCGCAGCCGGTCAGCAGTACGACGGCCGCCAGCGCGGCAGCGGCCAGAGTGGTCTTGCGCATCACACATCTCCTCGGTGTCGGTTCTGGCCGCCCAGCCTTCGCCGTGAGGCGTTTCCCCGCCGTTTCCGAGGGCGATAACACCGAGGAAACACGCGCATCGGGGATCATGGGAGGCGTGCGTGTGCTGGTGGTCGAGGACGAACCGTTGCTGGCGGCAGCGATCGCGGAGTGGTTGCGCGACGACTCACATGCCGTCGACCTCGCCGGCGACGGCGGTGCCGCGCTGGAACGGCTGACGGTGAACGAGTACGACGTACTCGTCCTGGACCGCGACATCCCGGTCGTCCACGGCGACGAGGTGTGCCGCCGGCTGGTGGAGTCCGGGTCGGCCACGCGGGTGCTGATGCTGACCGCGGCGGCTGCGGTCACGGACCGGGTCTTCGGGCTTGGGCTGGGTGCGGACGACTACCTGACGAAGCCGTTCGCGTTCGCCGAGCTGGCGGCTCGGGTGCTCGCGTTGGGGCGGCGCAGTCGGCCGGCTGATCCGCCCGTACTGCGTCGTGCCGGAGTGACTCTGGATCCGGCGCGGCACGAGGTGTTCCGGGACGGTCGGTACGTACCGCTGTCGAAGAAGGAGTTCGCCGTACTGGCGGAACTGCTGCGAGCCGACGGCGCGACCGTCTCGGCCGAACAACTGCTGGAGAAGGCATGGGACGAGCACGTGGATCCGTTCACCGGGGCGGTTCGGCTGACCATCCTGAAGCTACGACGGAAGCTGGGGGAGCCGGGACTGGTGGAGACCGTCACCGGCGTTGGCTACCGCATCCCGTGAAGCGGCTGACGCTGCGGGGCCGGCTGACGCTGATCTACGGCGGTCTGTTCCTGGTCGCTGGGGTGCTGCTGCTTGGGGTGACCTACCTGCTGTTCAGCAACAACCTCACCGGGGGCTATCGGGTGCTGGTGCAGGGGACGTATCACGGCTCGCCCTCACCGGGAGCGACGCCTAAACCGCCCAACCAGCTCTTCGTGCTGAACAAGGACGGTGACACGCTGACCGGACCGGCGGCGGAGAAGGTCATCCAGGAGCAGCGGGAACAGGTACGGCGGGCCGCGACCAAGTCCCTGTTCACCCAGGGGAGCATCGCGCTCGTCGTGGTCGGCGGACTGGCCGCCGGCTTCGGTTGGCTGGTCGCCGGACGCGTGCTGGCGCCGCTGCACCGGGTCACCGACACCGCACGACGCATCGCCGCGTCACCAGCCGCCCTGCACGAGCGGATCGCGCTCCGCGGGCCCGACGACGAGGTGAAGAACCTGGCCGACGCCTTCGACACCATGGTCGAGCGGCTGGACCACTCCTTCGACGGCCAACGCCGGTTCGTCGCCAACGCCTCCCACGAGCTGCGTACGCCGCTCACCCTCGGGCGTGCCCTGGTCGAGGTGGCGATGCACCGCCGTACGGCGTCCGCGGACGTGAAGGAACTGGGCGAGAGCCTGCTCACGATCAACGCCCGGCACGAGCAACTCATCGACGGGCTGCTGATCCTGGCAGACTCCGAGAAGCAACTCACCACCGTCTACCCGGTCAACCTCGGCGACATCGTCACCCACGTCGCCGGCCAACTGTCCGCCGAGGCGTCAGCTTGTGGCGTCGACCTGATCCGCGGCCCCGGCGACGCCCCGACCCGCGGCGACGCCCTGCTGCTCGAACGGTTGGTCCACAACCTCGTGGAGAACGGCATCCGCCACAACACGGACCGCCAGGCCATCACAACCGAGTCTCCGCCGGACGACCGCTGGGTCCGCGTCGTCAGCAAGACGGTCGGCGACCACGCCCAGGTCACCGTCACCAACACCGGCCCCGACATCCCGCCGTACGAGGTCGAATCCCTCTTCAAACCCTTCTATCGCCTGGGCACCGAACGCCTGGTCGGCGGCAAAGGCGCCGGCCTAGGCCTCTCAATCGTCCGCTCCGTCGCCGAAGCCCACCACGGAACCGTAACCGCCACCCCCCGCCAAGGCGGCGGCCTGGAAATCACCGTCTCCCTGCCCGCCGACCCGACCTGAGCCTGGAGCGGTAATGGCTTCCCGTCGGTTCCTGCGCGGGGTCAGGATCTGGCGGATCTGCGGGGGCGGGTGGATGGTGAAGTCAGCAAGTGTTGCGAACGCGGCGCTCGCCGGGCGGCGCGGGCTCATTCGGGGAGGGAATGGGTATGGACGCAATGTCGAACGACTTCGGGCAGGTTCTGCTGTGGAGCTTCTGGTTCTTCATCTGGATCGCCGCGATCATGGTGTGGTTCCGGTGCCTGTGGGACCTGTTCAGCGACCGCTCGCTGAGCGGCTGGGCGAAGGCGGGCTGGGCGATCCTGCTCATCTTCGTTCCGTGGCTGGGGGCACTGATCTACCTCATCGTCCGGGGCCGGAGCATGAACGAGCGGCAGATGTCGGCGGCGGCCCAGCAACAGGCCTATCAGGAGAAGTACATCAAGCAGGTCGCCGGCAGTTCCAAGGGCCCGGCCGAGCAGATCGCCGACGCCAAACAACTGCTCGATTCCGGAACCATCACGCAGGAGGAGTACGACGCCCTGAAGGCGAAGGCGCTTGCCTGATTCGACCCGGATTCACGACCCCGAAGGCCGGGACCTGATGGTCCGGGCCTTTGTTCGGCGCGGTGGCAGGATGGTGGCTGTCGAGATGGCGGCCCCGCGTTCGTGTAGGTGGTGACAGCACTCTCATCGGGAGGTTCGGATGAATCAGTACCTGCTCAGCATCTACCAGCCCGACGGCGCGCCGCCCTCGGACGACTTTCTCGAGCCGATCATGCGTGAGCTGAACGCGTTGAACGAGGAGATGCAGGCGGCCGGCGTCTGGGTGTTCGCGGCCGGGTTGCATCCGCCGGAGACCGCGACCGTGTTGAAGGCGTCAGGCGACGAGGTGCTGGTGACCGACGGGCCGTTCACCGAGGGGAAGGAGCATCTGGGCGGTTTCACCGTGATCGAGGTCGAGGACCTGGACGCGGCGCTCAGCTGGGGACGGCGGCTGGCTCAGGTGCTGACGAATCTGTCCGTCGAGGTCCGGCCGTTCGTGACGTGACCGTCGACATCGCGGGGGTGTTCCGGGCCGAGCACGGGCGGGCGGTCGCCGTACTGACGCGCGTGTTCGGCGACCTGGAGATCGCGGAGGACGCGGTCCAGGACGCGTTCGCGACGGCGGTGGAGAAGTGGCCGGCCGACGGCGTACCGCCGAGTCCGGCCGGATGGATCATCACAACCGCCCGCAACCGTGCGATCGACCGGCTGCGGCGCGAGTCGGTGCGGGAGGACAAGCACGCCCAGGCGGCGCTGCTGCACGCCGAGAACGAGCTCGTGGAGGAGGGCGCCGTGCACGACGACCGCCTCCGGCTGATCTTCACCTGCTGCCACCCGGCGCTCGCTCTCAACGTCCGGGTCGCCCTCACGCTGCGGATGCTCGGCGGCCTGACCACGGCTGAGATCGCCCATGCGTTCCTGGTGCCGGAGCCGACGATGGCGCAGCGCCTGGTCCGCGCCAAGGCGAAGATCCGCGCGGCCGGCATCCCGTACCGCGTCCCGTACGAGGCCGACCTCCCCGAACGCGTCCGCGGCGTCCTCGCCGTCGTCTACCTGATCTTCAACGAGGGGTACGCCGCCTCGGCCGGCGAAACCCTCGTCCGCGACGACCTCTGCACCGAGGCGATCCGCCTCGGCCGCCTCCTGGTCGAGCTCATGCCCGACGAACCGGAGGCCGTCGGCCTACTGGCCCTGATGCTCCTCCAAGCCTCCCGCCGCCCCGCCCGGGTCGCTGTTGACGGCTCCCTCATCCGCCTGTCCGACCAGGACCGCCGGCTCTGGGACCGTCTGTTGATAGCTGAAGGCCACGAGCTGGTACGGCGCTGCCTCCGCCGAAACCAGCCCGGCCCGTACCAGCTCCAGGCCGCGATCAACGCCGTACACACTGACGCCCCAACCGCCGCGGCCACCGACTGGGCCCAGATCCTCCAGCTCTACGACCACCTGCTCATCCTCGAGCCCACCCCCGTCGTAGCCCTCAACCGAGCCGTCGCAGTAGCCGAAGTCCACGGCCCCGCCGAAGCCCTCACCCTGATCGACGACCTGGACCTAGGCGCCTACTACCTCTTCCACGCCATCCGAGCCGACCTCCTGCTCCGCCTGAACCGCCCAGCCGAAGCCCGCACCGCCTACGAGGCAGCCCTAGCCCTCACCACAAACCAAGCCGAACAGACCTTCCTCCGCACCCGCCTGGGGAACATCTAACCCACGCGTGCTGCGCCGGCCGACGTGGCAGCGCGCAGGGCGCGCGTGGGTGAGACGCCACAGGTGGTGGGGTGGGGGTTGAGTAGGGTCGGGTGGTGTTTGAGTTGGTTTGTGAGGTGGAGCCGCCGACGCGGCCGGATTTGAAGAAGGTGCGGCATCAGATCGGGGTGATGAGTCCGATCGCGGATGCGTTTCTGATCCCGGACAACCACATCGGGCGGGCGACCGTGTCGAGTGTGGCGGTGGCCAACGAGGTGCAGGCGATGGGGTCGCGGGGGATTGCCTGCCTGAACTCGCGAGACCGGAATCTGCTCGGGTTCCGGCGGGATCTGCTGACGGCGGCGGCGTACGGCGTGGAGCAGTTCCTGTTCGTGCACGGGGACGACCCGGCCGAGGGGGCGCGGACGAGCCAGTTGACCGTGCGGACGATGATCGAGCAGGCGCGGGACACGTCGTACCCGGGCTGCAACCCGTTCCAGGTCGGGGCCGCGACCCGGCTGCGGGCGGTGCCGCGGTGGAAGGCGGAGGCGGACTTCCTGTACGTGCAGGTCAGCTACGACCTGGACGAGCTGCTGCGGTGGCGGGACAGCGTCGAGCTGAACATCCCCGTGTACGCCGGGGTGATGGTGCTCGCGAGCGCCAAGATGGCCCACAACCTGGCGGCCCTGCCGCAGCTCAGCATCCCGGAGCGGCTGGTCGAGGCGGTGGACCGGGATCGGGACGCCGGCGTGGACCACGCCTGTGAGCTGATCCTGAAGATCCGTGACTCAGGGGCCTTCGACGGCGTTCACCTGATACCGGTCAGCCGCTACCGCCAGGTCGCCGCCCGTCTCGAGCGCGAACTCTGACCCTGCGGGTCGCACCGGATCGGGCCGGAACCGACTAGTGTCCTGCTAACAGGGTCCTACTGACGGGAGGAGGAGGCGTGGGTGTACCTGGCAAGGGGTTGATCGAGGGGCTGAAGGTCACGGCCAAGACACTGGCCCGCCGCTCCGTCACCGAGCAGTACCCCGATGTGCAACCCGAGCTGCCGCCGCGGACCCGGGGCGTGATCGCGCTGCTGGAGGAGAACTGCACCTCCTGCATGCTGTGCGCCCGGGAGTGCCCGAGCTGGTGCATCTACATCGACTCGCACACCGAGACCGCGCCGTCGGTCGGTGAGCAGGCGCGGGAGCGCAGCCGGAACGTGCTGGACCGGTTCGCGATCGACTTCAGCCTGTGCATGTACTGCGGGATCTGCATCGAGGCCTGCCCGTTCGACGCGCTGTTCTGGTCGCCCGAGTTCGAGTACGCCGAGACCGACATCCGGAACCTGACGCACGAGAAGGACCGGCTCCGCGACTGGATGTGGACCGTCCCGGCGCCGCAGCCGATCGACCCCGGCCCGACCGTCACGCCCGCCCCGGAGGGTGAGGCGTGACGACCGTACTCTTCTGTGTTGCCGGTGTAGTCGCCCTCGTCGCCTCCGTCATCGTCGTCACCTCCCGCCGGATCGTGCACGCCGCGCTGTGGCTGGTCGTTGCCCTCGGCGCGGTCGCGGGCTGCTTCGGCGCGCTGCAGGCCGAGTTCGTCGCGCTGGTGCAGATCCTGGTGTACGTCGGGGCGATCGTCGTACTCGTCCTGTTCGCGCTGATGCTCACCAAGGCGCCGACGAACCCGCTGCCCGGCCTGACCACCGGCCGGAGTCCGTTCGCCGCGGTCGTGGCCGGCGTGCTGGCGCTGATCCTCGGCGCCGGCGTGGTGCTTGCCTTTGGCAACGAGAAGATCGACCCGGTGCCGGACGGATCCGCGGAGGCGATCGGTACGGCGGTGTTCAAGACCTGGGTGCTTCCGTTCGAAGTGTTGTCCGTCCTGCTGCTGGCCGCGCTGATCGGTGCGATCGCCCTGTCCCAGCGCAAGAAGGAGGACTGACGTGCCGCTGGTCCTCCCGCTGCTGCTGGCTGTCCTGCTGTTCTGCATCGGCGTGTACGGCGTCCTCGCGCGACGCAACGCGATCACCCTGCTGATGTCGTTCGAGCTGATGCTGAACGCGGTCAACCTCAACCTGGTCGCCTTCGACGCGTGGCGGCTCGACGGTCTCGCGACCGGTCAGACGCTGGCGGTCTTCGTGATCACGCTGGCCGCGGCCGAGATCGGGCTCGGCCTGGCGATCGTGCTGCTGCTGTTCCGCGGCCACGGCCACGTCGACGCCGACGCAGCCCGCGACCTGGTAGAGCGGGCGGATGTCGAGCGAGTCGAGCAGGAGAAAGGCGCGGCCTCGTGATCGCGACCGTGTGGCGCGTGGTCGGCGTCGGATTCTCGTTGCTCGTCGTCCTGATGGCCGGCCTGCTGTCCGGCGCCGCCCCCGAGCAGGCCAGTTTCCTGAACTCGTCGATCGGCGACCTCACCATCGGTTTCGCCGTACGCACCGACGACCTCACGGTCCTGATGCTCGCGGTCGTCGGTGTGATCGCGACCTGCGTCCAGGTGTACTCGCTCGGCTACCTGCACCAGCGTCCGGCGTCGTACCACGCCCTCGTCACCCTGTTCACGGCCGCGATGGTGACGGTCGTGGTCGCCGACAGCCTGTTCCTGCTGCTGATCGGGTGGGAGGTGATGGGCGCCTGCTCGTACCTGCTGATCGGCCACTACTGGGAGCGCCGGGACGCCCGCTCCGGCGCGGTCAAGGCGTTCCTGATGACTCGCCTCGGCGATGTCGGTTTCCTGTTCGGCATCTTCGTGCTCGGCGTCGGCGCCGGTACCTTCCGGATCTCCGAGCTCGACCCCGGGCAGATGTCGTCCAGCGTGCTGACGACCGGGACGCTGCTGCTCCTGGTCGGCGTGGTCGGCAAGTCGGCGCAGGTCCCGTTGCAGACCTGGCTTCCGGACGCGATGCCCGGCCCGAGCCCGGTCAGCGCGCTGATCCACGCCGCGACGATGGTTGCCGCCGGCGTCTTCCTGATCGCCCGCCTGTTCAACGTCTTCGTGGCATCCGAGACCACGATGACGGTGCTGGCGATCGTCGCCTCGGTGACGATGCTGTTCGCCGCGTTGTGTGCGATGGCCGCGGTCGAGGTGAAGCGCGTCCTCGCCTGGTCGACCGTGAGCCAGCTGGCGATCATGTTCTCCGGGCTCTCACTGGGTACGGCGGACGGCCGCCACGCGGCCCTGTTCCACCTCGTCACCCACGCCGCGTTCAAGGGCCTGCTGTTCCTCTGCGCCGGCGTCCTGCTCCACCAGGTCGGCAGCGCGGCTTTCGTCGTACTGCGTCGCTACACGAGGAAGGGCCGGCTGCGGAAGGCTCTGCCGGTCACGTTCGCCACGATGTCGGTCGGACTCGCGGCGCTGGCCGCCGTACCCGGGTTCGCGGGGTTCTTCTCGAAGGACGCGGTGGTCGAGGCGGCCTGGGAGCATGCGCGAGACGGTTCGACGGTTGGATGGGTCGTGCTGGTCTCGGTGTGCCTGACCTCGGCGCTGACCGCGTTCTACTGCATGCGGTTGTGGCTGTGGGTGTTCTTCCGGACGCCCGCGCTCGCCGGGGCGCTCGGCGCCTTCGAGGACGACGACCCGATGGCCGACCTCGAGGAGCCCGACACCTCCAAGCTCCGCGATGCGCCGTGGATCATGCTTGGCCCGCTGGTCCTGCTCGCCATTGCCTCGGTCGTCCTTGGGTACGTCGACGGCGTCCACCTCAACTGGGTCGTCGGGCTGGTGACGACTGCGCTGGTCGTGATCGGCGCGCTTCCGGCGTACTCGTTGTGGTCCCGCGGTGCGGATCCGCGGCCCGTGGTGCTGGAGCGTGAGTTCGGCGTCGATCCGTTGTACGACCGGCTGTTCGCCGTACCGGTGCGGTGGCTGGCGCGGCTGACAGTGGCGGGGGATCAGGACGTGATCGGGGCCTATGTACGAGCGACCGGACGCACCGGGATCCTGGTGTCGCAGGGCTTCCGGCGGCTGCAGACCGGGAACGTGCAGACCTACCTGACGGCCGCGGTCGTCGGTGTCGTCGCACTGGCGGTGCTCGCTGGGGTGATCGGCTCGTGAACGCGATCTTGCTGGGGATCCTTGCGCTGCCGCTCCTCGCGGCCCTCGCGTTGTGGGCGCTTCCGGCCGCGGTCGGGGATCGGCTGGCCGCGCTCTACGGCTCGGTCATCTCGGGGCTCGTGCTGATCGGGTCGCTACTGCTCTGGCCGCGGAACGACGGCTGGTTCGCCTACACACCGGATGAGCGGGTGCTGCAGGCGGTCACCGACGTACCGTGGATCCCCTCGCTCGGGGTGCGGTTCCACGTCGGCGTCGACTCGATTTCGATGCCGCTGATCGTGCTGACCGCGCTCCTGACCTTCTTGTGCTGCCTCTACTCCCTGCGGATCACGCCGCGGATCGGCCGGACCCGGTCGCTGATCGCGCTCCTGCTGGTGATCGAGGCCGGGGTGATCGGCACCTTCTCGGCGCTGGACCTGGTGCTGTTCTTCGTCTGCTTCGAGATCGTGCTGATCCCGATGTGGCTGGTCATCGACATCTGGGGTGACGAGCACGACCGGGCCGGGCGCAAGCGGGCCGCGACCACGTTCGTGCTGATGACCGTGCTCGGCTCGGCGCTGATGCTGATCGGGTTCCTGCTCGTCTACCGGCAGGCCGGGACGTTCGACATCGTCCGGCTGACCAACTCGCCGGTGCTCGGCGGGTACGGCGTCCCGCTGGCCGCGGCGGTCCTGATCGCGGTCGGCTTGGCGGTCAAGGTGCCGCTGTGGCCGCTGCACATCTGGTTGCCGGACGCCCACGCGAAGGCACCGACGGTCGGGTCGGTTCTGCTGGCCGGGGTGCTGCTGAAGCTCGGCACGTACGGCTTGATCCGGATCCTGGTCCCGGTGCTGCCGGACGCGACCGTCACGATCGCGCCGTACCTGGCCGGGTTCTCCACCGTCGCGATCGTCGCGGGGTCGCTGGCGTGTCTGGCGCAGACCGACGTGAAGCGGCTGATCGCGTACTCGAGCGTCGGTCACATGGGCTTCATCGGGCTGGGGATCGCCACGCTGTCGCCGGCCGGTCTGCGCGGGGCGCTGTTCGCGAACATCGCGCACGGCATCATCACCGGCCTGCTGTTCTTCCTGGCCGGCGCGATCAAGGACCGGCACGACACCAGCGACCTGCGGGCGATCGGGCGGGCGCTGTACGCGCGGCTGCCGCGGATCGGCGCATTGCTGACGTTCGCCTGCCTGGCGTCGCTCGGGCTGCCCGGGCTCGCCGGGTTCTGGGGCGAGATGCTCGTCCTGCTCGGTGCCTACGATCCGGCCGACGTGTTGCCTCGGACAACGTACTTGGTGTTCATGGTGATCGCCGGACTCGGGACCGTGCTGACCGCGGCGTACTTCCTCCGCCTGGTCCGCAACCTCTGCCAGGGCGACCCCGCCGAGCACCCGTCCACGGCGTTCGCGGTCGACCTGAGCCGGATCGAGCTGCTCACCTGGTTGCCGCTGATCGTGCTGACCGTCCTGCTCGGCGTCTGGCCCGGCCTCCTTCTGCACCAGTGGGTGAGCCTGTGACTGTATTGAATGCCGCGCCTCCGGCGCGGGGGTCATGGGGCTTAAACTCCCGTCCTTCCCTCGTCACTCCAGTCGCTTCGCTCCCTCCGCTCCTCAGTCCAGGACGGGAGGCCCCATGACCCTGACCTGGACGGACTGGCAGGCGATCGCCGTACCGCTGGCGCTGGCGATTGGCGCGGTCGCGGTGCTGCTGATCGACGGTTTCTGGCGTAGTGCGTCGGCGCAGTTGCGGCATACGCTCGTCACGTTGCTGACCGGCGCGGTCATTCTGTTCGGGCTGGTCTTCGCCTGGGCGCAGCGCGACGACTTCAAGCCCGCATTCTGCCGGCCCGCGGTCGAGGGTCCGGCCGAGTGCAGCCTGATTTTCGAACCGATGACCGCGGGCCTGTGGGCGGTGCTGCTGATCGGCGGCCTCGGCGTCGTCGGACTGTCGACATACCGGCTGCTGGCTGCGGACATCCCGATCGGCGAGTACCACTTCCTGCTGCTCAGCGCGCTCTCCGGCGCCACCGTCCTCGCCGGCGCACGTGATCTTGCCACCGTCGTGATCGGTCTGGAGGTCGTGTCGCTGCCGAGCTTCGCGATGGTCGCGCTGCGCCGGGACCGCCGCGGCTCCGAGGGGGCGCTGAAGGCGTTCCTGGTCTCGGTGCTGTCGACCGCGGTGATGCTGTTCGGCGTCTCCTACCTGTACGGCGTGACCGGCTCGCTCTACCTGACCACGATCGCGAATCGGCTGAGCGGGCTCGACCCGGACCTGCAGCGGGTCGCGTTCGCCGCCGGGCTGTTCGTGATCGTCGGGTTCGCGTTCAAGATCGCGGCGGTGCCGTTCCACGCCTGGCTTCCGGACACGTACGTCGGTGCGCCGGTCGAGGTGACCGCCTTCCTCGCGGTGGTGTCGAAGTCGGCCGGTGTCGCCGGTCTGCTCGTGCTGGTCACGTCCGGGATCGCGCCGGACGGATCGGAGCTGCGGACGGTGGTCGCCGTACTGGCTGCCGTGACGATGACGGTCGGCAACCTGGCCGCGCTGCGCCAAGTCGAGGCGGTGCGGCTGCTCGCCTGGTCGTCGATCGGTCAGGTTGGGTTCCTGCTCGCGCCGCTGGCGGTCGGCGACGCGCAGGCGGTCGTCGGGTACTTGGCGGCGTACGTCGTGGTGACGCTCGGCGCGTTTGGATCGGTTGCTGTGGTTCAGCGGCACCGGCCGGCCGGGCTGCTGTCGGACTATCGCGGCATGGTGCGGTCCGAGCCGGGGCTGGCGGTCGCGCTGATCTTCTTCCTTGTCGTGCTGGCCGGTCTGCCGCCGGGGCTGGCCGGGTTGTTCACCAAGTTCGCCGCGTTCCAGGCCGTCATCGACGCTCACCTCGGCTGGCTCGCGATCGTGATGGCGATCAACGTGATGATCGGCCTGGCCGTCTACCTGCGCTGGGTCGCCGAACTCTTCCGGCTGCCCGCCGAGGACCCGTTCTCGGTCGACATCGAGTCGCCGGCCGTCGCGATGATTTCCCTGTGCGCCGCGACCGCCGCCGTCCTCTCAGTCCTCCCCAGCACCCTCTTCGCCCTGGCCACCTGACTGCTGCGCGGCAAGGAAGTCCTCGTACTGCGCCCACACCCGACGCCAGAGCTGATCGCGGCGACCCGCGTCGTACTGCGGAAGCGGTAGGTAGAACACGTCAGCCAGTACGGCGAAGTAGTCGTCGGGGCTCTCGATGATCGTCGAGTCCACCCGGTCGGCGAACGTCTCGGTCAGGCCGACCGACCGCATCACGACGGCACTGGTCGGTTTCCGGCGGAACACGGAAGCCAGCCGGACGAACGGGGACTCGGGATCGGCCGACAACTTGGCGTGTTGGGCGGCGAAGGCATCCAGCCCGACCGTGGCCGACTCGAAGTCCATCCCGATCAGGCCGCTGCGCGGGTCGTGGTCCAGCCGCCAGCCGTCGACCTTCTCGGAAGCGCGCAACCGCAGCGGGAACGGCTCCTGGTAGGCGCTGCTGCCCGCCTCGAGCGGCATCGGCGTGACCAGCCCGGCGCCGAGTCCGACGTCGGCCAGCCACGTGCGCTCCGGGTCCTCGGCCAAGCCGGTGACGGTGAGCACCATGTGGCTCGCGTCGACGTCAGCGGGCCGGTTCGGGGTCTCCGCGCCGCCGCGGTGCATCTCCACCCGGTAGCCGAGCTCGGTCAGCAGCAGCGCGAACGTGCCGTTGAGCTGAAAGCAGTAGCCGCCCGTCTCACGCGCGATGATCCGCTTCGCGGCCTCCTCCGGCTCCAGCGGTCCGCCCTCGCCGAACTGGTACTGCACCGACTCGTACGGCACGGTGTCCACGAAGGCCTGGTGCAGCCGCGACAACCCATGCAGCGTGGGCGGCCCGTCGTACTCGCCGATGCCGATCCGCCGCAGGAACCCCTGAGTGTCCACCGCCATAGGCTAGGCGAGGGTTCACGGCTGCGTTGAGGTTTGGACGGGGCGGTGCCGCCGCTGCCGGGACCTGGCAGGGTAGGGGCCATGACGTCTGAGCGGATCTATGTCGGGAGCTACACGAGTCAGCCGGGTGGCGGCGAGGGCATCGGGTTCGGCCCGCTGGACGGGATCGGGCTGGTGGCGACGACCGCCGATCCGTCGTTCCTGGTCAGGTCCGCGGACGGGCGGTTCCTCTACGTCACGAACGAGACCGAGAACGGCCGGGTCAGCGCGTTCGCGATCCAGCCGGACGGCGCGCTGGAGCTGCTGAACGACCAGCCGACCGGCGGCGACCACCCGTGCCACCTCGACATCGACCCGTCCGGCCGGTACCTGCTGTCCGCGAACTACACCTCCGGCTCGGTCGCGATCCACCCGATCGCGGCGGACGGCTCGCTCGGCGAGGCCACCCAGGTGCTGCAGCGCGAGGGCACCGGGCCGAACAAGGAGCGCCAGGAGGGGCCGCACGCGCATCAGATCGCGTTCGACCCGTCTGGGACCTACACGTTCGACGTCGACCTGGGGTCGGACACGGTGTACACCTCCACGCTGACCGAGGACGGGCGGCTGGAGGAGGTCGACCGGCTGCACATCCACCCGGGCGCGGGACCGCGGCACCTGGTGTTCCACCCGACCGCGGGCGCGGCGTACGTGATCAACGAGCTCGACTCGACGCTGACCGTCTGCAGCTACACCGACGGCAAGCTGCAGATCGTCCAGACCGCGTCGACCCGTCCGGCTGACTCACCGGGGGAGAACTTCCCGGCCGAGCTCCTGATCTCCGCCGACGGCCGCACCCTGTACGGCTCCAACCGCGGCGACAACACCGTCGCGGTCTTCGCCATCGCCGCCGACGGCCTGTCCGTCGAGCTCGTCCAAACCATCAGCTCCGGCGGAAGCTGGCCCCGCCACCTTGCCTTCAGCAACGACGGGACCAGCCTCTACGCCGCCAACGAACGCTCCGATGCCATCGCCACCTTCGTAGTCGACGCGAACGACGGCACCTTGATCGAAGACGGCGCCCCAGTCACCTGGCCGAAGCCGGTGTGCATACTTCCGGTCTGATCCGCCACGACGGCGCTGATCCGGTGTCAGGGCCGTTCAGATCTCGGCGGCGCATACTGCAGATGTGCGGTGCTCGATCAACATTCCCAACTTCGGAGACTTTGCCGATCCGCGGAAGGTCGCCGAGGCCGCACACCTGGCCGAGGAGGCCGGCTGGGACGGGGTGTTTGTCTGGGACGAGCTGATCGGCTACAACCGCGACCTCGTCGGCGAGTTCGCCGCCACCAACATCCTGCTCACCGCCGCGGCCCTCGCGACCAGTCGCATCCGGCTCGGCACCGCGGTCACCCCGGTGCCGCGCCGCCGCCCCCGGCAGCTTGCCCGCGAGATCGCCACCCTCGACCGGCTGTCCGGCGGGCGAATCATCCTCGGCGTCGGACTGGGCGACCCGATCGGCAACGAGTACGGCCGATTCGGTGAACCGACCGACCCCAGGCAGTTGGCAGTCATGCTCGACGAGGGATTGGAGGCGATCACCCGGCTGTGGACCGGGGAGCCGGTCACCTTCCACGGCCGCTATGTCACCGTCGAGGACGTCGTGATGGTGCCGAAGCCGGTGCAGCAGCCGCGGGTCCCGATCTGGATCGGCGGCCACTGGCCGAACAAGCCGCCGGCCAGGCGTGCTGCTCGCTGGGACGGAGCCATTCTCACCGCCGGCGCGTGGGAAGAGCCGCCACAGCCGGCCGTCGTGGCCGACATGCTCGCCTACATCCGTTCGAACCGTGACCGTGATGAGCCGTTCGACCTGGTTGTTGGAGGATCGAGTTCCACCGATCCGGACAGGGCGCACGACCTGCTCGCCCCACTCGCCGCGGCTGGCGCGACGTGGTGGGACGAGCGGTTCCCGTTCGACAAACTCGGCCGGTACGACGCGCTCCGCGAGCGCATCGAATACGGACCACCAGCGGCCTGACCGGCTGCCGGTCTAGGACTTCGCGGCCAGGTACAGGCGGAGGATGGTGTCGTAGTCGATGATCTCGGCCGCCGCGTCCGCGAGCTCCGCGGCGGTCACGGGCTGGTGGGTGCCGGTGATCAGGAGTTTGCGGGGTTCGCTGACCTCGACGCCGTACTTCGTCTGGACGAAGGTGCGGTTCTCGGGGGTCTTGAAGTAGTCGGCGTACTTCGCGAGTTGGGCCGCGCCCTCGCTGACCGTGGCCGATCGGCGGTGCTTCTTGCCGGGCTCGCGCAGCGGGAGGCCGAGGTCGCCGACGATGTGGGTTCCGTCGGACCGCTCCAGGATGAAGTCGGGGGTGACGACACCGTACGGCCCCTCGAGGGACGGGCGGGGGATCAGGCGGGTCGCGTCGAAGGCGGCGAGCAGGATGTTCTCGTGCTCGGCCAGGAACTCCTCCGTGGTCGCGTTCGGCAGGCCGTGGGCGAGGTAGGTGCTGGTGAAGGCCTCGCTCTTCAGGCCCTCGTCGCCCTTCGGTGCGCTGACCGTGCCGACCGGGTCGAGATGCGCGGCGGCCCCGGCGAAGTTGCGCAGGAAGTCCAGGTACTTGGCGGCCGGCTCGGAGCGGTGGATCGCCAGCGCGAAGAACGTCCAGTGCGCGCGGGTCGCCGTACCGGCCGAGTGCACGAACAGCACCCGGTCGAAGGTGGAGTAGTTGCCCGGCGCGAACTTCAGCAGCTGGTCGCCGGGGCCGACGTACTCGGTGCCGAGGATCTTCTCCACGCCCGGGAACCAGTCGACCAGCTCGCGGCGGGCGGTCTCGGTGGCGACGGTCGCGTCCTTGACGATGTTCTCGCCGGGGAGCGTGAGGACCGGGGTGCCGTCGGCGAGGCCGAAGTACTCCTCGACGCTGTCCGCCTTCTGCCGCCGTACCTCCAGGGAGCGGTACTCGCGGCTCACCCCTACGAGCTCGAGGATGTTCCAGTCCGGGGTCTCGGTGAGCAGCATGATGCGCGGGTAGAGCAGCTGGCCCGGCAGTTCGGCGCCGTGGCTGGTCGGCAGGTGGTCACTCACACTCTTGAGGTGATCTCCCCAGAACTGAGTGTTCACCTTCACGAACTCGGTCGGTTTCACGCACCTGCTCCTCTCGGCCATCTAGGTCATCAGAGCAAACCACAGCCCGGCCCGCCGGTATTCCGGCAGGCCGGGCTGTAGGGGTCAGCTTCCGACCAGGGCGTCCATCATGCCGGCCTGGTACGAGCCGCCCGGGTTCTTCACGATCACCTGCATCCGGTTGGCCGCGTTGATCAGGCCGACCAGGATGACGAGCGCGGCGAGCTGGTCGTCGTCGTAGTGCTTGCGGGCCTCGTCCCAGGTCTCGTCGGAGACGCCGGGGGCGGCGTCCGCCATCCGGGTGCCCTCCTCGGCCAGAGCCAGCGCCGCCCGCTCGGCGTCGGTGAACACGGTGGACTCGCGCCACGTGGCGACCAGGTTCAGCCGTACGGCGGTCTCGCCGGCGGCCGACGCCTCCTTCGTGTGCATGTCGGCGCAGAACCCGCAGCCGTTGATCTGGCTGGCCCGCAGGCTGACCAGTTCCTGCGTGGACTTCGGCAGCGTCGACTGCTCGAGCATCAGGCTGACGCCCGCCATCCGCTTGCCGAGCTTCATCGCGAACGCGTTCTCCATCAGGTTGAATCTCATGTCGTCGTCCTCGTGGTTGTTGGTTTTGACCACGAGATGCCGGCGGCGCGGGCGTCGTGACTGTGACATGAGCCACCGAAGCGGGATGTCACAGACCGGCCCGACCCGGTGTCTGGTGGGGGACAGAGAGGATGGACTTATGAGCGAGCGGATGGACTCCGCCACGGAGGCCTTCGTCACCCACCGCAACCTGCTGTTCACCGTCGCCTACGAACTGCTCGGCTCGGCCGCCGACGCAGAGGACGTGCTGCAGGAGACCTGGCTGCGCTGGGTGGGCGTCGACCTGGACACCGTGCGGAACCAACGCGCGTACCTGGTCCGGATCACCACTCGCCAGGCGCTGACCCGGCTCCGCACGCTGGGCCGCCGCAAGGAGTCGTACGTCGGCCCGTGGCTGCCCGAACCGCTCCTTACCGCCCCTGACGTGGCCGAAGACGTCGAGCTGGCCGACAGCGTCTCGATGGCGATGCTCCTCGTCCTGGAGACGCTCACCCCGACCGAGCGCGCCGTCTTCGTCCTGCGGGAGGTCTTCGCCCTCGAGTACGACGAGATCGCTGAGGCGGTCGACAAGTCGCAGGACGCCGTACGGCAGATCGCTCACCGGGCCCGCTCCCACGTCGCCGCCCGCCGTCCGCGCGGCTCCGTCACCCAGGCCCAGTCCCGCGATGCGCTGCAAGCGTTCCAGCGGGCGGTCGAGACCGGCGATCTCCAGAGCCTGCTCGACCTGCTGGCGCCGGACGTCGTACTCCTGGGCGACGGCGGAGGCGTGAAGCAGGCCGTCCCACGCCCGATCGTCGGCGCCGACAAGGTCGCCCGCCTCCTCTCCGCCGGCCTCCCCAAGCTCCCCGCCAATGTCACCGTCGAGCCGGTCCAGATCAACGGCTACCCCGGCCTCATCATCCGCATCAACGGCGAAATCGACGACGTAGTAGCCCTCCGCATCGACGAAGGCCAAATCACCGGCCTCTACGTCATCCGCAACCCCGAAAAACTCTCCCGAGTAGAACAGGAAACCGCAGTCACCCGCTGAACGAGTAGCCCCTGGCCTCCGCAGGTCAGGGGCTACTCGTTCAGGGGCTGCTCGGTCAGGCGGTGAAGGACTCGGGACCGAACCGGCCCCAGGCTACGAAGCCGGCGAGGGCCAGGTAGACGAAGTCGGCCGCGACGTACTTGAACTCGCGGCGGCGGATCCGGGTGATCGCCGCCCCCGTCATGAGCACGACCAACCCGGCAGCCGCGATCGGCACCAGGACCGGGGCGATGTCCAGTACGGCGGGCAGGATCAGCCCGATCGCCGCGAGTACCTCCAAGCTCCCGATCGTCTTCACTCCACCGGCACTGAAGTCCTCGACCCAATGCGCGCTCGGCCCGAACGCGAAGATCTTCTCCTTCGGCACAACCACCTTGCCGCCACCTCCGAGCAGGTAGGCGACCGCAAGCACACCAGCAACTATCCACAACGCGACATCCATCAATCTTCTCCGTGCATCCACAGGTTCTTGTCGCCCACGAGACGCCGGAACCGCGCTCCCTGTGACATCGGTCGAAGTAGCTGCCCTAACACGATGCTGGAGGTGCTCCTTGGAGCGGCTGGTGGAGGACGAGGTCGCGCCGACCCTCGCCAGAGGCCTGGCCGAGTCCACGGTCGTCATCCGTGGGGCCAGTCGTGCGGACGATGATGACCGGGTCTTGGGCCTGGCGGGACGCCTGACGTCGACGCCGTACAGCCTCGTGGGGATGCCGGGCTCCGCGCCGAGTTGCGGCAACGCGGCCGGCTGGAAAGCAGCTCGCGGTCGAACGGCGGCGTACGCCGAAGCCGCACGCCAGGGCGCCGTACGCAAGGAGATCCGGAAGCTCGCGCTCACCATGGGCGTGGCCGAACGCCAAGCTGCTCCGAGCCCTGCTCACCGAGGACAAGCGTGCGATCCTCGACCGCGCCAAGGATGGAACGCGGCCCTTGGAGGAGCGCGTCGATCAGTCGGGGCATCTCGCGAAGGCTCTCGGCGGCTCGGGTGTTTCCTCGGTGGCGATCGGCGCGGCCGCGGCGGCGTTCACCGGCAACCCGCTCGTCGGCATCGGCATCGCGATCCCGACGATCGTCAACGCAGCCGTCGGATCGGTCGCCGAGCGGTACCTGGATCGGTCCCCTTCATCGGCCCGGTCGGGAGTATCGTGTCGGCATGCCGTCACTGCCGTGCTGGCGAGGGCCCGACTCATCCATGCCGGCCACGGATCCGCCACGGATCGACCCCGGATCCTGACCGGTGCCATGACCCAGCCCGGGTTCCTCAGTAACGCTGGCGTCTCCGAGCGTGAAGCCGAGGTGCTCGCCCTGGTAAGTCAGCATCTCACCAACGCCGAGATCGCCAGCCGCCTGGTCATCTCGACCCGGACCGTGGAGAGCCACGTCTCGTCGCTGCTGAGAAAGCTTGGCATGTCCGACCGCCGAGCCCTCGCCGGCGTGGCCGCCACGCTCGCGGAAGCGGACAGTCATCTTGCCACCCGGGCGGCGAGCCCGTCGCTGCCGTCGCCGTTGACGTCGTTCGTTGGAAGGACCGACGAACGGACTGCCGTTGCAGACGCCCTGGCCCGGCACCGGATGGTGACGGCGGTCGGCCCTGCTGGGGTGGGAAAGACGCGGCTCGCGCTGGCAGTGGCGGGCGATATCAGCGGCCGCTACCCGGACGGGGCGTGGTACGTCGACCTTGTCCCGATCACCGACACCGCAATGGTCGGCGCCGCGGTGGCGAGCGCCTTCGGGTTCGGGGAGCAGCCCGGGCGGACACCGACCGACACCGTGGTGGCCAAGCTGGCCGGTGCCGAGACGCTTGTGGTGCTGGACAACTGCGAGCACCTCGTGGACGGGGTGACGACCTTCGTCGAGCGGCTGCTGTCGGCCTGCCTGAACGTGACGGTGCTGGCGACGAGCCGGATCCGGTTGCAGGTGCCGTTCGAATCAGTCTTCCCGGTGCCGGGGCTGTCCCTCGACGAAGCCGGTGGGCGGGGCGACGCGGTGGCATTGTTCGTCGAGCGGGCCGCGATGGCCGGCTGGACCTCACCGTACGCCGACGACCGCCGCCGGCTCGCGGCAATCTGCGCCGAGCTCGACGGGATCGCCCTGGCGATCGAGCTGGCGGCCGCGCGGCTGACCACGTTCGGGCTCGACGGCCTGGAGGCGGGTCTGGCCGACCGGCTGGGCCTGCTGGCGGGCGGACCTCGGCTGGACGACCGGCACCGGTCGGTGCGCTCCGCCCTGGACTGGAGTTTCGGCCTGCTCGACGAGAGGGACCAGGTGGTGCTGCGCCGAGTGTCGGTGTTTGCGGCAGCGTTCACCTCCACGGCGGCTGCCACGGTGGCCGGGCACGCTCCGCTGATGCCAGGAGAGGTGGCGGGGGCGCTGGCGCGCCTCGCCGACCACAACCTGCTGGTGGTGGTGCCGGCCCCCGGCGGAACCCGCTACCGGATGTTGGAGACGATCCGGCAGTACGGCGCGGAGAGGATGGCCGAGGTCGGTGAGCGGACCAGGGTCGGGGGCCGTCATCTCCGCTGGTGCCTGGCGACCGCCGCCCGGCTGGAAGCAGCCGAGGGCGACATCAGTGCCGACTTCGACGAGGTCGCCGACGACCTGCGGGCCGGGCTCGGCTGGGCGATCGGCCAACCGCTGCGGCGGGCCGACGCCCATGAGCTGGCCGGGCGGCTGGCCAAGCTCACGTTCGCCCGGGGGATGCCGAGCGAGGCGCAGCGGCGCTTCGAGGAGGCGGCGGCACTCGCGGCCGATCCCGCCGAAGCGGCCCGGGATCTGCACTTCGGCGCGGCCGTGGCCTGGGGCCGGGCAGCGGGCAACGAGGCGGTGCGGCTGTACCGAGCCGCCGCCGACGAGGCCCGCCGGGCCGGTGACCGGCGGCGTGCTGCCGTCGAGCTCGCCACGGCCGCCGAACTCGTCCTCTACGCACCGGGTGTCATGTCCGAGTTGGCCTCGCCCGGCGAACGACAGGCCCTGTTGGACGAGGCTTTGACGCTGGCGTTCGGTGATCCCTACGTCGAGGCGGCCATCCTCAACGTCGTCGGTTATCAAGACGAGCGCGACCCGCAGTCGAGCGAGCTCATCGAACGCGCCGTCGAGCTGGCCCGGCGAGTGGGCGACGCCCGTCTGGAGAGCTCCACCCTCGACTCGCTGACCGCCTTGCAGCTCGCGCGCGGCGAGTACGAGGGCGCCGCCGCCACCGTCCGACGTCGCCTCGAGCTGCTCACACCCCGCGCCCACGAGGTCGAGATGGCGTGGGAATACACCGACGCGCTGCACATGGCGTGCGTGGTGTACGTGGCCGCGGGGAACCTCGAGGCCGCTCGCCACTACGCCCAGCAGCGGCGCGAGCTGCCCTTCTTCCGCGAGACGGATCACCTGGCCGTCGCCTGGCTGCTCACGACGGCAGCCGACGCCGGCGAGTTCGACGAGGTGGTCGACCTCGCCCACCGATTCCGGCGCGGATGGATCGAGGCCGGCCGTCCACCGATGTCCGGTTTCGCCTTCGCCGCCGCGGCGGCGGCCATGGTGTACGGCATCCGCGGCGACGACGAGGCGCGCTGTGAATGGCTCGCCATCCTCACCGAGATGCTGCGGGCGGCGGTGACGGCGGTGTCCGGAACGCCGGCGTACATGCACGTCTTCGACGGCCTGGTGGCGCTGCACCGGGGTGAGCTCGGCGACGCGCTGGCCCTGCTGACGGACGCACCCGAGTCGTTCAACCACTGGCAGTGGCACGACGGCGTCTGGCGGCAGTGGTACACCGCCCTCTGGGTCGAGGTCGCGGTGCTGGCCGAACGGGCGGACCGACACGAGCGGATCGAACGGGCCAGGTTCATCGTCGCCCACAATCCGATCGCGTCGGCGATCGTCGACCGGGCCGAGGCCATCGACGCGCACAACGGTGAAGGGCTCCTGGCAGCCGCCGCCGCTCTCGACGCCGCCGGGTGCCGCTATCAGTGCGCCCGCACCCTCGTCCTCGCCGGCGGCGAATCGCGGGCCGAAGGCGAGGCGATCATGACTGCGATCGGCGCGACGCCCATGACCACCTGAGCGCGCGTCGTTCAGACGAATCGGGCACCCCTCCCTCACCCACGTGCGCCGGCACCTCGGCCTCGCGCTCAGAGACACGTGCGTCGCTGAGTGCTCGGGGCATCACCATCGGTCCGCCCCTGATCCGTGCAATCAGTGGCCGATCCGTAGCCAGCACGGATGCGCCTGGCCCGCCGTACGACGACGGTGGCCTTACGAGCCGGCCCGCTTCCATCCACGTCACCGTCGAACACCTCGCACAGAAGGAGATCCGCGACATGAGCACAACCGCCACAGAGTCGCCTATGCACAACGGGGTCGACACGGCCACCCTATTCGCCACCCTGGACGCCGTCGCAGCCAACCCGGACCTCGCAAAGTTCCAGTTCCGCGCGACCAACCGCTGGGTCAGCGGGACTCACAACCGCTCGACCATCCACGGGTTCTACGGCGCCGGACAGGAGCTCAACCACCGGGAAACCGCGACCATCGACGCCGACCACCCAGAGGTTCTCGTGGGGGCGGACCACGCACCCACCCCGGTCGAGTACCTGCTCCACGCCCTGGCCGCCTGCCTCACCTCTGGGCTGGCCAACATCGCAGCTGTGCGCGGCGTCAATCTGACCTCGGTCGAGTCCACCGTCGAAGGCGACATCGACCTGCTCGGCATCCTGGGCCTGTCGGACGGCGTCCGCAACGGCTACCAGGAGATCCGGGTCAGCTTCCGTCTCGAGGGTGACGATCCTGACAAGCTCCGTCAGGTTGTCGAGCAGTCACGGCTGCGCTCGGCTGTCTACGACATCATCACCAACAGCGTGCCGGTGAGCATCGAGGTACGCACGTGACCCGGCGCCCGTACGACGTCGTCGTCGTCGGGGCGCGTCCCGCGGGCGCCGCTACGGCCTTGATCCTGGCCCGTGCCGGCCTCGACGTGCTGGTGGTCGACCGCAGCCGCTACGGAGCCGACACCCTCTCCACCCATGCCCTGTTGCGCGGGGGCGTCCTGCAACTGGCCCGGTTGGGGCTGTTGGACAAGATCGCCGCCGGCACGCCACCCGTGCGGGGCTGCGTGTTCCAGTACGGCGAGGAACGAATCCAGGTGCCGATCAAGCCCCATGCCGGTGTCGAAGCCCTGTACGCCCCGCGCCGGACCGTCCTCGATCCCATCCTGGTCGACGCGGCCCGGGACGCGGGCGCCGAGATCCGCTTCGGCGTCACCATCACCGAGCTACGTCTGAACCGCGCCGGACGGGTGACGGGGGTTGTCGGTCGAGACAGCACGGGTGCCGCGTTCACCGCCGGTGCCGGGATCACCGTCGGTGCGGACGGTGTGGGCTCCAGGATCGCTCGCCTGACGGGCGCAACGGTCGAACGGGCCGCCGCCGGTGCTGCCGCGTTCATCTACGGCTACTGGGACGGGATGCGTGTCGACGACTATGAGCTGTTCTACCGATCGGGAACCGCCGCGGGCTACTTCCCCACCAACCGTGGCCAGGTGTGCGTCTTCGCCGCGACCTCGCGGCGACGATTCAGGTCCGAGTCCAGGACGGGCAAAGCTCGCGTCTACGACCGGCTCCTCGGCGAGGCGGCTCCGGGCGGGGCTCACCGCGCTGCCGGTGCACGACCACCCCGGCAGCTGCACGTGTTCGCAGCCAGACCCGGTTTCATCCGGCGCGCCCACGGACACGGGTGGGCGCTGGTAGGCGATGCCGGCTACTTCAAGGACCCGATCACGTCCCACGGCATCACTGACGCACTCCGCGACGCCGAGCTCCTCGCCCGAGCGATCGTCACAGCGTCAAGTGGAGAAGCGACCGAAGAGGCCGCCCTCGCGACGTACCAGGCCACCAGAGATCGCCTCTCGGAGCGCCTGTTCGACGTCACCGACCAGATCGCATCGTTTGCCTGGAACCTCGACCAGATTCCGACCTTGCTCCTCCAATTGAGCAACGCCATGAACGACGAGGTGAGCTGGCTGCACCAGCTGCACGCTCTCGGCGGCGTGCCGACATCCTGACTCAGCTGAGACAGAGGCGCGCCGCGAATGGTCATCGACACCGGCGACGACCGCCTCCACAACTGCATCGAACCCGGCCGCTCGAAGCGAAGACCCGTGACAGCCGACCCCAGCCGCAGCGGCCGAGCGGAGCGATGGCGCACTCGTACGGCGCGCGCCAGCCACAGCAGCCGAGCGAAGCGAAGGCCTAGCCCAACAGCCCACCCCAGCCACAGCAGCCGAGCGAAGCGATGGCCCAGGGGGTGCGGGTGGCGGAGCCCCCGCTCGCGGCAAGCGAAGCGCAGCCGCACAAAATGACGAAGGCGACCCGGTCCGCGCTTTCCGCGGACACGAGTCGCCCATCGCCTTCGTGGCGGGTGCAGGGTTCGAACCTGCGTAGGCATACGCCGACAGATTTACAGTCTGCTCCCTTTGGCCGCTCGGGCAACCCGCCAGGGTGCTGCCGGTTCGTGAACCGGCGTGGGAGACGATACAACAGACAGTGCCCCTGACAGCAAATCGGAAAGGAAGTGCCCATGGCATCGGAGTCCTCCTTCGACATCGTGAACAAGGTCGACCGTCAGGAGGTGGACAACGCCGTGAACCAGGCGGCGAAGGAGATCAGCCAGCGGTTCGACTTCAAGAACGTGGACGCCGGGATCAAGTGGTCCGGGGAGGCGATCGACCTGCAGGCGAACACGGAGGAGCGGGTGAACGCCGTTCTGGACGTGTTCAAGGACAAGCTGGTCAAGCGGCAGATCTCGCTGAAGGGCCTGGAGACGGACGACCCGAAGTTGTCCGGCAAGATCTACAAGATCAACGCCTCGATCAGCGCCGGCATCACCCAGGAGAACGCGAAGAAGCTGTCCAAGCTGATCCGCGACGAGGGCCCGAAGGGCGTCAAGGCCCAGATCCAGGGCGAGGAGCTCCGCGTCTCGAGCAAGAGCCGCGACGACCTCCAGGCCGTCCAGGCCCTGATCAAGTCCCAGGACCTCGACTTCGCCGTCCAGTTCGTCAACTACCGCTGACCCGGGTACGGCGGCCCGGCGCCACCCGACGCCGGGCCCCGGGGGAACCTCTCGCCTGACCCGGCGCGAGCGGGCATGCTGGCGGGCGTGCGGGAGACGTTGATGCGGCGGTGGTTGGTTGAGGATTTTGGGCTGGGTGTGGTGGAGATCGCACCGGTGGGCCACGGGGCTGATGTGGCGGCGCAGGTGTGGCAAGCCAAGACGGTCGCCAACGCGTATGCGGTGAAGTGGAGTGGGGCTGGGAGCAATACCGGGCATCAGGTGGCGGCGTTCTTGGCGGACAGTGGGATCGAGGGCGTGCCTGAGGCGGTCCGGACGGTGGACAGCGGGCTCTGGAGTGTGCACGCGAAGAAGCGGTTGACTGTCACGCCGTGGATCGACGGAGCGCGGGCTGCTGAGACCGGGCTCACCGACGAGCAGTGGACGCAGTACGGCGTACTCCTCAGGCGGGTCCACGACGCAGAGCCGCCCGAACGGCTCCGGAACGCGCTGCCGAAGCGCAGCCCGGTTGACTCCCGCATCCCGGAGCTGGCCGAGCAGATCGATGCCCGGCTCACCACAGAGCCGCCGGAGGACGAGCTGGAAGAGCGGCTCGCGGCGGTCTGGAAGGAGCACGCGGACACGATCACCAGACTGCTCACCGAGCGCCCGCCGGAGCCCAGCGGTCCACGAGTCGTGTGCCACGCCGACCCACACCTGGGCAACGTCCTCGTCAACGCCAGCGTCCACCTGATCGACTGGGACGACGTCGTACTCGCGCCCCGTGAGCAAGACCTCATGTTCATGCTCGGCGGCATGGGCTCCCTCGGCCCGACCACTCCCGAGCAGCGGTCAGCCTTCTTCACCGGGTACGGCGATGTCGAGCCCGACCCGGACGCCGTCGCCTATTACCGCCACGTCAGAGCCGTGGAAGACGTGGTGCTGTGGGCCGAGCAAGCAATCACCGGACCCGACCGCGAGGACTCCCTGAGCATCCTCAGCGGAGTCCTCGAGCCTGGTGGCCTCGCCCACCTAGCGGCCAACGGACGCGGCTAACGAATGCGGTGGCTGACCCACCGGGCGACGTCGGTGCCCAGTGCGTCCCCGTCCTCCATGGCGTGCCGGAAGTGCAGACCGGACAGGATCCGGGCCTCCCGCACCTCGGCGCGGACCGCAGAGAGCCGGCTGAAGGTCCGGGTCGTCCCCGTGACCTGGCTGTCGACCGTCAGCGAGAGCTTGTCGGTGTGGAAGTAGGCCTGTAGCGCCCGCGTGGCCGCTGCGGTGAAGCAGGCGTGGCCGGACGGGTAGTCAGGGTGGTTGGCGCCGAGCAGCGGCTGCCAGCTCGGGTCGGCCGTCGTACGCGGGTTGCCGTCGGTGTCCGCGCGCTGGATGGCGTGGACCGGCCGCCAGAAGCTGTAGTGGTACTTCGCCTCCCAGCAGGCAGTCAGCGCGTCGCCACTGCTCACGTGGACCAGCACCAGCATCCGGGCTGCCTCGGCCAGCGACAGCGGCCGATCACTAGCCAGCCGCAGGAGCGTACGACTCCACTGCTGAGCAGCATGCTCCGACCAGAACATCGCAGTCTCGGTCCCCCAAGCGCTCCGCGTCGTACTGTCCTTGCGACCGACCGAAGCGACCTCAGCCACGTCATGCGCGTACCGCTTGCTGGTCACCGCATCCGGACCGTCGGGCCGGAACTGCGACCGAGACCGCAGCGTCAGCGGCCTGACCTGAGTCAGCACCAGGTCGACCGGCGGAGTCGCCGCAGTGGGCTCCCACACCCCGCGCCCCGGCTTGCGCTGCACGTACGGCACCTGGTTGTCCAGACCGTCCCCCGCCCGCCAAGCGAGTACGGCGTCCGCCACCGCACGCCCCAGCGCGATCCCACGCGTCTTGGCCGTACCATCCGGCACACCGGCCAGGTAGTCCGCGTACGTCGTCTCCAACGAGGCAGCCGGCACCCGAGCCTTCAGTACGTCGTACGTCGCAGTGGCAACCGCGGACGCGGCCGACGCCTGCCGATCAGGCCGTACGGCGGCCACGTAAGGCCGGCCGTATCCCAGCCCGGCGACCGTGTCGGCGATCGCGATGTGCACGATCCCCATCAGCAGCTCGGAGCTGGCCGGCGGCCGCCCGGAGACGATCGCCTGCGTTGCCACCCGGCTCCAGTCGAGCACCGGGGCGGCAGACGGCGCCTTGGCGGTAGCGGTGGGCGACAGCCCGACTGCGCTGAGCGCGAAGGTGGCCAGCACTGCTGGCCACCTCCACCGGTGTCGTGCCCTCACCGGGAGCCCAGAGCGGCCGAGATGCGTGGCACCCGGCGGCCTGCGATCGCCGTGACGACGGTCGCCGCGATGGCTGCCAGCAGCATCAGGCCGACGACCTGCAGCACCGACAGGCCGGTCTCGACCACGACGGCCGGCTGCGCGGCGGCCCCACCGTCGAACGACGGCGGGATCGCGGTGTCCGGCTCCGGTGGCAGCTTCGCGTACGCCGTAGTGGACAGGGCAACGATCGTGACGAGCAGCGCGGCCGCCAGTGCGGCCAGGCGGGACAGCGGTTTCATGAGTTTCCTCCCGAATCGTGGAACTTCCACGACCCAATTCGTGGAAACTTCCTGTCATCAACCGTCGCCGCCGCGGGCCGGTCGCAGCCATACGCAGTTCGACGTATTCGCCCACTGCCGATCCGGGCTTAGCCTGGCTGCAGGGAGGGGTACGTCATGGTGGAGCAGTTGACCGTCACCGAACGCGACCTGCGCAGGATGTTCGACGTGATCGACCGGGGGCGCGACGCCGGACCCGACGAGGTGTACCCGCGGGAGTTGATGCGGGCGCTCGCCGAGCTGATCCCGGCCGACGACGTCACGTTCCAGGTGAGCCGTCCGCTGGAGCGTGAGTTCGTCGCGGTGGAGGAGGTCACCGAGGAGGAGGTCGTCATCGAAGACGGCTGGGAGGACCTGTTCTGGCAGTCCTACTGGTTCGACGACGTGTGCAGCCGGCCGCAGCGCACCGGCGACTACGAGAGCGTCTGGAAGGTCTCCGACTACCTGTCCGCGGCCCAGCTGGGAAGGTCGCCGGTCGGGGAGTGGTTCCGGCTGAACGGCGTCCACAGCGAGATCACGGTGCCGTTCCCGGCGACCGGCTCCGAGGACCGCCGGCTGCTGCTGTTCCGCGGCACCGGCGGCGACTTCACCGAGCGCGAACGGCTGCTGCTCCGGATGCTCCGGCCGCACTTCATCGAGGTCTACCGCGAGCTGGAACGCCGCCGGGCCGGCATCCCGGACCTGACCAACCGCCAGCTGGAACTGCTCCGGCTGGTCGCGGCCGGCCACAGCAACACCCAGATCGCCCGTCGCCTGTTCGTTGCCGAAGGCACCGTTCGCAAGCACCTGGAGAACATCTACGAACGCCTCGGCGTCACCAGCCGCACCGCCGCCGTGGCCACCGCCTTCCCGCTGTCGGCCTGATCAGGACACGCGGGCGATCAGGTGTGCCGCATCCAGATGTTCGGCTCGCGGTAGACGCCGGTGTCGGCCGCCCGGTCGATCTCGAGCAGCGTGAGGCCGTCCGGGATGACGTAGGAGCCGGAGGCCGGGAGGGCCAGGCCGGTCCACTTCTCCCAGTCGGCGACGGTGCCGGTCATGTTCTGTGAGTACGGCGCCGCCGCGAGGATCGTCGCCCCGAGGCGGACATGCGTGCGCACCCACGGGTCGAGCGGCAGACCATCCGCGCGGGTCCATGTCATGAAGGTCTCGATCGGCGTCAACGGATAGCTGGACTTGAGCGTCGGCCGGACCGGCGCGATCACCTTCGGCAGCCCACCGGCCGCCGCCCGCTCCCGCACCGCGCTGATCACCCGGCTCGCATGGCCGCGCCCCTGCTCGTCGGACCGTACGGCGGCCGCCATCAGCACGAACGTGTCCGGTACGACGCCCTCCTCGTACGACGTCACCGCCCGCACCATCGCGTCCGTGAACCCGCCCGGCAGGTCGTCGACCGTCCCGTCCCAGGCGATCGGGACCCCCCAGCAGCCCGCGATCAGCCGGCCTGAGGTGACCAGGTAGAACTCCCAGTCCCGGAAGTACTCCTGCCGCCGGTCGGCGTACTTCCGCACCTCCAGGTCGTGGAAGATGAACTCCGGCCAGTCCTCGGCGAACCGCTCGCCCGCCTCGGCATCCAGCTCGGGCGCGTCCGCGACCGGAATCAGCTCGTACATGCGCCGAACGCTAGACGCCCGCAACCGTCCCGGCCACTGCGTTTCGCACCGCACGCGGGGAGCCGCCCAGTTCGCGGCGGCAGGTCTTGTTGAAGGCCTGCAGGTCCGGGATGCCGACCGAGGCGGCGACCGCGGGGATCGAGAGCGTCGACGAGACCAGCAGGTGCCGGGCGCGGGCCATCCGGCGCCGGCGGATGTAGGCGATCACGGTCAGGCCGGTTTCGGCGTGGAAGAGCCGGGTCAGGTGGTTGTGCGAGACGCCGGCCATCCGGGCCAGCGCCGGGATCGTGAGCGGCTGGGCGAGGTTCGCCTCGATGTGGGCAATCGCTGCCGACACCGCCGGGTGCGTCGCGTCCTCGGCGCCGGCCGACGATCCGAGCTCCGCGATCCGCCACAACGCCGTCCAGACCTCGGCCGTCACCCGCGCGGACCCCGACGGCGACGCCTCCAGCGCCGAGCGCAGCAGCTCGGCCAGCACCGGCGCCGCCGAGCCCGCGTCCTGGACGACGGGCAGGTACGACGGCTCGCCGGCCAACGTCGGCCGGAAGTGTGCGTAGAGGTGCTCCGACCGGCCGCGGTAATCGAACTGCACCAGTGTCCCGGCCGGCGTGAGGCTCACGTAGCCGGGCGCCACCGCGTACGCCGTACCGTCGACCGTCAGCTCGGCCGAGTAGCTGTAGAGGTGCAGCTGCCACAGGTCCGGCAGCCGGAACACGTCGCGCAGGCTGCGGACGCCGTGGATCCCGGCGCCGACACTCACCACCTCCGGGGGTGCGGCCAGGTGCAACGCGATCATGGTGAGAAATTACCACCAGTGGTGATCATGTCCCACGCGCGACAACGATGTCTCGCCATAACCTGGTGGAGTAGTTACCACTTCCCCCCGAGAGGGAGACTCATGCCCCATCCGCATCGCAAGAACCTGCTCACCTCGGTTCAGATGGCGCATTTCGTGGCCACCGGGTCGCTCCGGATGGACGCCGTCGTTCCGGACGACATGAACCAGCAGGCGATCGAGGTCCTGAAGGCCGGCATTCCCGGCGTCCCGTACGGCACCCCGCTGTCCGAGGCGTTCACGGACAGCGAGTTCGTGCAGCGGCTGGTGCAGCTGCCCGAGGTCGCCGGCGCCATCCACAGCCTGGTCGGGCCGGAGCCGACCGTCGACCACCACGCCGTGCACATCCGCAAGGCGAACGAGGGTGAGGCGCAGAACCTGCACGGTGACGCGATCATCGACGTCCGCCCGGACGCGTTCGACGTCCAGCTCATGTACTACCCGCAGGACGTGACGCTCGAGATGGGCGGCACCCTGAGCGTGCCCGGCAGCCATCTGCGCCGGACCAACGAGTCCGACACCGGCCGGTACCAGAACCTGCTCGGCCAGACCCGGCTGACCTGCCCGGCCGGCACCGTGCAGTTCCTGCACCACGGCATCTGGCACGGCGGCCGCAAGAACGACAGCGCCATCGACCGCTACATGTTCAAGATCCGGTTCAACCCCACCGTCCGCCAGGTCCGGCTGTGGAACACCGAGGACCTGTTCGACGAGGAGGTCGCGCGCGAGCTCAAGCAGACCTTCCCGTGGTACGAGAACGCCACCGGCCGGCTGGAGATCTACAACCGGGTCAAGCTGTGGCAGGCCATCACCGGTGACGACACCATCGACCCGGACTACTGGGTCACCCGGGTCTCGAACCGCCCGCAGCGAGTCGTCGCCCAGCGCAGTCTCAACCCGCACGCCAAGAGGGAGATGGTATGACCGTACTGATGCCACGCCTCCGGCGCGGCGGGTCATGGGGCTGGAACTCCCAGCCTTCCCTCGTCACTCCAGTCGCTCCGCTCCCTCCACTCCTCAGTCCAGGCCGGGAGGCCCCATGACCAGCACCGCCAGCGAAACCGCCCAGCAGACCACAGTCCGCCAGCAGGTGCTGGTGCTGTACCTGGCCTCCTCGGCGCTGGATGCCCGCGTCGTCGGGTGGTCGACGTACGACGGCACCGGCGCGACGTCGCCGACGACAGGGGACAGCGACGTCCCGCCGTACGCGACCGGTCTGGACGCGCTGAAGGACGGCTGGCGGCTGTTCCAGGCCGCGCAGCTGCTGCCACCGTTCCCGGGGCACGAGTACGACGTGTCGTTCCTGAAGCACGAGTTCTTCTTCGAGAAGCTCGTCACTGTGTGAACAGCCCGTGCTGCATCGCGTACAGCGCGGCGGCGGCTCTGGTCGACACACCGATCTTGCCGTAGATGTGCTGGACGTGATGTTCCGCAGTACGGCGTGACACCACCAGCTCGCGAGCTATGTCTGCGTTGGACGTCCCACGAGCGAGCAACCGCAGTACGTCGATCTCCCGCTCGGTGAGATCGGCGGGACGGCTCATCTGGCGGCCGGGCACCTGTTGCCCGGCCGCTGCGAGCACAGCCTTCACGCAGTGGCCGTCGAGCCGACCGGCCTTGACCTGCGCCAGGAGGATCTCCGCAGCACCGTCAGCTGAGTGCGCGGCTCGGTGCGGACGGTCTTGCCGCAGTGCCTGGTAGCAGTCCGCCGCAGCGAGGATCCGTGCGGCCGTCGAGAGCTCACCACCCTTCGCATGCCGCGGGTAGCCACTCCCGTCGAGCCTCTCGTGGTGCAGAGCCGCCAGTACGGCGACGGGTTCGAGCACCCGGGATCGGGCCAGGATCCGCTCGGACTGGTACGGGTGCAGGCGCACCTTCTCCCAATCCGCCCGCCGCAGCATTCCGGGCCGTTCCCACACAGCTGTCGGCACTGTGACCCGTCCGAGGTCGTGCAGCAGAGCCGCACGCCGCAGCGTCGCCCGCTCGGCGTCCTCGAGGTGCAGGAGCCGGGCAGCCTCGTCTGCAAGCTTCGCGACGCCCGTGGAGTGGCCGAGGAGGTACGGCGACTTCAGGTCGACGAAGTACGCGAAGGTCCGGGCCAGCTCGTCCAGATCGTGTGTAGTGGCCCACGGACGCGGCTCCGCGTCCAGAACCGCTTGCCACACGTCGATCTCGTCCAGGTCGGCGATCAGGCTGTCGTCGTACTCGGCGACGACGAATGGGTCGAGCCAGGTGCCGCGTCGCTTGAGCAGCGGCTTCTGGCCGGCGATGACCGCTTGGGTGGCGACCTCGGCGATGCGGGTGGCGACGTTGATCTCCTTGCCGCTCAGGCCTTTCGGTGTTCCCCTGCCGTCCCAGCGCTCCAGGTTCTGGTAGAGCGCTTCGGCGGTGGCGTGGCCCAGCCCGAGGTGCTCGGCCAGCATGCTGCCGACCTCGCAGACGGCCAGCAGGATGTTGTCCTCACTTGCCGCCATGGTGCGCGCGACGTACTGCAGCCGCCGGAGACCGGCGCCTCTGCCGACGTGCATCAGGTAGTTGAGCGACTCCCGGTGGCTGTTGATGTCGGTGCGCTCGGCCAATGGGCGCAACTCGGCCGCACGGGGTCCGGCGAGGTGGACCTCCTCATGGGTGGTCGCCGTACAGCCGAGATGGCGCAGCAGGGTGGCGTAGTAGACCGTGCGCTTGTCGACGATGCCCAGACGGTCGGCGAGGCGCATCGCCACCAGGCAGCTCCGGATCGACTTCTCCGGCTCCTGCGCCATGGCGAGGTCGAGCGTGACCGACAGCGCGCAGAGCAGCTCGGCCAGCCGCACTTCCTGCTGTGCCATCCGCACCTCCCCGCAGATGGGCAGATCTACCGATGCCCCTACCTCCCCTTACGGCCCATTGTGAGCCTCATGAGCACAACGGCAACGTCCAAGCCCCGTCTGGTGACCCCGCAGTTCGTGCTGCTGGGTGCGGCCGCACTGGCCTACTTCCTGGCCGACGGGATGCTTGTGCCCGCGGTGCCTCGGTACGTGGCGGGCGAACTTACCGGCGGTAACATCGCGGTCGGGCTGGCGGTGGCCGTGTTCAGCCTGTCCGCGCTGGTCCTGCGCCCCTGGGCCGGGCGGCTGGCCGATCGGCGTGGGCGCTCGGTCGCGATGGTTGGCGGCGGCATCATCTTCGCCGCCTCGGTCGCCTGCTACGGCATGGCCGACTCGGTCGGTGCGCTCGCGGCGCTGCGGCTGCTGACCGGCGTGGGCGATGCGTTCTTCTTCGTCGGAGTCGTCACCGCGATGAGCGACCTGGCGCCGGCTGAACGCCGTGGTGAGGCGATCAGCCTGTTCTCGCTGTCGCTGTACGGCGGTCTCGCGGTCGGACCGCCGATCGGGGAGGCGCTGGTCGGAGTCGGCTTCACAGCGGTCTGGCTGGCCGCGGCCGGCTTGGCGCTGGTCGCCGTACTCCTTGCGCTGCGGGTGGGGGACACGCGCGAGCCGGTGGTGGACGCGGCGGAGGCTCGTGGTGGACGGCTGATTCCGCGGGCGGCCGTCGTACCGGCGTTGTTGCTGCTTGCGCTGATTTGGGGGATGGCGGGGTTCCTGGCCTTCGTGCCGTTGTACGCGCTCGACCTCGGTCTGCCGGGAGCGGGGTTCCTGCTGTTCGGGTTCGCGGGGATCGTCGTGGTCATCCGGAGTGCCGGGGCCCGGCTTCCGGACCGGTTGGGCGCGGCCCGGAGCGTCCGGATCTCGTTGCTCTGCACCACGATCGCGCTGGCGACGATCGGCTGCTGGCGATCAGTGCCCGGTCTCGTGCTGGGCACCGTCGTACTCGGCATCGGCGTTGCCCTCGGCACGCCCGCGATCATGACCCTCGCCCTGGACCGCGCCCCGGCCGCCGAACGCGGCGCGGTCATGGGCGTCGTCAGCATGAGCATCGACCTGGCCCAAGGCCTCGGCCCGACCACCTTCGGCCTGGCCGCGGCCGCCACCACCCGCAACGGTGGCTTCCTGGCCGCGGCCCTGATCGCCGCTGCCGGCCTGGCGCTGGCCTCCCGCTCCGTAGCCCGGCGCTGATCACGCCGCCTGCGGGCGCTGGGGACGGTCGCGGCGGGCCGCCACGGCGAAGGCGGTGCCGAAGGCTGCGCCGGCGAGGGCGAAGCCGGCGATCGCGCCGAGGACGGCCGAGGTGGCATCGCCGCTGCCCGAGGTGGAAATCGGGGCGAGCTCGTACTGCGGGTCGTACGCCGGGTAGTTGGGCGGACCCTGCTCGACGATCGCCGGGGCGGTCGAGCGCTCGGGGACGTCGATGGCAGCGGCCGGGGCGGCGGTTGCCGTCAGGGTGAGAAGAGCGGCCGCGCCGGTCATCATCAATCGCTTGGACATGGTTCCTGCTCCTTGGCTCCGAGACCGCCCCTGGTGGCGGTTCGTCGTACCTGTTGTCGTCCGGGCCGGTATCGGCTGAGCTGGAGCCGGTATCGGATCGGTATCGCAGGCGTTGACGGACAGCCGCGGGCGGCCGAAAGTCGAGGAGTGGGTATCGCCGTTCTCGGCCCGCTCACGATCGAGGGGGACCAGGGGAGACCGAAGCTGCTCGGGCGACGCGATCGCGTCGTCCTCGCGGCTCTGGCCGTGCGCCCTGGTCAGGCGGTCAGCGCCGAAGAGCTGGCCGACGTGGTGTGGGGCGAATACTTACCGCCGTCCTGGCAGAAGGTGATCCAGGGCTGCGTCGTCCGGCTGCGCAAGGTGCTCGGCGCCGGCGCGATCGAGACCGTGCAACTCGGCTACCGGCTGACGCTGTCCGCCGAGGAGATCGACGCCCAGCGGTTCGAGCATGCGGTCAGCCGCGCCCACCGTCTGCTCGCCGCCGACGAGGCGGAGCGGGCTGCAGTGGTGCTCGCGGATGCGTTGACCCTGTGGCGAGGCAGACCACACAGCGAGTTGGACGGATGGGACGTCGCACGCATCGAGGTCGAGCGCTTGAGCGAACTCCGCCAAGCCGCCGAGGAGCTGTACGTCGAAGCAGCCTTGCGATCGGGTCAGCACGAGCGGGTGCTGGCGAAGGCGCGGGCCCTGGTCAGTGAAGCGCCGCTACGTGAACGACGATGGGCTCTGCTCGCGACGTCGCAGTACCAGACTGGTCAACAGGGCGAGGCACTGCGGACGATCCGGCGACTGCGCGGCGTACTGGACCGCGAGCTCGGCCTCGATCCCAGTCCCGAGATCGACGCGCTCGAGCAGGCCATCCTGCGCCAGGACCCCGGTCTCGTCGCCGAGAGCGCGCTACGGGAGCCGGACGCGGTCTGTCCGTACCGGGGCCTCGAGTCGTACGACGTGGAGGACGCGGACGGCTTCTTCGGTCGCGGTGCCGACATCGCTGCGTGTCTGCACAAGCTGGCCGATACCGGCGTACTCGCTGTGGTCGGCCCGTCGGGCTGCGGGAAGTCGTCGCTGGTGCGCGCTGGTGTGGCCGCGTCGTACCGGGCTGATGGCAAGCGGGTCGTCATCCTGACGCCGGGCGCCCATCCGGTCGCCGCCTTGGCCGCCGCGATGCCGGGAATCGGGGCGCCGCCCGTGCTCGTTGTGGATCAGTGCGAGGAGGTCTTCTCGCTGTGCCGGGATGCCGCGGAGCGCGAGACGTTCCTGTCGGCGCTGAGCGCGTACGAAGGCATCCTCATCGTGTCGCTGCGCGCCGACCGGATTGCCGACATCTCCGCGCATCCGGCCTTCGCCCGCACGGTCGAGCGCGGTCTCTACCTGCTCTCCGGGATGACGCGGGACGACCTGCGCTCGGCGATCGAGCAGCCGGCCCGGATGGCCGCGTTGACGGTCGAGCCCGGCCTCACCGATCTCGTAGTCAACGAGGTGGCAGATCAACCCGGCGCCCTGCCGTTGATGTCGCACGCGTTGGCGGAGACGTGGAAACGGCGAGAGGGCCGGACGCTCACGGTCGCCGGCTACAACGCCTCCGGCGGGATCCGCGGCGCGGTCGCGCAGTCGGCCGAGCAGATCTACGAGCAGACGCCGCCCGAGCAACGGACGGTACTGCGGGATCTCCTGCTCAGACTGGTCACGCCAGGACCGGACGGCGAGCCGATCCGCAGCCGGCTCCCACGCCGCGTTGTCATCACCGGCGCCGACGACGACGCGATGGTCGACCGGCTCGTCGCCTCGCGCCTTGTCACGAGCGACGACGGTGTCGTTGGCCTGGCCCACGAGTCGCTGGCCCGGGCCTGGCCGCGGTTGCGGGACTGGCTCGACGACGACCTCGAAGGCCAGCGCATCCTGCACCATCTCGCGGTCGCGGCCGACGCCTGGGACGACCTCGGCCGCCCGGACAGCGAGCTCTACCGCGGCAGCCGGCTCGCCAAGGCGACCGACTGGCAGGAGCACACGAGTTCGACCCTGACCACGACCGAGCAAGAGTTCCTGGCCGCGAGCCGGCGAGCGTCACAGGCCGAACTGCGCGCCGCCGAAGAACAGGCCCGCCACCAACTCAGCATCAACCGCCGCCTCCGCATCGCCCTCGCCACCGGCGCCCTCCTGCTCGTCGGAGCCCTCATCGCCGGCTTCATCGCCGCCGGCCAAGCCAACCGAGCCGACCAAGCCGCCACCAGCGAACTGGCCCGCCGACTGGGCGCCCGAGCCCAACTCACCGAAGGCATCAGCCACTCCCTCCTCCTGGCCACCCACGGCGCCCGCCTCCAGTCCAGCCCCGAGACCCGCGCCAACCTGGTTGCCGCCATCAACAAACGCCCCACCCTCCTCCGCTCCTGGCCCGCCCCCCACGGCCGGATCGAAAACCTCGAGGTCTCCCCGGACGGGCGCCGCATCGTCTCCGGCGACGACAAAGCCACCTTCCACCTGTACGACGCAAGCACCGGCCAGGTCCTGAAGTCGTACACCTTCGGCGCCATCCACGTCGACGAAGCCAAACTCACCACGCCCCGCTTCAGCCCGGACGGCCAACTGGTCGCCGCGATCTCGGCGAGCCAGATCGGGGAACCTCTCGACCCGCAGTGGCCGATCCGCCTGTTCCGGGCAGACACGCTGGAGCCCATCGACCGGCAACCTGTGCTGCCGGAACCAGGAGGGCTGGCCTTCCACAGCCTCGCCTTCAGTGCCGATGGCAACCATCTTGCGGCCGGCGTGACCTACGGCACCGGAGAGCCCGGTGACGCCGCCTTCGCCCTGGTCTGGAACCTCCGGACGACCGATCCGCCGCGTCGACTGTCGTTGCCGACTGGGTGGCAGGAGATCGCTCTCAACCCGAACGGCCAGGTCGTCTACAGTTCCTGGCCGCTCACGGCGTACGACGTACCGAGTGGACGGAAACTGTGGCAACGTGCGGACGTGGTCGGCGAAGGCAGTATCGAGGTCAGCTCGGGCGGCCGTCTTCTCGCGGCCCAGCAGTTGTCCTCGACCAGTGTCAGCCAGGCCGCAACCGTTCTGTTCGACGCCGCAACAGGCAAGACGGTCAGGGCACTGCACACCGAGGACGACTCCGCCAGGAATTTCGCCTTCTCTGCCGACGGATCGACGATCGCGACGGCGGAGCTCGGCGGGCAGGTCGTGGTCTGGGACGTGGCCACCGGCGCGCTGCTCGAACGGATCAAGACCGCCGAGGTGTCCTGGGCCGTCGACTTCAGCCCCGACGGCCGGACGTTGTACACCGGCGGGGACGAAGGGGTCGTGAGGTCCTACGACCGCACTGGTCAGCGGCAGTACCTCCGCCGAACGCCGTCCGCCCCTGCCCGCGACTACCTGCACGTCATCCCCTCCGACGACGGCCGGCGCACTGCTTACCTCTGGCGAGATGCCCGCGGCTCGTGGGCGAGCATCTCCGACACGGCCACCGGTCGCACGACGCCGCCGGCGAACCTCGGGTTCACCTTGAACGCAGGGTTCTACCGCCCACCTGCCGCCTGGCGTCCGGACGGCGCCCGCCTCGCGGTCTCCAACTCGACTGCGATCACGGTCCTCGACACCACCAGCGGGAAGGTGCTCGAGCAGGCCACGACCCCGCAGATCACGTCGATGGCGTACGTCGGGGACCAGTTGATGGTCGGCAGCTACCTGGGATACCGGTTGTTGGGCGCCGGGCTGGCGGACGAAGGGGTCGCGTTCGACCGGTACTCGGATTGCTGTACGGCGCCGGCGCCGGACGGGCAGACCGCCGTGATCTTCCAGGACACCGTCGATTTCGCCAGCGAGCAGTGGTGGCGGATCCGGGTCGCCACCGGCGAGATCCTCTCCGAGGGCGCCCTTCCGCTCGCCCTCAACCACGCGGCCTTCGCGCCGGACCGCAACGTCGTCGCGGTCACCGGCGGAAGCGGCGAGGTGATGCTCATCGACCTGGAGAAGAGCGAGGAGACGATCGCCCCGACGATCACCCACTCCGCCCGCGGTCTGTACGTCCGGTTCTCGCCGGACGGCTCCAAGCTGGTTTCCGGGGCCCAGGACGGGACGGTGAGTCTGTGGGACGCGCGGACGCTGGAGTTGCTCGGAACGGTGTCGATTGCGGATGGGGTGCATCCGCCGGTGGCTGCGATTCCGAGTTTCGTCCGGGGCAACGACGTGGTCCGGATCGCGGCGTACGACGGGAAGGTCTACGAGTGGGACACGCGGGTGGAGTACGCGATGGCGCGGGCGTGTGCGATGGCTGGGCGGGATTTGACGGCTGACGAGTGGAGTCAGGCGTTCGGGGATCGGCCGTACGAGAAGACCTGTTCCTGATCGAGCCAGTCGGTGATGGTGTTCAGGATGATCGGGTCGGTGGTGTCGTCGAGACCGCTGCTGCGGTGGTCCAGGTCGTTGAACTCGATGTACGTGCAGCCGATGCCTTCTAGGACTGGGCGGAGGCGGCGCAGGCGGTTGATGGCCTTGTCGGCGGTGCCGATGTAGATGAGCGTCGGGGCGTCGAGGGTGCGGAGCACGTGGTGCCAGTCGACGGCGACGTACGCGCGCCAGAACTTCAGGTTGGCGTGCGGGAGCCGAGGTTCGCGTTCCAGTCGGCGCATCTCGGCGTCGGTGGGGGAGCCGATCGGTGGGCGGCCACCCATCACGAGGGCGGTGGCTCGAGTGGTCTGGTGGGCGACCAGAGCAGCCATCGCGCCCGTCTGCGAGAAACCCCAGACGGCAAACCGGTCGACGCCCTCGTGGTCGCAAACCGCCAGCACCTGGTCGCCGATGCTGCCGAAGTCGTACTCGTCCGGCCGATCACTCGCCCCGAAGCCGACCGGATGAATCTGCAGGACCCGGAACCGTTGCGACAGGTCGGCCACCACGGGCAGATCCACCGGTCGCCGGTTGTTCCGCATCAGCACGATCGCCGGCCCGTCGCCACTGACCCGATACGCGATCCGCGCGCCGTCCAGGCTCAGCTCGCTCACGAGCGGCCGAAGACGCTCGTCAGCGTGGTGGTGAGGGTACGGCGGGCAGTCGCCGACAGACCCGCGGTCAGCGCCTCGATCCGACTCGTGAACGCGTCATGGGCATCGTGAGCCAAACTCAGGCCGGCGCTGGTGAGCTCGATCTGGAAGGCGCGGCGGTCGGTCGGGTTGGGGATCCGGGCGACCAGGTCGCGGCGTTCTAGGCGGTCGACCATGCTGGTCAGGCTGGAGCGCTCGATGCTCAGGATCCGGCTCAGATCGGTCATCCCGAGCGGTCCGGCCAGTAGGACGCAGAGCAGGTGCGCCTGCTGCGGGGTGAGGCCTAGTGGCCGGCTCGTCTCGGCGTACAGATCCTGCAGGACGTGCATCGTCTGGACGAGCGCGCCCGCCAGCCCGGTGTCGGTCGCCTGCGCTGTCGTGGTCGCCATACCTCCACTGTAGTCCGCAGCGCGGACAGTTTGCGTGCCTGATAGTTCGTAGGGCTACTATTTAGGTGTACGAAGCATCTGAAGGGGAGACCAGACCAATGAACGTACGTTTCGGCTACGGCTCACCCGACAAGGTCCGCGACGTCGACCGGATCCTCCGGCTGGCCGCGCAGGCCGACCGGGACGGCCTCGACCACGTCAGCCTGTCGGACCACCCGTACGTCGCCGACCTGCTGGACGGCTACGCCGCGATCGCCTTCGTCCTCGGCCGGACCGAGCGGCTGTCGGCGTTCGTCAACGTGACCAACCTGCCGCTGCGCCCGGCCCCGGTCCTGGCGCGTACGGCGTCCGCGCTGTCGGCACTGTCCGGCGGCCGGTTCATCCTCGGCCTCGGCGCCGGCGGCGCCTGGAACCACATCACCACGATGGGCGTGCCCGAGCTGCGCCCCGCGCAGGCGGTCCAGGCCTTCGAGGAGGCGATGCAGCTTGTCCGGTCCATGTCCGACGGCGGCCGGCCAACGCCGACCAAGCACTACCCGATCGGGCACCTCCAGCCGGCGAAGGTCGCCGCACCGCTGATCTGGACCGGGTCGAACGGCCCGAAGTCGCTCGCAGCGACCGGGCGGCAGGCCGACGGCTGGATCCCCGGCCACGCGGCGGACTGGCTGAGCGACCGCTACCGCTGGTCCCGCCCGATCATCGACGAGGCGGCCCTCGCGGTCGGCCGCAAACCGTCCGACATCGCCACCGTCTACAACTTCCCGGGCGCGATCACCTCGACGCCGGTACGCCGTACCCGAGACGACGACGGCCGCTGGATCGGCGGCTCCCCGGCTCAATGGGTCGAGGAGCTCACCGACGCCGTCCTGAACCACGGCGCAGCCGGCTTCACGCTGTTCCCAACGGGCCCGGACTCCTACGACGTCCAACTCGCCCGCTGGGGCCAGGAGATCGCGCCCGCGGTCCGCGCCGCGGTCAACTGACGGCAGTCACTCCTCGATGGCGCCGCGGACTGCGCGGAGGTGTTGGCGGAAGGTCAAACTCGGGTTGGTTGCGCGGGCGGTGAGGTAGGCGGCGAACTGCACTTGTTCGCGCAGGGACCGGCCGGAGCGGATCGCGGCGGCTTGGGTGTGCTCGGTGTCGCGGATGGACTCGGCAAGGTCGAACACCTCGTCGAGGCGGTCGGCCGGGACGAACACGACCCCGTCCTCATCACCCAGTACGACGTCGTCGCGGGTGACTGTCCAGTCGCCGATGGTTGCTGTGGACAACGCGTCGGCCGGTTGGGGGTCGAGTCGCAACGGCCCGGTCGGCAACGCGCCGAGGCTGAACACCGGCAACCCGATCGCGGTGATGTCCACGGTGTCGCGATGCAGTCCCCACACCACGAGCCCCGCGATCCCGGCTGCCTGGGCCTCCAGCGCGACCAGGTCGCCCACGCAGGCCTCGTCGCGCCGACCGCCGTTGTCGACGACCAGTACGTCGCCCTCGTCGGCCGACTCGAACGCCTCGAGGAAGACATCGACGCTGCCCACGTGCTGAGCCGGCAGCACCCGCCCGGCGACACGACCACCGGCGACGGCGGTCAGTGAAACGGTGCGTACCGGCACGCCGGCCCGGATGCAGGCGTCCGCGACGTGCGCGGTGGTGAGCTCCTCGAATCGCTTCATGCCTTGACTCTAGGCAGGCCCAGCGGTGCAGAAGTCAGCGCGACAGAAAGTTGAGGATTTCTGGCAGTGCCGGGTAGTAGACGTCGGTCGACGTGTCGACGGTGAGGGTCGGCACCGGCAGGTCGACCGACTGGAACGCGTTGTGCGTGCGGAGCCGGGCGTCGTCGTCGATCTGAGCGTCCTCGTGCGCGCGCCGGTTCGCGTCCGAGGCGGTCCGGGCGTGGATCCGGGCCAGCGCGAGGTCGGCCGGGATCACACAGTGGATGATCCGGACGTCGGCCTGGTTGAGCAACGGCGTCAGGCCGGGACTCCACAGCCGGTCCTGGAACGCGGCCTCGGCGACGATCGACGTACCGCGGCCGACCAGCAGGCCGATCACGTCGAAGAACGTCGACAGCGTTCGCATCGTCAGCGGATCGCCCGGCCCGGGGACGAAACCCGGGGTCGCGTGCGCCATCCCCTCCTTGATCTCGTCCCGGCAGATCGCCGGGCATCCGATCGCGGCCGCCACGCGGTGCGCCAGCGTCGTCTTCCCGGTCCCCGGCGGGCCGCTCACCACAACCACCATCGGCTTCGACTGCACCGCCGCACCCTAGCCACCACCCAGACCCAGTCGCTACCGAACGTAAGACCCACGTTCAGGCGACCTTCCGCGTCAACAAAGTGTGTCAACATACGAGATGATATGTCTCACGAAACAAGATTGCGGAGTAGCGTGGCAACTGTCGCCGAAGGGCAAAGGAGCCTTTGATGAGCAACGTGTACACGCACGGGCACCATGAGTCGGTGCTGCGGTCGCACACCTGGCGGACCGCGGAGAACTCGGCCGGCTACCTGCTTCCGCACCTGCGGCCCGGGATGTCGTTGCTCGACGTCGGCGCCGGCCCCGGGACTATCACCGCGGACCTGGCCCGGCTGGTCGATCCCGGGCGGGTGACCGCCCTCGAAGCGACCGAGGCCGCGCTCGACATCACCAAGGCGACGTTCGCCGAGCTCGACCTCCGCGTGCAGTTCGTGGTCGGCGACGTACACAAGCTGGACCTACCCGACGACACGTACGACGTCGTGCACGCGCATCAGGTCCTGCAACACGTGGCGGATCCAGTGCAGGCGCTGCGAGAGATGCGGCGGGTCTGCAAGCCGGGCGGGATCGTCGCGGTCCGGGACTCCGACTACCACGGCTTCACCTGGTACCCGGAGCTTCCCGAGCTGGACGAGTGGATGGATCTCTACCAGCGGATGGCGCGGGCCAATCAGGGCGAACCGGACGCCGGGCGACGGCTGTTGTCGTGGGCTGTTGAGGCCGGCTTCGAGAAGGTCGACGCGACCGCGAGCAACTGGGCGTTCGCCGATGAGGACTCGCGCGCGTTCTGGGGCGGCATGTGGGCGGACCGCGTCCTGCAGTCGGCGATGGCGGATCAGGCTCGCCGGGCCGGCGTACCCGAGGAAACCCTCGAACGGATCTCAGCCGCCTGGCGCACCTGGGCCGCCAGTCCCGACGGATGGATCTCCATCCTGCACGGCGAACTCCTCTGCACGGCCTGATCAAACGGACGCGAGCACGACCAGGTAGTCGTCCGGATCCCGCAGCCAGATCTCGTGATGGTCGGCGTTGGGGTTGTAGTGGATCTCGGTCTGGACGGTGGCGCCGAGTGCACGAGCTTGCTCGGCAGCCGCCTCCAGCCCGTCGGTCTCGAACCAGATCGCGACGCCGTTCCCCAGCGGATGCGCGCGATCCCCGAACCTCCCGTGGTGATGCTCGACCTCCAACTGATGCAGCTGCATCACGAGAACGCCGTCCACGACGAGCCTCTCGTAGTCCGGTCCGCCGTGACCGCTGGTCGCTCCGAGCACCTCGCAGTACCAGGCGCTGCTCTTCTCGACGTCGCTGACTGCGATCAAGGTTTGTGGTCTCATGCGAACGACGGTAGAAGCGCGGGACCTACCCAGTCTTGGATGAATGGGAACGCTGGCGGGAGATCTCGTAGCGGACGGCCGTCGCCGCGTTGGCGGCGCGCCCGGTGACGATCACGCCGTGCGCGCCGAAGGGCTGACCCGGGGCCGCCTGCTGCCTAGCATGTGAAGCGGGGAGGCGTCGGATGGAGCGACGGGTGATGGTGGGTCGGGCCGGGCCGCTGGCTGACCTCGGCCACCTGCTGGCGGCGGCCTTCGACGGTCGCGGCCGGTCCGCGGTCGTGCTGGGCGAGCCGGGGATGGGCAAGACGACGCTGGCCGAGGCGCTCGCGGACCAGGCGACGGACGCCGGTGCGACCGTTGCCTGGGGCTGGTGTTCGGCTGCCGGTGTGCCGCCGTTCTGGCCGTGGCGAACGATCTTCCGGGAGTTGGCGCCGCAGCATCGGCTTGCGGCCGAGCGGCAGGCCGGTACGGCGGCGGACGGGTTGGGCGTGTTGCGCGGTGACGCCGGAGCCCGCGCCCGCCTGTTCGTCACGGTCGTCGACACCTTGCAGCAGGTCTCCGCCGACCGGCCCGTCGTCATCGTCATGGAAGACCTCCAGTGGGTGGACAGCGCGTCCTTGTTGCTGCTCCGGCAGGTCGTCGACGCGTTGCCGGGGCTTCGTGTGCTGCTGGTCGCCACGTGTCGTGACGAGCCGGTCGAGAGCGGTGACGAGGTGCTGGCCGTCGTCCGTGAGCTCCCGACCGCGGTCCAGCGGATCCGGCTCGACGGTCTCGAGCTCGACGAGGTCGCGGAGCTCGTCGCGCGCGGACTCGGCCACGCGGCCACCGACGAGCTGGCCGCGATGGTGCACGGCCGGACCGGCGGCAACCCGTTCTTCGTCCGTGAGGTCTCCCGCTTGCTCGCGGCCCGGCCGCCGACGGCCGGCGTACCCGAGGGGGTGCGTGAGGTGCTGGCGCGGCGGATCGCGCGCGTCAGCCAGGACTGTCAGCGGGTCCTGGAGATCGCCGCGGTGGCTGGGAACGGCGCCGAGGTGACACTCGTCTCGGCCGTGTCCGAGGCTCCGGTCGGTGTCGAGCTGCTCGAAGAAGCGGCGACGGCGCGATTGCTGGCCGGTCCGCCGGTCGACGGCCGGATGTACTTCACGCACGACCTTGTCCGCGAGGTGCTGGACGCATCACTCGGTGCGGCACGACGAGCGGCGCTGCATCGAGCACTGGCCGAGCAGCTCGAGACGACCACCACGGACGAGGACGACGCGGCGGGTGAGATTGCCCGGCACTGGTCCGCCGCCTTCGGGCCGGACGCGACTGAACGGGCGGCGACCTGGGCGCTCCGAGCGGCACGGGCAGCGCGGTCGCGCATGGGGTACGAGCAGGCGGCCGACTCCTATCGGATCGCCTTGCGTGGCAAGGACATCGAGCGGACGAAGGTGATGCTCGAGCTGGGTGAGGCACAGATGTACGCCGGAGACCTGGACGGCGCCCGCCAGACGTTCGCGCAGACCGCGGACGTTGCCCGGCGCAACGGTCGGGCGAGCCACCTCGCCATGGCCGCGCTCGGGTTGGGCACCGGCCTCGGCGGCTTCGAGGTTCCGCAGTACGACGAGCTGCAGCTCGACCTGCTGTCGGAGGCCCTGGCGTCCTTGCCGGATCGTGACGGTGGACTGCGTGCGGCCGTGCTGGGACGGTTGTCGCTCGCCTACGCCGGGACGGACCGGGAGGGTGAGCGGCTCGAGCTGGCCCGGTCCGCGGTGGCGATGGCCGAACGCGTGGGCAATCCCTGTGTCGAGGCGGGCGCGTTGGCCGCGTACTGCGACGCCGTCGCCGGACCCGGTCAGGTCGACGAGCGGTCCGTCGCGGCCGGCCGGATGCTCGCAGTTGCCGAACGCGGCCACGACTCGCCGTGTCAGCTACTTGCCCGCCGGCTGCGCTTGATGGCGCTGATGGAACGCGGCGACTGGCCGGCCGTCGACGCGGAGATCGATGCGTTCTCGCGCACGTCGGACCGCGTGATGCTGCCGTTGTACGCCTGGTACGTCCCGCTCTGGCGTGGCGCGCGGGCGTTGATGTCCGGCGACTTCGAAACGGCGCTGCGGTACGCCGACGACGCCGAGGCGATCGGGCTCCGGGCCGGCAGCGCCAACGCTGTGCTCATGGTTTCCACCCTGCGCTTGTGGACCGACCGTACGGCGGGCGTGCTGCAGGCAAGTCACGTGGCCGCGGTCGAAGAGCTCATCCGGACCGCCTCCGAGTCGACGGTCGCCATGGCGATGGGGGCGAGCTATTTCGCGGCGGCAGGTGACCCGCAGAAGTCCCGGCGCTTCTTCGACCGGCTGATGGGCCGGGGCCTGGATGCGATCCCGGACGACTGTGAGTGGCTCGAGGGGATGTGGCATGCCGGTGATGCGGCCATCGCCCTCGATCGGGCCGACGTGGCGCAGGACGTGGTCCGGCGGCTGGCGCCGTACGAAGAGCTGTGGGTCGTCGACGGTATCGGGGGTGGTGTGATGGGCACGACCGCACACATCCTCGGGCGGCTGGCGGCGTACCTGGGGGACACCGGTGAGGCTCGTCGCCTGCTCGCCAACGCCGTCACGGCGTACGAAGGTGCCAACGCCGTGCCGTGGCGAACGATGGCGGAGAAGGACCTGGCGGCGATCGGCGTGGCGGTGCGACCGGCGACGAGAGTCGAGGGCATGTTCCGTCCGGACGGCCGGACCTGGCGGGTGCGCTGGCGGGACGGCGAGGCCAGCGTGCCGGACTCCAAGGGGATGCACGATTTGTCTGTCCTGCTGCGCCGACCCGGTGAGCCGGTGCATGTGCTCGACTTGGTCGCCGCCGCAGGCGGACCGGCGCGGACGGCGGCCGGTGGTGACACCGGTCCGATGCTCGACAGTACGGCGCGGGCGGCCTACAAGCGTCGAGTGGCCGAATTGGAGGAAGCCGTTGCGGAGGCGGAGCGGGAGGGCGCGTCCGACCGGGTCCCGACGCTGACCGAGGAGCGGGACTTCCTTGTCCGCGAACTCGCCGCGGCCTATGGCCTGGCCGGCCGCGTGCGGACAACCGGAGACCAGGGCGAGCGGGCCCGCAAGGCGGTGGCCATGCGCATCGCCACCGCGATCAAGGCGATCCGCGCCGTTCATCCGGCGCTCGCCCGCCATCTCGAGCTGGCCGTGTCGACTGGACGTTTCTGCGTCTACCGACCCGAGGAGAACGCGACCTGGCACACGTGACCGCGGGGTCGTGTGGCGATGCCACAGTCGACTTGGCGCCTCCCTGGTAGGGGCAGCGCACCGGGCGCTGCCGAACACCAGGGAGCACATCATGAGTACTTTGCTGGAAACCAGCGCACCGTCCGCGGCCGAGGAGCTGTCCGGTCGTCTCTTCCTGCAGACGTTAGGCGCCGTTGAGCTGCTCAACGTGTACTTCGGCGTCGAGCTGGGCTTGTACCGCTCGCTGTCCTTCGACGGCCCGGCGACGGCCGCGGTACTGGCGGAGCGAACCGGCCAGGACCTCCGCTACACGCAGGAATGGCTTGCACAACAGGCTGTTGCCGGGCTGCTGACGGTCGGTCCGGACGCGGAGTTCAGACTGGCCGACGGCGTCCGCGAAGCCTTGGTCGACGAGGTCAGCTCGTTCTACGTGGGCGGTATGGCCTACATCGTGCCGGCGATCGGCCGTGCCCTGCCCGCGCTGGTCTCGGCGTTCCGGACCGGGAACGGCGTGCCCTATCCGGCCTACGGCGCCGACGCGGTGACCGCGCAGGAGGCGCTGAACCGGCCCGCGTACGAGACCGCGCTGATCGAGGACTGGCTGCCGCAGATCCCGGACATCCAGGCCAGGCTCGCCGACAGCACCCGTCCGGCCAGGGTCGCGGACCTCGGCGCCGGGGTGGGCTGGGCAGCGATCCGGCTCGCGGAGGCGTTCCCGCAGGTCCGCGTCGACGGGTACGACCTGGACGAGGAGTCGATCGCACGCGGGCGCCGCTACGTCGCCGATCGCGGCGTGGCCGATCGGGTCGACCTGGCGGTCGCCGACATCACCGAACCGCTGCCGCACGACGGATACGACGTCGCGTTCTTCTTCGAGTGCTTGCACGACCTGCCGCACCCGGTGGCGGCGCTCGAGGCCGCCCGCCGGGCCGTTTCGCCGGGTGGCTCGGTGATCGTCATGGAGGAACGGGTCGCCGAGACCTTCACCGCACCGGGCGACGAGGTCGAGCGCTTCATGGCTGCGGCGGGCACGCTCTGGTGCGTCCCGCAAGGCCGCACCGACGCATCCTCGGACGTCATCGGCCCGCTGGGTATCCGGCCCGCGGTGATGCGGCACCTGGCTGAGTCCGCCGGTTTCCGGACGGTCGAGACGCTCGCCATCGACCACCCGTTCTGGCGCTTCTACCGGCTCGGCTGAGAGCGCTGGCGGGAGATCTCGTAGAGGACGGCTGTTGCTGCGTTGGCGGCGTTCAGGGAGCTGGCTGAGCCGGTGATGGGGATGCGGACCAAGGTGTCGGCGGCCTCTTTCCAGGCGGTGCTGAGGCCGGCGGTTTCGTTGCCGATCAGGAGTAGGGTCGGCTGGGTGAAGTCGTGGTCGTAGACGTCCACCGAGCCGTGCTCGTCGGTTCCCGCGATCACGATCGGTACGGCGGCCGAGCGCCGTACCCACTCGATCACTTCACGATGCGACGGCACGCGTACGGCGGGGACGCCGAAGAGGGACCCGGTCGTCGCCCGCACCGCCTTCGGGTCGTAGACGTCGGCGGCGTGCCCGGTGACGATCACGCCGTGCGCGCCGAAGGCGTCCGCGGACCGGATGATCGACCCGATGTTGCCCGGCCCGGTCGGCCGGTCGAAGACCACGCCGAGGAAGTCGGGCCGGACCGGGATCCGGTCCAGGTCGTCCGGCGGCATCTCAAGCACCGCGACCACCTCGGCGTCCTTCTCGCCGAGCTCGGCCAGCAACTCCGGCTCCATCGCCACCCGCTCGACCCCGGGCAGCCGCTGGTACAGCTCCTGGGCCCAGCGCGACAACGGCCGGGACGCGTCGTGGATCACCGTGTGCACCGGCCATCCGTTGTCGACGGCAACGGAAATCGGACGTACGCCCTGCACCAGGAACTCACCGGCCCGGTGCCGCTTGGTCCGGTTGGTCAGGTAGGACTGCCACACCTGGAACCGGGCGTTCCGAGTCGAGATCCGTTGCACTCGACCACACTACTCAGGCTGGTGGCGCTGCCGTCGACTCCCGGACGATGAGCTCCGGCCGGAACAGCAGCGACTGACCTTGCGTCGGCCCGGAGTCGTCCAGCCGTGCGCGCAGCTGACTGAACGCGGCCGCAGCCATCTCGCGCATCGGCTGCCGGACCGTCGTCAGCGTCGGCGCATACAGGTCGGCGAGCACGATGTCGTCGAACCCGACCACCGACACGTCCTTGCCGACCTCGAGTCCACCGTCGCGCAGTCCCCGGCACACCCCCAGCGCACACATGTCGTTGATGGCGACGATCGCGGTCGGCGGCTCGTCGAGGGCGACCAACTCAGCGGCGGCGGCACGCCCCAACTCGGAGGCCTCGACGTCACCGAAGTCGTCGGCTCCCGTGCCGGTCGGCGCCCGCAAAGCCTCGGCTGGATCGATCCCGGCTTGCTCGAGCCCGGCGACGAACCCGCGGTACCGCTCCTTGCGGTTCACGCTCGCCAGCGCCCCGGAGACGAACGCGAGCCGCCGGTGACCGAGGTCGGTCAGATGCTGCGTGGCGAGCTGGCTGCCGATCGCGTTGTCGACGCTGATGCTCACCAGCGACGCCGGATCGCCGGCTTGCGACGTCCGGTCGAACGCGACCAACTGCAGCCCACGCTCGACCAACGGCAGCACGTGTTCGAGCGACGGCAGCGACGAGCAGAGTACGACGCCGTGCACGCCGTCGGCCCAGAGTTCGTCGATGTAGTCGCGCTCGCGGCGTGGATCGCGCTCGGAGTTGCAGAGCAGCACGTGGTAGCCCTCGGCCAGCGCCGCGGACTCCAGGTGCCGGGCGAGCGCACCCCAGAACGGGTTGCCCACCGACGGGACGACGAGCCCGATCGTCGTATTGCGGCCGGTCCGCAACTGCCGGGCGGCCCGGTTCGGCCGGTAGCCGAGTTTGTCGATGGCGGTCTCGATCCGCTGCCGGGTCTCCGGCAGCATCCGGTGGTTCCGCCCGTTCAGCAGGTTCGACACCGTGCTCGGCGAGACTCCCGCCTCGGTCGCGACCTGCTGGATCGTCACCTCACCCATGCCCACCCGCGCATTCTTCCTCACCCTTCGCCCCGTACCCTGCCGTGTCGCAGTGCAACGATGCATCACTCGCGACTGAAAGTCCAGCAGAACTCCACCGGCGCCGACCTCTTGACTAGCGCGAGAATCCGTTCCTATTGTGCGGTGCATCGTTGCACCAGCCCGCATCAGCAGCGCCGCTCCGGCTGGTAGATCGTTGCACCACTCCACTTCCGCAGCACCACGAAAGGCGCGCCATGGAGTACACCCGTAGATCAGTCCTGTCGGCCCTCGGCCTCGGCGCGTTCGCCGCGGCCACCGGGTGTTCCGCGGCGCCGTCCGGCGACGGCCAGGCGGCCGCCGAGGGACCGGCCGAGGGCGAGATCACGCTGCTCACCCCGATCTTCGAGGGCAGCACCGGCAAGCAGTTGCTGGAGGGCAAGTTGCTGCCCGCGTTCAAGCAGCAGAACCCGAACGTCACGGTCAAGGTCGACTACACGACGTACGCCGCGCTGAACGAGAAGCTCACCACCGGCCTGGCCGGCGGCCTGATGCCGGACGTGGTGATGCTCGGCGTCGGCTGGATCCCGCCGTTCGCACACAAGAAGGTGCTCGCGCCGCTGCCGGACTCGCTGGCCACCCGCTTCGACTACGAGGACCGCGTCCTCGAGCCGTCCCGGTACGACGGCAAGCTGTACGCGCTCCCGTTGGTGCTGGACACCCGGATCGTCACCTACCGCAAAGACATGTTCGCCGAGGCCGGCATCAAGCAGCCGCCGAAGGACTGGGCCGAGCTGCGGGAGATCGCCAAGGAGCTGGCCCGGACGGACGGCTCCGGCAAGCTCACGCGGGTCGGGTTCGACCCGTTCTCGATCGACCTGCGGCAGTGCTGGGAGACGTTCCTGTTCGCCAACGACGGCAACCTGTTCGACGAGGCCGGCCAGGAGGTGCGGTTCAACGACGAGCGCGGGGTCGAGGCGTTGCAGCTGTTCCTGGACGTGCTCAAGGACAAGTCGGGCGACTACTCGTTCAAGACCGCGGCCGGTCAACCGAGCACGCTGGCGCAGGGCCGCTCGGCGATGATGATGTCCAACAACTCCCTGTGGGTGCAGTTGCAGCAGCAGAACCCGGAGCTGCTGAAGGAGGACAAGGTCGGCGCGTTCCTCCTGGCGAACCGGGTGCCCGCGATGCTGCAGGGCGGGACCCTGGTGGCCCGCTCCGCCTCGACCAAGCACGCCGCCGCGGCGCAGAAGCTGGTGGAGTTCATGGGCACGCCGGAGACGATCCTGCCGACTGCTCAGCAGCGCGGCTCGGTGCCGGGCGTCCAGGACCTGCGGACGTCGGACTACGTCAAGAACAACGGCTTCGTGAAGCTTGCCCTCGACAACATGAGCAAGGCCCGCTCTGAAGGCGGTACGGCGGCCTGGATGGAGATCCGGGAGAAGATCAAGACCACTCTGGAGACCGCTGTGGTCGGTCAGCGGACCGCGAAGGAAGCGATCGACGAACTGGCGAACCTGAGCAAGGAAGCGATCTCCCGACTGTGAGCGGAACGATTCTGTCGACGCCGGAGCGGGTGCGCGACGCCGTACCCGGTCCGGCCAACCGACCACCGAGCCCACGGCTGTCCCGGCGGTTGTCGCGCGGCCGGCGCCGGGCCGGCCTGCTGATGGTCGCCCCGGCCCTGCTGCACTCGCTGGTGTGGATCGGCATCCCGCTGGTCGCGGCGGTCGTGCTGAGCTTCACGTCGTACGACGTCCTGACGCCGCCGCGGTTCGTCGGCCTGGAGAACTTCCGCGACCTGCTCGGCGACGACGTGTTCCGGCGCGCGGTGCTGAACACCAGCGTGTACACGTTCTTCACCGTGCCGGTGGCGATGACGATCGCGCTGCTGATCGCGCTGATGCTGAACACGAAGCTGACCGGGCGGGCGATCTTCCGGACCGCGATCTTCATCCCGCAGGTGACCGCGACGATCGCGGTCGCGCTGGTCTGGCTGTGGATCTACGACCCGCGCAGCGGCCTGGCCAACGCGGTGCTGTCGTTCCTCGGCCTGTCCGGGCCGAACTGGCTGTCCTCGACGGACTGGGCGATGCCGGCGGTGATCGTGGTCGGCATCTGGCAGGGGATCGGGCTGAAGATGCTGATCTACCTGGCCGCGCTGCAGAACCTGCCGACCGAGCTCTACGAGGCGGCGTCGGTGGACGGCGCGTCGAAGGTCCGGCAGTTCTTCAGCCTGACCGTGCCGCTGCTGAAGCCGGCCACCTTCTTCGTCTTCGTCACCTCGGTGATCGGCGCCTTCCAGTCCTTCGACCAGGTGTACATCCTGACCGACGGCGGTCCGGCGAACAGCACCACGATGATGACCTACGAGATCTACAAGTCGGCGTTCCGGGAGTTCCGGATGGGGTACGCCTGCGCGCAGAGCCTGGTGCTGTTCGCGCTGCTGCTCGTCCTGACCCTGGCGAACCGGCGGATCACCGGAGGCGACCGTGCCGGCCGTTGACGCTGTCCGGCGGGTCCGGACCGGCCGGATCGCGCTGTACCTGACGCTCACCGCGATCTCGGTGGTGATGATCGTCCCGTTCGTCTGGATGCTGCTCACCTCGGTGAAGACCCCGGCCGACATCGCCGCCACCCCGGTCCGGCTGCTGCCGACGGAATGGGCCTTTGGCAACTATGCGGACGCGCTCGACGCCGCGCCGTTCGCGACGTACGCGCGGAACAGTTTCGTGATCGCGGCCAGTCACACGCTGCTGAACGTGGTGATCGCGTCGATGGCCGGGTACGCGCTGGCGCGGTTGCGGTTCCGCGGCAGCACGCTGATCTTCCTCGGCTTCGTCGGGGCGCTGATGATCCCGACGTACACGAAGATCCTGCCGGAGTTCCTGATCGTGCGGTTCATGCCGCTGTTCGGCGGCAACGACATCACCGGCCAGGGCGGCACCGGATGGCTGGACACCTGGTGGGCGCTGATCATCCCGGGCGCGGTCAGCCCGTTCTCGGTGTTCCTGTTCCGGCAGTTCTACCTCGACCTGCCGGTGGAGCTCGAGGAGGCGGCCCGGCTGGACGGCCTCGGTGAGCTGGGCATCTACGCCCGGATCATGACGCCGCTGGTGAAACCCGCGTTCATCACGGTCGCGCTGCTCACCTTCGAGGGGTCGTGGAACAACTTCCTCTGGCCGCTGCTGGTGACCAAGAGCGACAACCTGCGGGTGATCCAGGTCGGGCTGTCGGTGTTCCGGACCGAGAACGACACCCAATGGGCCTTCCTGATGGCCGGCACCACGCTGGCCACCGTGCCGATGGTGGTGCTGTTCCTGATCGGCCAGCGCTACTTCGTCCAAGGTTTCGCGACTGCGGGCATCAAATGACACTGTCGAAGGAGAGCAACACTATGACCGAGGAACTGCAGGGCACGCGGGCGCTGGTGACCGGGGCCGGACACGGCATCGGCCGCGGGATCGCGCTCGGCCTCGCGGCGGCCGGCGCGGACGTGGTGGTCCACTACGGCAAGTCCGCCGACGCTGCCGCGCAGACCGTCGCGGAGGTCGAGGCGCTCGGCCGGAAGGCGATCGCCGTCGGCGCCGACGTCACGAGTACGGCGGAGGTCGACCGGCTGCTGGACGAGACGATCGCGTTCCTCGGCGGGCTCGACGTCCTGGTGTGCAACGCCGGCCACCTGATCGGCCGGGTCAAGGTCGAGGAGATGACCGACGAGCACTTCCAGCAGGTCGTCGACGTCAACCTCGGCGCGACCTTCCGCACCACCCGGGCGGCGATCCCGCACCTCGCCCAGTCCGCCAATCCGCGGATCGTCACGATGGCCTCGCTGGCCGCGCACAACGGCGGCGGACCGGGGTCGGTGATCTACGCGGCGGCCAAGGCCGGGATCCGCGGCTTCACCAAGGGGCTGGCCAAGGAGCTCGGCGCACAAGGCATCACGGTCAACTCGGTCGCACCGGGGTACATCGCCGAGACGGCGTTCCACCAGACCTTCTCCACCGAGCAGGCGCAGGCGAACATGGTCGCCGCGACCCCGATCGGCCGCCCGGGTCAGGTCGAGGACGTGGCGAACGCGGTTCGCTTCCTCGCGCTGCCGTCGTCGGGCTACCTGACCGGGATCACCATCGACATCGACGGTGGCACATGGCCGCGTTGACCGGGCATCCGCCCACCGAGCGCGGTGGCTGGTGGCACGAGTACGTCTGCCCCGCGCACGGGGTCGAGCTCGAGCACGTCGGGTTCGAAACCGGTGAGTTTCCGGCGGACGGCGTACCGTGCGCGCACGGCTGCCGCGTCGACACCGAGGCGGTGCGCGGTGCCTGGCGGGTGCTTGCGCACCACTGGTGGGCGCGGCGGATCCGGCTGCTCTCGTACGACGGCGGTGGCGCCGAGCTACTGACGTCGTACGCGCGGCTCTACCTGGAACTCACCAAAGCCGGCGAGCACGAGCAGGCGCAAGGCTGGATGCAGCGCGGGCGGCTCTTCCACCAGGCGCTGACCGACGCGGTGTGGGGTGTGCCGATCTCACACGCCATCGCGAATCTCGCCGGTCGCGCCGACCTCGCGGAAACGCTGCCGATGCTCGACGACATGGTCGCCGGGGCGCGCCGGGCCCGCGACGCGATGGTTGCCCAGGACAAATTCTCGTCCAACTACACGGCGTGGTTCAACGCGCTGGGGACGACGGCGAGCCAGGCCGCGGCTGCTGTGCGGGGCGAGGACTGGGACGGCGAGAAGGAGTGGCTGACGGGGGAGCACGGCCAGTTCGCGCACCTCTATGTGTCGACCGGGGACGACGGCTGGGAGTGGGAGGCCAGCACGTACTACCACGGCTTCGTGCTCCGGGCTTACCTGCTGAGTCTTCGGGGCTTTGACCCCGCACAGGTGCCGGATCGCCTCGAAGCGATGATTGGTGCGCTCGCCGGGATTGCCACCGACGGCGGCATCCTGCCGGCGCTGCACGACGGCCCGTATCGCCGGGTGCCGCTCGCCCTCGAGTGGCTGGAGATCGTTGCCCTGGCGCGGCAGTTCACCACCAACCACGGGCTCGACGCAGTAGCTGACCGCGCGCTGGCGGAGGTGGGACCGTCGTACGACGGCCTCGAAGACAGGTTCACCGGATGGTTCGCCGGACCACCGCGAACGGGCCTGGTGCAGTCGCCGGCGCTGACCGGCTGCTACGCGGTGATCCGGACCGGTGGGATCCACGCGATCCTCGACCACGGTCCGCACGGCGGCTCGCACGGCCACCACGACAAGCTCGCGCTCTACCTGTACGGCGCGACGACACCGTGGCAGCCGGATCCGGGTCAGGTTCCGTACGGCCATGCGCAGTGGCGCCGGCACTACAAGTCCGTCGCGGCGCACCCCACGATCCGGATCGACGGTCTGGAACCTGCGGAAGCCACCGGCGTTGTGCGGACCGGGACGTCATCCGTGACCGCCGAGGTCAACGAGTGGTATCCCGGCGTACGGGCAGTGCGGCACATCGAGTCGGGTGACGGCTATCTGGTCGACGTCGTTCGGGTGACGGCGGATCGGGAGCGGGAGATCGTGCTGCAGTTCCGGCCCGATGTCGATCTCGACGTGCAGCTCGGGCCAGGCGTCGTCCGCACCACGTGGACAGGCGATGAGGTCCTACACGGCTACCACTTCGCGGACGCGGTCCCGGTGACGCGACCCGGTCCTGGTCCGGCGGACGACCCGCAGCGGACGCGGATCGCCCTGGATTGGACTGTCGTCGGCACTGACGCGACCTTCTGTTCCGTCTACTCGACCACGCCCGTCGACGTCGAGGTGACCGGCGACGTGATCACCGTCGACGGGCACGAGCATCGGATCGGAGGGCGCTGATGCTGATCGAGCATCGCCTCGACGACCTGCGGGACGGACTCGACGGCCGGCACGCGGCCCGGTGGCGCCGGTTGCGTGAGCAGTGCGACTGGTACCGCATCCAGACTCCGCCGACCGAGCACCCGTCGGCCAGCATCACCTACCTCGGCCCGGCAGCCGCGAACCTGGCCCTGGCCTACCGGCTGACCGGCAATCCCGGCTACCGGGCCGAGGCCGCTCGCTGGATCTCTGCCGCGATCGGCTTCCCGCACTGGGGCAAGGCGCACATGCCGGACCACGACCTCGACGCGGGCTGGCTGCTGCATGGGCTGTCGCTGGCCTCGACCTGGCTCGGTGACGACTTCGAGTACGCCGACCAATTGCGCGCGAAGCTGGAGCTGCAGGGCACCAGGCTGTACGAGTTCGCCGTCGAGTCCGAGGGCTCCTGGTGGAGTTCGTCGTACTGGCAGAACCACAACTGGATCTGCTACACCGGCCTGGCCGCCGTGGGGTATGCGCTCGGCCGGACCGAGTGGACCGAGCGCGCGAAGGCGAACTTCGCGACGGTGATCGACCTGCTGCCGGCCGACGGGTCGGACATGGAGGGCGTCGTCTACTGGCGGTACGGCGTCCCGTGGCTGGCGACGTACCTGGACCTGCTGCAGGACCAGGAGGGCCTGGACTGGTGGGATCGGTGCCGCTTCCTGGCGAACACGTTCTCCTACCGGTTGCAGCAGTGTGCGCCGCGCTTCGAGGAGAACATCGACCACGGCGACTGCCACGACCGCCGCAGCGGGCACAGCGTCGCTCTCTACTACAAGCTCGCATCCGCCTACCGGATCGGCGAAGCGCAATGGCTCGGCGAGTTGGTCGCCGACCGCTTCTTCTGGCGGGAGGCATACGCGAGTGGCGTGAAGCCCGGCGTCATGCCGGAGGCCTATCTGGAGCTGCTCTGGTACGACGAGTCCGTGCAGCCGGTGCCACCGGAGAAGAGCACCCCGCTGTCGGCGTACTTCCCGGACCTCGGCCTGGTGACCGCGCGGACCGGTTGGGACGACGACGCGACGATGGTGTCGTTCAAGGCATCCCCGGGTGGTGGGCACCAGGCCTGGGAGACCTCGCATCGGCTCGACGCCGAGCGTGGGTGGGACACGTTGAGTGCCGGACATCATCATCCGGACGCCGGGTCGTTCGTGCTTACCTCACGGGGCGCTTTCCTGGCTCTCGACGAGGGCTACAGCAACCGGAAGCGGGCCGGTGACCACAACCTGATCCTGGTCGACGGCCAAGGGTTCGCGGACGAGGATCGCTACCACGTCTACAAGTGCGCGCCGTACGAGCGCCAGGCGCGGATGGTCGACGTACTCGCGGCGGACGGCGTGGTGCACGCGACCGCGCAGATCGCCGCGATGTACCCGCCTGAGCTGGGCATCACGCGACTGGATCGCACTCTCGTATTCACGCCGGCCGGCCGATTGGTGCTGCTGGATCGCTGCGCCGCGGAGGAGCCGCGGGACTGGACGTTCCTGCTGCATGCGGACTGGCCGATCGAGTACGGCGACGACATCGTGCTGCGATCCGGATCCGCACAGGCCTGGGTCCGTCTGCACACACCGCTGACCGTCGAGTCCGCCGTGACGGAGGTCGAGGCGAACCCGACCTCGAGCACACCAAGCCTGCGGCTGACCCGAACTCTCCACACCCTCCGAGCCACCGCCGAACGCCGGACGACGGCGACGCTGCTCACCACGATCGAACCGACCTCGGCGCTCCGACCCGTGCCGCCGTCGGCTCGCCGGATCGACCTCACGCGCGGGTTCGGGATCGCGTTCGACGGGGAAACCGTTCTGTTGGCAGACGACGACGGGGTGATCGAAGGCGAGGGCTTCGCGGAGCAGGCGAAGGCCGTGATCCGGTCCGCGAACCTCAGGATCTCGGTATGACCCGGCGGGCGCTCGACTGGCTGGGCTGGCTGGCCAGTCCGGTGCTGGCGGGTGCGGCGTTCTCGATCCTCTGCCTCGGCGTGGTGACGTGGTTGCCCGCTCTGGCGGCGGTCGGGTTCGCGCTGAACCGCTGGCGGACCGACGGCGACACACGCTGCTTCACTGGAGTGTTCACCGGCTGGCGCAGGTACTGGCGTCCGCTGCTGCCGCACTCCGTCGCCGTGACCGTCGCGGCGTTGGTTGCCGCCTGCAACTTGTCGTTCCTGGCCGGCCGCTCCGGGCCGATTGTCCTTGTGTTGTTCATGATTCACCTCGGGCTGATCGCGGCCGCGACCACCTATCACCTGGCGCTGGCCGTCACTGCCGGGCGGGATCCCGGTGGCTCGGCGGCCGCCTGGCGTCGTACCGCGTTCCAGCTTGCTTTCACCTCGGTGCCTCGCGGCACCGCTCTGCTCGGTGCTGCCGTTGCCGCGCCGGTCTTCTCGCTCGTCGTCCCGGCGGGCCCACTACTCCTTGGCGCCACTGTTCCGGTCCTGGTCGGCCTGCTCGTCGCCGACCACGCCGAGCGCGTGGCGCCTAACTCCGCGCCTACTGCGCGGCACTCGGCACCTGCTCGCGACGGCGCGGAGTTAGGCGCCACGCGCTAGTCCGTCCCGCCTTACCGCCCCAACAAGGAGGACCATCATGTCCAGAGCTGTCCCGATCCTGCTGCTCGGCGCCGCGCTGGCGCTCCCCGCCGTACCGGCGCACGCCGCGACCGACTACTACGTCGCGCCCTCCGGCAGCGACTCCAACTCCGGTACGTCGTCCGGAGCGCCGTTCGCCACCATCCAGAAGGCCCTCGACACCGCGCCCCGGGGCGCGACCGTACACCTTGCCTCAGGCACCTATCGCCAGGATGCCGTGACCATCCGCTCCGGGGTCACGATCACCGGCCCGGCGAGCGCGGTGGTGAAGGGCGCAGGCAACTCGCGGATCTTCCAGGTCCGGCACGACGGGGTGACGCTCGACGGCTTCACCATCGACGGGCTGCACGGATCGTCGTCCAGCGCGTCCGGGTACCGGGACAAGTTGATCTACGTGATGAGCACGAGCCCGGGTGACGGGGTCGGCACGTTGACCATCCGCGACATGACGCTGAAGAACGCCGGCGGTGAGTGTGTGCGGCTCCGGTACCTGGTGACCAATGCCGACGTGCACGGCAACACCGTCGGGCCGTGCGGGATATTCGACTTCAAGTTCGCCGCCGGCGGCAAGAACGGCGAAGGCATCTACCTCGGTACGGCGCCCGAACAGCAAGGCGAGAACGGCGCGCCGGACGATCAGCCGGACCGGAGCCGGAACAACCGGATCCACCACAACACGATCGCGACCGCGGGCAACGAGTGCGTGGACGTGAAGGAGAACGCGACCGCGAACATCGTCGAGTACAACGACTGCTCCGGGCAGTTGGACCCGAGCTCGGGTGGGTTGGACGCCCGGGGGAGCGGCAACACCTTCCGCTACAACACGATCCACGGCAACACCGGCGCCGGCGTCCGCCTCGGCGGCGACACCGAGACCGACGGCATCGACAACGACGTCTACGGCAACACCATCACCGGAAACGCCGCCGGCGGCATCAAGTTCATGCGCTCACCGCAGGACGAGATCTGCGGCAACACCATGTCGGGCAACACCGGCGGCAACTCGGTCGGCACGTACGGCGCCGACTTCAACCCAACCGCGGCCTGCTGATGACCACCCCATCCCGCCGGGCAATCCTCGGTGGCGCACTCGGTGGGTTGGTCGGCGGGGCGGTCCTCGGCCAACCGACGGACGCGAGGGCGTCGACCGCCGACCTCACCGGGATGTCGACCGCCGACTTCGCCGAGTCGTCGTCCCGACGCCGGTGGGTCGCCAGTTGGGCGACTGCCCAGACTGCCCCGACTGCCACCGACGTCGACGCGATGGGAGGCTTCACCGACACCACGATCCACAACACCGTCCACCTGTCAGCCGGAACCGGATCGGCTGGACTGCGCTTGCGGTTCGCCAACCCGTTCGGCGTGCAGCCGATCGTGCTTGGTCCGGTGACGGCCAACGGTCAGGCGGTGTTGTTCGGCGGGCAGAAGGACGTGGTGGTGGCCGCCGGAGGGACCGTGGTGAGTGATCCCGTGGATGTGATGGTGCCGGACGGCGGTGACGTGCAAGTGAGCATGTACCTGCCCGGTCCGACCGGTCCGGTGAGCTTTCACCGGAACACGCACGCCACCGGCCTCATCGGGGATCGGCCGACCAAGTCGGTCTTCCTGCTCAACGGTGTCGACGTGCGAGCCGACGGCCGCCGATCGCTAGCGGTGCTCGGCGACTCGATCACCGAAGGCGTCGGCACCCCCGACGACGCGAACCTGCGCTGGCCGGATCAGTACGCCGCCCGCTTCCGCCGCCGCCCAGCGGTCGCGAACCTGGGCGTCAGCGGGAACCGGCTGCTGCTCGACGACGGACGCTTCGGGCCGAGTGGGCAGGCTCGCTTCGACCGGGACATCCTCGCCTTGCCGGGACTCCAAGCAGTGCTGGTGTTTCTGGGCATCAACGACATCCAGCAGCCACCGAGCCAGACCGACCCAGCGCGACTGCTGTCCGGCTACGAGCAGCTCGCCCGCCGTGCCCGCGACCACGACCTCGAGGTGCTCGGCGCGACCATCGGCCCGTTCAAGGGCTGGATCCGCTACACCGACGCCCTCGACCACGTCCGCAACCAGGTGAACGCCGTACTCCGATCCGGGCGCATCTTCGACCGGGTCGTCGACGTCGACGCCGTACTGCGGGATCCGTCCGACCCGGCCCGGTTGCGACCGGCCTTCAACAGCGGCGACGGCCTGCACCCGAACGCCGCCGGGGCGAACGCGATCGCCCTTTCCCTTTGAGAGGACTCCTATGTCAGACCTCACCCTCCGCCGACGCACCGTGCTCGGCGGGATGATCGGCTCGGCGGCGCTGTTCGCCGTACCGGCAACCTCCTGGGCAGCCGGCCCGACCGACGAACTGCGGCTGCGCTGGCACACCTTGCTCACCGGCGGCCCGACCGTCGACCCCGCCGACCCGGACCTCGCTGTCGCGATCGCCCGGATCGACAAGGACGCCCGCTCCGCCCTCACCACCCTCGACCGGTCCGCGACGCGTACGACGCTCTGGCCGGACCTCGCGAGTACGACGCTGTCCAACCACGTCGCCTCCAACTTCCGCCGGATCAAGCAGCTCGCGGTCGCGTGGGCCACGAACGGGTCGGCGTACGAAGGGAACGCGAGCGTCGCCGCGGACATCCTCGGCGCGCTCGAGTGGATGCACACGAACCGCTACAGCCCGACGCTGCCGCGGTACGACAACGACTACGACTGGGAGATCGGCGCGGCCGGCGCCTTCGCGGACACCCTCGTCCTGCTGTACGACGCGATGCCGGCCGACCTGCGGACGACGTACACGACCGCGATCAACCACTACACCCCGGACCCGAACCTCTGGCGGTTCAATCGGCAGATCGCAACCGGGGCCAACCGGGTCTGGATCGCCACCGTGGTCGCGGTCCGCGCGGTGCTGGACGGTGACGCCGCCGCGCTGACCCGCGTCCGGGACGCGATCAGCGATGTCGAGGGCGACGGCGCGAACAGCGTGCTCGCGTTCAACGACGCACCTGATCGGACGGACAACGGCACTGGCGAGGGCTTCTACAGCGACGGCTCGTTCCTGCAGCACTACAAGCACCCGTACAACGGCGGCTACGGCAAGGAACTGCTCGGCACGCTCTCGTCCTTGCTGTACCTGCTCGGCGGCACGCAGTGGACCGTGACCGACCCGGACCTCGACAACATCTACCACTGGATCGACGACGCGTTCGACCCGTTGATGGTGCGTGGCGACCTGATGGGCTCGGTCTGCGGCCGCGAGATCGCCCGGCCGAGCAAGCAGAACCACGCGCCGACCCAGACGATCATCGAGGGCACGCTCCGGCTGATCCCGGCCGCGCCGGCCGACCGCGCGGCCCGGCTCACCGCGCTGGTCAAGCAGTGGATCACCGAGGACACCTTCCGCGACTTCCTGACCGTCACCGACCCGGCCTCGCTGGTGGCGGCCCGGGCCGTCCTGGCGTCGGCCACCCCGGCGCGGGGTGCGCTCGTCGTACACAAGCAGTACCCGCGGATGGACAAGGTGGCGCATCACCGGCCGGCGTTCATCGTCGGGTTGAGCGCCTACTCGTCGCGGATCTACAACTACGAGTCGATCCAGACCGAGAACCTGCACGGCTGGCACCTGTCCGACGGGATGGTGCTGGTGTACGACGACGACCTCGGCCACTACTCGGGCGACTACTGGCCGACGGTCGATCCCTACCGGTTGCCGGGGACAACGGTCGACACGCGACGGCTGGCCGACTCGTACGGTTTCCGCACCACCAGTGACGCCGACTGGGTCGGAGGTACGGCGGTCCCCGTTCGGACGATCGGCGCCTACGGCATGGACCTGCGCGGATACGGGACCGGCCTTACCGCCCTGAAGAGCTGGTTCCTGATCGACGACGTCATGGTCTGCCTCGGCTCCGGTATCACCGGCGAGGGCGCGGTCGAGACGATCGTGGAGAACCGCAAGCTCCGGACCGGAGGCGAGACGTTCACCGCTGCACCCGGCTGGTGTCACCTGGCCGGGACCGGCGGCTACGTCTTCCCGGACCGGACACCGGTGCGCGCCCTCCGGGAGAACCGTACGGCGACCTGGCGCGAAATCAACCTCAAGTACGGCACCGACACGCCGGTGACCCGCCCGTACCAGACTGTCTGGATCGACCACGGCACTGCACCCGTTGCCCAGGGCTACTACTACGTGCAGTTGCCCACGGCCACGCTCGACGCGACCAAGACCTTCGCCAACCGGCTGCCAGTCACCCGGTTGCGCGCGGATGCGACGGCGCACGCGATCCGGCTGCGCAACGTGCTCGCGGCCAACTTCTGGACGGCCGGGACGGTCGCCGAGCTCACCACCGACGGCCCGGCGTCCGTCGTGGTGGCCGCAGGCAAGGTCGCGATCTCGGATCCGACCCAGCGGCGTTCGTCGGTCACCGTCGAGCTCGCCAAACCTGGTCTCCGCCTGGTGTCAGCCGACGACGGGGTCCAGGCGACCCGCATCGCGTCCGGCTGGCGCCTGGTTGTCGACACCGCGAACCGCCACGGCGAAACCCTGACCGCCACCTTCCACTGAGGAGAACCTGATGCTGGTTGACATGCCCCTGGACCGGTTGCGCGAGTACCGGCCGGAGCCGGAGGAGCCCGCGGACTTCGACGCGTTCTGGAAGCAGACGCTGACGGACGCGGCCGGCCGCCCGATCGACGCCAGGTTCGAGCCGTACGACGCGCGGCTGGCGACCGTGGACGTCCAGGACGTGACGTTCAGCGGCTGGGGCGGTCAACCGGTCAAGGCGTGGCTGCTCCTGCCGCGGCACCGCAGCGGACCGTTGCCTGCGGTCGTGCAGTACATCGGCTACAACGGCGGCCGTGGCATCCCCTACGAGTGGCTGACCTGGAGCGCGGCCGGATACGCGCACCTCGTGATGGACAATCGCGGCCAAGGCGGTGGCGGCAAGACCGTGGCGGACACTCCGGACATCGCGCCGGACGGCCACGGCTCGTCGTCACCCGGCTTCCTCACCCGAGGCATCGAGGATCCCCGCAAGCACTACTACCGACGGCTGATCACGGACGCCGTCCGGGCGGTCGACGCCGTGAAGAGCCATCCGGACGTCGACAGTTCTCGCGTCGCCGTTGTCGGTGGCAGCCAGGGCGGTGGACTTGCGCTGACGGTCGCCGGGCTGCGTGACGACCTGTCCGCCGCGATCGCCGACGTACCGTTCCTGTGTCACTACCGGCGCGCGTCGCAGATCACCGACAACGGGCCGTACGCCGAGATCGCCCGCTGGCTCAAGGGGCACCGCACCGGCATCGAGACCGCGATGAGCACGTTGTCGTACTTCGACGCGGTGAACTTCGCCGCCCGGGCAACCTGTCCGGCCTGGTTCTCGGTCGCGCTGATGGACAACATCTGTCCGCCGTCCACAGTCTTCGCGGCATACCACCGGTACGGCGGTCCGGCGCAACTGGAGGTGTTCACGTACAACGGGCACGAGGGTGGCGCGGAGTACGACCTGCCGCGCAAGCTCAGCGCGCTCGGCGGCTCCCTCGGGGCCCTCTGAACCGCACAGCAAGCCACAGGATCAGCGCCGGCAACCAGATCAGCAGCAACCACGGCACCCGCCACCAGCCGGAGTTGCCTCTCAACTCCGGCTGGTCGCTGCCCACGAGCGGTCGTGCGGACAGCGACCAGGCCAGGAAGGCGTCGCCGATCGGCACCTGGCCGAGGGCGTACCGCTTCGTCGTCGGGCCGCTGATCGGCACGCCGAGCAGGTCGCCTTCACGGGCGAGCCGGTCGGCGAACGGATCGTGCGCGACCCTGGCCGCGCCCATCGTGACCACGGTCGCGGACAGGCTGATCCCGAGGATCAGCGGGCCGGAGTCCACGTCACCCGGCCCGGCGACGCCCTTCGGGTACTCGCGAACCCCGAGGCCGGCGACGAACTTGTCCCGGAAGATCTCGTACTGCGCCCGCGCGAAAGCCGGATCGATCTCCACCAGGAACCGCTGGATCATGCTCTGCGACGTCGCCCGCGCCCCGACCGTCTCCGGCTCGACCTGATGCGGCAGTAGTCCGGTCGCCGGGTCGAGTTCGGTCTTCACCGCGGCCACCCAGCGATCCGTGGTCGAGCCGAACCGCGGTGCGACAAGTGCGTCGTACGCGCGCAACGACGCGATCGCGACGGTCGAGTCGACCGGCCACGCCTGGCCCGGGTACGCCGGCAGGAACGGCGTCTTGGCGGTCCGGAACGCGGTCGCGAGCTCCACCGAGGCCCGGGTGAACTCGTCGATCTCGGCCGCGTCGGCGTGCTTGAGAGCGATGAGTCCGCCGCGCAGGTAGTTCGTCCAGCCGGCATGGAAGACGCCGTACTTTGGTCGCAGAGACGCGTCGAAGACTGCGGTCCCGTTCGGGGACTCGAGCCGGTCGAGCGCCCAGCGGGCTTCGGTTGTCGCATCGACCGATTGCGCAGGATCGGCGAGCCCGACCTGGACCCAGGTCAGCCCGTAGAGGGCGTTGAGGAAGAAATAGCCCTCCGGGAACTGTTGCTGTGCGGCGTGGTCGGCGCCGCCCTCGATCTCAGCTCGCAGGAACGCGAGCTGCTTGACGACTCCGCCGGTGGGATCGGTTCGGGGCAGCACCAGGCGCGCGGTGCCCACCCCCGCCACCAGCGTGGCGATCACCGCGAGGCCGATCAGGAGCTTGCGCAGCACCCGGTGAATCTACCGAGTCCAGGCGGACAACGGCGGTCCGCCGAGCAACCATCTGGTGACTCAGGTCCCCAGGGTCGACTCACGGGTCACCAACCGGGTGGCCAGTTCCATCACCCCGGGCTGCGCCGACCCCGCGATCGCGTCGAGCAGGAGATTGGCGGTACGGCGGCCGAGCTCTTCCAACTCGAGATCGACAGTCGTCAGCGGCGGCCGGCTCGCGAGCGCCATCACGGACCAGTTGTCGTAGCCGGTGACCGCGATGTCGTCGGGAACGGACCGGCCGAGCTCGCGAAGCCGGTCGCACACCCCGCGGGCAATCTGGTCGCTGCCACAGGAGATCGCATCCACGTCGGCCGAGGTTCGCAGTAGTACGTCGACAGCGTGCCGGCCCCAGCGTTCACTCCACTCGCCGTGCAGCGGCTCGCCGACCAGGGCGTCACCGGCTGCCTTGACGGTCGCCGCGGCCCGGACCTCGGCGCTGTGGTGGGACGACGGCCCGGTGATGTGCGCGATCCGCCGGCGGCCAAGGCTGAGCAGGTGCTGCACGGTTGACGAAGCGCCGCCATCGTCGTCCACGATCACCGACGTGTCGGCCGGATCCGTGGACGGGCTGAAGGCGTAGACGACGGGAATCGGTACGTCGATCGGCACCCGCGGCTCGGTCCGTCGGCCGGTCACGATGATGCCGTCCACCCGCCGGGACACCAGCGAGCGCAGGTAGTGCTGCTCGCGCAGCGGGTCGTCCCGGGTGTCGCAGAGCAGCAGGCCCATCTCGCCCGCGCTGAGTGCGTCCTCGGCGCCGAGCATGATCGGGATGCTGAACCGTCCCGAGCTGTCGGTGGTGATCAGCCCGACCGTGAAGCTGCGCCCGGACGACAACGCCCGGCCGCGGCTGTCCGGCGTGAACCCGAGCTGCTCGGCGGCTCGCCGTACCCGCTGCCTGGTCTCCTCGCGGAGCTGGCCGGTGTCGTTGAGCGCCTTGGACGCCGTACTCGTGGAGACGCCTGCCAGTGCGGCCACATCGGTGATCCGGGGCAGCGAAGGACCACGTGACGCCATCCGGCAACTCCTTTCCGAACTTTCCGGAAACAGTACAGCACGAATCCCGGCTTGTCCGGATTTAGCCAGGTCTTGGGGGTTGACCAGGTCGCCTCGCGTCTCTAGCTTCGTCAAGGAAAACGTGTTCTGGATTTTCCGCGTTCCCTTCCGTGACCCCCTCAGGAGCTTCCCCCTATGAGTGCTTCCCCGGACGCAGTCACCACCTCCCGGAGTCCCGCCGCGAGCACGCGCGGCCGCTGGCAACCGCTCGGCCTGGGCCAGGCCACGATCACCGGCGGGTTCTGGGCGCCGCGCCAGGCCCGCAACGGCGCGAGCGCGATCCCGAGCGGCCAGGACCAGCTGGAGACGGCCGGCAACCTGCAGAACCTCCGGCTCGCCGCCGGCATCGGCGAGGGCGAGGCGATCGGCCCGGTGTTCGCCGACTCCGACGTCTACAAGTGGCTCGAGGCCGCCGCCTGGGAGTACGGCCGCCACCCGAGCGAGGAGCTGCTGAAGCGCCAGCGCGAGATCACCGCGATCGTGGCCGCCGCGCAACGCGAGGACGGCTACCTCGACTCGGTCGTCCAGCTCCGGTACGGCGACGAGGGTCGCTACAAGCAGCTCGTCTGGAGCCACGAGCACTACTGCGCCGGCCACCTGATCCAGGCGGCGGTCGCGCAGGTCCGCTGCACCGGCGACCGCGAACTGCTCGAGGTCGCGATCAAGATCGCCGACCACCTGGTCGCCACCTTCGGCGACGGGGCGGGACAGACGGTCGACGTCGACGGTCACCCGGTGATCGAGATGGCGCTCGTCGAGTTGTATCGAGAAACCGGTACGGCGGCTTACCTCGACCTGGCCAGGTGGTTCGTCGAGGCACGCGGCCACGGGATCATCAAGGAGCACGGCCACGAGCCGACGTACTTCTCCGACCGGCTCCCGGTCCGCGAGGCGACCACGGTCGAAGGACACTCGGTCCGCGCCGTCTACCTCGCCGCCGGCGCCGCGGACGTCGCGCTCGAGACCGGTGACACCGACCTGCTCGACGCGCTGAAGCGGCAGTTCGAGCACATGTGGTCGACGAAGACCTACGTGACCGGCGGCCTCGGCGCCCGCTGGGAGGGCGAGGCCTTCGGCGACGAGTACGAGCTGCCGCCGGACCGCGCGTACGCCGAGACCTGCGCGGCGATCGGTGGCATCCAGTGGGCCTGGCGGATGCTGCTCGCCACGGGTGAGGCGTCGTACGGCGATGCCATCGAGCGGATGCTCTACAACGGCTTCCTGGCCGGTGTCTCGCTCAAGGGGACCGAGTACTTCTACGTCAACCCGCTGCAGCTGCGCGGCGGGGCGCATCCCGACAACGGCCGCAGTCCGGCGCACGGGCGGCGTGGCTGGTTCGACTGCGCTTGCTGCCCGCCCAACATCATGCGCACCCTGGCCAGCCTCGACGGCTACTTGGCCAGCGCCGGCGACGGCGTGGTTCAGATCCACCAGTACGCCGCCGGTGTGCTCAAGGCTGGTGACGTTGAGCTTCAGGTGGAGACGGCCTATCCCTGGGACGGCGCTGTCCGGATCACGGCTGGTGGACCGGTTGCAGTTGAGCTGCGGATCCCGGCTTGGGCTTCGGGTGCGACCGTCAACGGGAAGCCTGTCGAGGCGGGCGCGTACGCTCGCGTCGAAGCTCAGGAGATCGACCTGCAGTTGCCGCTGGCAACTCGGGTGATCGGGGCCGATCCGCGCGTGGACGCCGTCCGCGGGTATGTCGCGCTGGAACGCGGACCGCTGGTCTACGCGGTCGAGCAGGTGGACAACGCGGCGAACGTCGACGACCTCCACCTGTTGCCGTCGGCATCGGTTGCCAGCAGCCACGAAGACGGTCTGCTGGACGGCGTCACCGTGCTCAAGGCGCGCGGTCAGGTGGGCACCGGTCATCAAGGCGGCTGGCCTTTCACTGGTGAGGCTGCGGATGCGACCGGCGATGAGGTCGACGTCGTCGCGGTGCCGTACTACGCCTGGGCCAACCGCGAGATCGGCGCCATGCGCGTCTGGCTGCCCAGGGCCTGATCATGCTGACCCGGCGGAAGTTCCTCGGTCTGACGGCTGCGGCCACCGCGGCCGCCAGCGTGCCGGGCTGCAGCTCCGTCCTGCCCGAACCCGACGTCCAGGCGGCGGGCTTCGGGCAGGACGCCACCGGCACCGTGCAGGTCTGGTGCCGGGCGGCCACCCAAACCGGTCTGACCGACCTGGTGAAGAAGTTCAACGCGTCCCAGGACCGGCTCACGGTCGAGCTCACTCCGGTGCTCGACGCGCAGTACGTGACCAAGCTGGCGACTGCGATCCGCGGCCGGGAGGTGCCGGACCTGGTCGACATCGACGACATCAACTCGATGCTGTTCATCTACCGGGACGCGTTCACCGATCTGACCGAACCCCTGCAGGCGCTGGACTACCGGGACAAGCTCAGCCCCGGCCACCTGCGGCTGGCAACCAAGGACGACCGGGCGTTCGGCGTGCCGTACCTGGCCGACAACTCGATGTTCTGGTTCAACACCGAGCTGTGCGACCGGGCGGACGTCGACCCGGACGAGGCGATCACGTCGTTCGACAGTCTGCTGGACGCGGCTCGGCGGCTGCGGAAGCTGGGCGACGACATCTACGCGTGGAGCTTCCCGGCGAACAGCCCCGGCGCACTCGGCTTCGTCGTACAGCCGATGATCTGGGCGGCCGACACCGACCTGATCAAGGGCGCGATCGGCGAGCAGTCCGGCGACATCGTCGGGAACGACGCGGTCCGGCAAATGCTCGAGCTGCACCGGCAGCTGTGGGTCGACGGGCTGGTGCCGCGGGCGAACTTCTCCGACGACGCGTCCCGCTGGGGGAGCGACTTCCGGGCCGGCAAGATCGGCATCTTCCCGTCCAACTACAGCGTGGTCGTGTCCGCCTCCGACGAGGCCTTCCACAAGAAGGTGGCTCCCCGGTTGCTGTCCGGTCCGGACGGTGGGGCGGCGTTCTTCGACGGCGGCGACAACATGTGCATCCCGCGCGGGGCCCGCAACGCCTCCGGTGCGTGGGAGTTCGTGCGGTTCGCGCTCGACCTGCCGCAGCAGGTCGAGCTGCCGGCCGGCGGCTACACGCCGGTCCGGTCGGACGCCCGGACACCTGAGTTCGCGGAGAAGTTCCCGCTCGCGACGCTGCCGCTCGAGCGGATCTCGGAGGGCTACGCGCCGACCACGCTGTCCTACAACCTGCTCTACAACCAGCCGGACGGCCCGTGGCTGCAGATGTTCCGCCGGGCAGTGTTCGACGGCGAGCTGGAGGCCGCCATGAAGGAAGCCCAAAGCAACTTCGACCGCATCCTGGCCCAGGGGCAAGCATGAACGAGCGAAGCGAGTTCATCATCAAGCACTGCGCACCTTGTGCCTCATCGGCGCCCGGAGCGAAGCGAGCACGCCGATGAGTACGGCGCTCCGGAGTTCGCATCGGCTTGACCCTGATGCTCGCAAAGCCAGTGCCGCCGCTCGTCGTCGGGTCGGGCAGGGGTCGCTGACCCATCCCTCGCGGACCGGGCTGCTGCTGGTGGCACCCGCCGTACTGTTCGTCGCGGTGTTCGTGCTGGTCCCGCTCGGGTTCGCGCTGGTGATCTCGCTGACCAACTGGCCGTTGATCGGCTCGGTGAAGTTCAGCGGGGTGAAGAACTACACCGCGATCGCGTCCGACGCCGCCTTCGCCAAGTCGGTCCTCTACACGCTGCTCTACACGGTCATCGTGACCGGGCCCATCCTGGTGCTCGGCTATGCACTGGCAGTCCTGGTACGGCGCAAGCGGCGCGGCTCGACCTTGTTGCGAACGATCTTCTTCCTCCCGTTCGTCGTCGGCTTGTCCACGCTGAGCTTCGTCACCGTGCTCGAAGCCCAACCGGACAGCGGCGCGATCAACATCGTGCTCCGCACCCTCGACATCACCGACGGCACGACAGCCTGGCTGGTGGACGGGCCGCTCGCGACCGGGCTCATCTGCGTGCTGGTGATCTGGGGTGTGTCCGGGCTGACCATGATGCTCCTGATGGCCGGCATGCAGGCGATCCCGCGCGAGTTCTACGAGTCGTCCGAGCTGGACGGGGCCACGTGGTGGCAGCAGGAGCGGGAGATCACCATCCCGGTGCTGCGCCGTACGATCGCGATGGCGGTGATCATCTCGGTGGTCGGCTCGCTGCTCGCGTTCACCCAGTTCTACATCCTGACCCGCGGCGGTCCGGGCACGGACACCACCACGGTCGTCCAGTACATCTACAACCGCGCGTTCGTGCAGCTCCAGCTCGGCGCCGCGACCGCACTGTCCATCGTGCTGGTGGTGGTCGTCGGCCTCGTCACCGCCTTCCAGTTCTGGCTGCTCCGCGAGAGGGACTGACCGATGAGGCTGAAGAACGTCCTGTACGTCGTCGGCGGTGGCGGTGCCTTCCTGGTGTTCGCCGTACCGTTGCTGTGGGCCCTTTTCCGATCGGTGCAGCCGAACGACGTGATCGTCGCGGCACCGGACCGGTCCACCTTCTTCCACCTGACTTGGGACAACTTCCGGACGCTGATCGAGGGGCCGGGCAACCTGATTCGTGCTGTGGGCAACAGTTTGGTGGTCGCGTTGAGCACGGCTGCGTTGACCGCCGTACTGGCGACGCTCGCGGGCTACGGCTTCGCGCGATTCCGGTTCCGGAGCGGGCCGTTGTTGTTCGCTTTGGTGGTGGTGTCGATGATGATCCCGTTCCAGGCGATCCTGACTCCGCTCTACCTGGAGCTGAACGTCCTCCGGCTGACCGACAGCCTGCTCGGCCTGGTGCTCTTCTACACCACGGTCAACCTCCCGTTCGGCGTCTTCGTGATGCGAAACTCGTTCGCCTCGGTCCCCGTCGAACTCGAGGACTCCGCCCACGTGGACGGCTGCAACACCCTCCGCATGATCGGCTCCGTCCTCCGCCCCCTCGTCACCCCCGGCGCCGCCACCGTCGCGTTGTATGCGTTCCTCGCCGCGTGGACCGAGTTCCTCGGCGCCCTCACCTTCCTCACCAAGGACGAGCTCTACACCCTCCCCGTGGCCCTCGTGAACGTCCAAGCCGGCGCCTACGGCGAAGTCAACTTCGGCTCGCTCGTCGCCGGCTCAGTCATCGCCATGATCCCCTGCGTAGTCCTCTACGTAGCCCTCCAACGCTTCTACGTCTCCGGCCTAGCCTCAGGCGCCGTCAAAGGCTGACTCCCCCACGCGTCACCAGCTTTCGGTTTGGGGCGCATTGTGCACCCGAACTGATCAGTCAGAGTCCCCAAGTCAGTCCGTAGACCAGCCGCCTAGGGTCGGCGGGCGTGCTTCACGAAGACGATGGCGTCGGTGCTGCTCAGGTGGGCTGGGTCGAGTGGGGAGTAGCCGTACCAAGGGGATACGCGGGGCGTGAGTGTTAGGTCAGCGAGGGCTGTGGAGTCGATGAGGTAGGTGTCTTCTGGGAGTGTGTAGAGGAGGCCTTCGAGAGTGTCTGGCGGTGGGGCGTCGACGCCTTGGTGGGGGATGGTGCCGAGGGCTGTGGCGAGGTAGGCGTAGTCGGTGCCCAGTTGGGCGCTGAGGATTGCGCCGGCGCTCCACCATTCCGGTGAGATGTCGCCCATGCGCATCGAACTCTTGTTGCGTTGGAGGTGGGCATTGTGGGCGCTGACGAGTGTGAGGCCTTGGTCTGCGATGGCCAACAGGTTGGCAGCCATCATCGAATCCCGTACGGCGAGCAGCCACGCCAACCTGCTCGGGGACGAGTCGGCCATCCATCGGTGGTAGCGCAGGAGCCCGGTGGCAGTGCGCGCGTACAGGAGTGCTCGTTCCCAGTCGGCCGGCGTGGATGCCGCGAGCAACTGAGGCGCCTGCGCATCGAGCAAGGCGACCAGGTCGTCGGCAAGCAGCCGCAGCTCCTTGGCCTCGGATGTCTGCCCGACGGATTGAGACGGGTCCCGCATCGCGCCGGGATTGGTCCACTGCTCATCGGCGCCGAGCAGGTGGTCGAGTGCTTCCGCCGTACAGGGCAGCAGGTCGGCATCACCCCAGGCAGCGAGGTAGGCGTGTAGTGCGGTGAGCGCCTGCCGAGGGCTCGCCGCGGCGGTGATCTCCAGCGGACCGTCGAAGCCGGCGAACCGCAGTTGCTCGCCCGCGGGCCGGCCGTCGTTGTACGAGCGCATCCACTTCACCAGCTCGCGGTTGCCCGGGAAGGCGCCCCACTCGTGGCTGAACCCGCGCGCCATGACGTCGTCGAGGGTGCCCCTGCCTGACCTCACGTACTCGTCCACAACCAGACCCATCAGACAGTCGCTCTCGAGCGCGAACGTCCGATAGTCCTCCTGCTCGACGAGCTGTCGAAACAACTCGTTCCGCAGTACAAGCAGAACCTCTTCGCCGTGGGTCGGCTCACCCAAGCCCAACAGCCGCGGCCTGTCTGGAAGCAACGCCATGACGGTGGCAGAGTCGACGGTGGTGGCGGCCTTTTCGATCCCAGCAGTCATACCTTCAACGGTATCGTTGAACCGTTCGATGAAGACTTGCCGTCGGCAGCACGCGGCAGCCAGGCTCAAACCCTCAATGCCGGGGTGAGATCCGTCCGGGTTGGGTCCTAGCATCTGGCCATGGATCAAGAGTTCAGCGGGGTGGTCTTCGAGTGGCGCGGCCCAGCGCCGTACTACTTCGTCTCCGTGCCGGAGCAGGAAGGTCTCGCGATACGGGCGGCGGCATCGGCCGCCAGCTACGGCTGGGGGATGCTCCCGATCCGCGCTCGGATCGGCAGCACCGAGTGGACGACCTCGCTGTGGCCGAAGGGCGGCGGGTATCTGCTCCCGCTGAAGGACGCCGTACGCAAGCCGCAAGGACTGGACGCAGGCGACGCGGTGCACGTACGGCTCACGTTCGACGCGCTCCCTCGTCAGCAGAAGCGGCCGGCGGCCAAGCGGGTGCCTGTTCCTCGTACGGCGGGATCGCGGGAGCCGGTCACCGTCGAGCAGCTCACGATCGTTCCGGCCAACCAGGCGGCTTGGGAGGACCTGCAGGCGATCTTCGGCACCGCCGGCGACACCGCACGATGCTGGTGCCAACGCTTTCGCATGCTACCCAAGGAGTCCTGGGCGTCCGAGGGACCCGAAGAACTCTCCGCCCGGCTCCGCGACCAGACCGCCTGCGGAAACCAGAAGGCGCAGTCGACGAGCGGCCTGGTCGCGTATCTCGACGGCGAGCCCGTCGGCTGGTGCGCCGTCGCGCCGCGCGCAGACCACCCGAGACTCCTCCGCGACTACCGCGTCCCCTGGCTTGGTCGCAATGAAGACAAGACCGACCCCACCGTCTGGTCCGTCACCTGCTTCGTCACCCGCGCCGGCTACCGCCGCCGAGGAATCAGCCACGCCCTGGCCCAAGCCACCGTCCCCTTCGCCCGCGACCATGGCGCCACCGCCATCGAGGGCTACCCCGACCTCGTAGACGGCGGCTCCGTCGGCACCCCCACCACATTCACCAACGCCGGCTACACCGAAGCATCCCGCCCCACCCACCGCCGAGCCGTCATGCGAATCGACTTCTAAGACTCGCTCCCGTTGGACCTATGGCGCCCGGTGTTCGGCGATGCGGATGACTCGTTTGCCTCGGCTGTGGCCGGTTTCGATTGATCGGTGGGCCTCAGCGATGGAGTCCAGTGGGTAGGTCTCGTCGACCACGCTGCGCAGGTCTCCGCGGACTACTGCGGCAGCGAGTTCGTCGAGGTCGGATCGCTTCGGCTTCATGATCGCCATCCGCACCCGCGGCCCGGGCAGTACGGACGACAGCAGCACGTATCCCATGCCCTTCGAGGCCAGCGAGATCATCCTCCCGCCGCCGGCGAGACGCCGGCGGTACTGCGCCGGTGCGGCGCCGTACAGGTCGATGATCGCGTCGAACTTGGGTGCGGCGGTGAGGCTGTCCAGCCGTTGATAGTCGTACGTCGCCTCGGCGCCGAGGCCGGCGCAGAACTCGGAGTTCCGGGCCGCAGCCACTGCGGAGACCCGAGCACCCGCGGCCCTGGCCAACTGGATCGCGACGCTGCCGATCCCACCACTTGCGCCAACGATCAGGACGCGACATCCCGCCCGTACCCGAACTTTGCGCAGGGCTGTCATCGCAGTGAGACCGACGGTCGGCAGTGCCGCGGCCGCGACCAGGTCGTAGCCGGCGGGCGCTTCCGCGGTGAGGGATTCCTTGACCTGGACGTACTCGGCGGCGGTGGCGCTGCCCAGGCCTAGCTTGGTTCCCCAGACCCGGCGTCCGACCGCGGAGGTATCGCCTCCCGTGCCGACGGCAACAATCTCGCCGGTGAAGTCCTGGCCGGTGCCCTTGGGGAACTTGACCCCACTCAGCGGCCGCATCCGACCGGCACGGACCTGAGCCTCGACCGGGTTGACGCTGGTCGCGCTCATCCGCACCAGGACCTCACCGACTCGCGGCTCGGGCACCGGCACCCGGTGGACCTCCAGCACATCCGGCGGCCCGTAGCGCTCGTACCGCACTGCTCGCATCTCGGTCATCCACGTCCTCGTCTCAGTTGACATGCCACATCCGGTGAGACACTCTGTCTCGATCGGGGCAAAGGGTCTCTCGTCCCGAGTGTCGTCAGGTCGCGGCGGTCGCGACAAGGATCGATTGGCCGCAGGCGTCCCGAGTGGGACAAGGAGCCCGAAATGTCGCAGTCGACGGACAACCTGCGGGTCCGGCGGACCCGCAAGCTGCTGCGGGAGGCACTGATCGAGCTCATCGACGAGCGCGACTTCGAACGGCTGACGGTTGGGGAGATCACCGAGCGGGCGATGGTCAGCCGGGCCGCCTTCTACCGGAACTACCGTGACAAGTACGAGTTGGTCGAGCAGATCTTCGACGAGGCGATGGATGCGGTGCTCGGGACGATGGCCGCCGGCACCGCGGATCCACCGCTGGATCGGTGGGTGGCGTTCTTCGAGCACACCGCCGAGTACCACCGGCTGTACGGCGCGCTGCTCGGCCGGCGGGGGAGCCCGTGGTTTGCGAACAGGATGCGCGCCACCCTCGCGGGGATGGTCAGCGAACACCTGGAGGTCCCGGATTCAGCACGGGGATCCGGGCGGGGCGCGACTGATGCCCTCGTGCCCACGGTGCTGGCCGCGATGTTCGTCCAGGCCATCACCTGGTGGCTGGATCAAGGTCGTCCCGTGCCACCCCGAGTGATCGCCACTCAGACCGCAAAACTCGCCGAAGCCGTCATCAACGAAGCCAACCACTGGAGCACGTAGCCCGGACGCTTGCCGGAGGCACCACGCAGCGTTTTGTGGGGTGAGGCGTCTTTCTTGGTGTTGATGTCGACATCAAGGAGTCGTCTGCATGCGTTTGATCCGCCCGATTGCCTTGCTCACCGGCCTGGCGCTGCTGTTGCCCGCATCACCCGGCGCCGGCGCGGGGCCGGTCCTGGAGCCACTCGAACAACCCACCCGATCAACCAGTACGGCGACGGTCACGCTGATTACCGGTGATCGGGTCGAAGTCGAGAGCAGTCCTGGCCAGCCCGAGCGCGTCAGTTTTCGCGGTGGTGGTGGCACCACGGCGGCGGTCATCTCGCGGACCGCCGAGCACACCTATGTCATCCCGACGGACGTGATGAGCGAGGTCGCCATGGGCCGTCTGGACCGGGCCCTGTTCGACGTCAAAGGGCTCATCCGGCAGGGCTACGACGACGCCCACCGCGAGACGCTGCCGGTGATCGTCCAGTACGCCGGAGCCCCGGCAGCCGCGCGTACTCAGGCCAAGACGGACTCGTTCGCCGGCACCACGAAATCCCGGCTCCTCTCCTCGATCGGCGCCCGGGCAGCCCACGTGTCCAAAGGCCCCGCGTTCTGGCGCTCCATCAGCGCCCCGGCTCCCGGGACCAAGAGCCAACTGGTCGAGCCCCAGATCCGCACCATCCGGCTGGACCGCCGGATGAAGGCCGCCCTCGACCAGAACGTCGCCCAGATCGGTGCGCCCGCCTCTTGGCAGCGCGGGTTCACGGGTAAGGGCGTCAAGGTCGCCGTCCTGGACACCGGCATCGACAAGACCCACCCCGATCTCCAAGGCCGGGTTGGTGCCGAGGGCAACTTCTCCGACAGTCCCGACACCGTCGACCGCGTCGGCCACGGCACGCACGTCGCGAGCACGATTGCGGGAACAGGCGCCGCCTCCCAGGGCAAGTACCGCGGCGTCGCCCCGGACACGACCCTGCTCAACGGCAAGGTCCTTGACGACGAAGGCTTCGGTACCGAATCCGGCCTCATCGCCGGCATGGAATGGGCCATCGCCCAGGGTGCGAAGGTGGTCAACCTCAGCCTCGGCGGCGATCCCACCGACGGCACCGACGCAGTGGCGCAGGCGGTCAATACCCTCAGCCGGCAGACCGGCGCACTGTTTGTGGCCGCCGCTGGAAACTGCTTCGACACCACACCTGGCCAGGTCGGCTCGCCTGCCTCTGCCGACGCCGCGCTCGCCGTGGCCAATCTGACCCGAGACGGCGGCGTCAACGAGACTTCCTGCCGCGGACCGCGGCACCGGGACGGTTCGCTCAAGCCCGAGATCTCCGCACCGGGGACCGGGATCGTCGCCGCCCGTGCCGCCGGCACCAGTCTCGGCGAGCCGGTCGACGACAACTACACAGCGGCCAGCGGTACGTCGATGGCGACGCCGCACGTGGCCGGTACCGCAGCACTCCTGGCCCAGCAACACCCTGACTGGAACGGCGAACAGCTCCGCAACCACCTCATCGCCACCGCCGACCCACAGACCGGCAGTAAGGTTCTCGACCAGGGTGCCGGTCGCGTCGACGCCGACCAGGTCACCGAGAGCACCCTGACCCTCGATACTCCGGAGCTGGACTACGGCTTCCTCTCCTGGCCACGCCCGAATCCGGCCCCGGTCACCAAGAAGCTCACCTACCGCAACACCGGCACCACTGCGATCTCCCTGAAGCTGGAGAGCAGAGCCGACGAGGGCAGCGCCCCGGTCCGGATCAGCGCCACCGACCTCCTAGTACCGGCCGGTGGTCAGGCGAGTGTCGACGTCACGGCCGAGTTCGGCGGAGCCAGCGGCTCGCACAGCGGGCGGGTAGTCGCCAGCCCGGCCAACGGCGGCGACCCGCTGATCAGCACCTACGGCTGGTACCTGGAACCGGAGATGTACGACGTCACCGTCACCGCGACCGGCCTCGACGGCAGGCCGACAGACTCGTACGTCCTGGTCGGGCGTCGAGGCGACGACTTCTCCGACATTTTCGACCTCCCAAACGGTAGGGGGACCTTCCGGCTGCCGGCCGGGAGCTATGCGATGTCCACGACAATCGTCCAAGCCGCCACCGACACCACGAGCGACATCGCCACACTGGCCGCGGAATCAAACGTCACCCTGTCCAGCGACCGCACCGTGGCACTGGACGCTCGCAAGGCCAAGCCGGTCCGGATCGAGGTCAAGGACACGCCGGGGCTGCGTCCGCACAATGTGGACATGGTCCTGACCATCAAGGATGCCAAGGGCAATTACCTCGGCCGGGATGGCTTCACTGCGCAGGGACAGTCGTGGGAGCTGCGGGCGACGCCGACGACAATGCCGACGACGGACCGGTCCACGTTCGCCGTCGGCGCTCCACTCGAGGCGCCGCCCTATCAGGTCCGCGTCGCCGCCACCGGTGACGAGGTTGCCGTCAGCGACTTTCTCTACGCGCCACGATTCTCCGGCACGAAGACGCTCGTACCGGTTGATGCCGGCACCGCCGCCGCGGGCGACCTGACCGGTGACCGAGTCAAGGGCAAGCTCGCGCTGGTGCGGCAATCGGTCGGTGCTGAGGCACAGCAGGCGCTCGCCGCCGAGCAATCTGGTGCCGCGGCGGTGATGTTCTTCAATCCGGAGCGGCCCGGTTTGGCCCGCGCGACCTTCCCGCTGCCGGCCGGAGTGACGATCCCAGTGCTCGCCACGGACCGGGTCACGGCCCAGCGGGTTCTCGAACATGCCGAGGCGCTGCGGATCACCGGTGTCGCGTTCGCGTCGTCCGTCTACCAGACTGCCGCGATCTGGCCGGGCCGGATCCCCGCCGATCCGTCCGTACGCAAGGCGCTCTCGGACTTCGCCGCCGTACAGGAAGACTTCGGCGCACAGACCGGTGACGGGAGGTTGCTCTCGAAGCGCATCGGCTACCGCGCGGACCAACTCGAGGGTGCCGTCGGCGAGAGCTGGGATCGGTTGCTCCCGGCACCCGGACGGCACACCACCTACCTGACCGGTGCGCTGACCTGGGTTCACAAGATCATTGCGACCGACCGGAAGTTCACGGGTGGTGCCCGCTGGTTCGGTGAACCGCGGCTCTACCAGGCCGGGGAACAACTGAAGGAGCGGTGGTTCGCACCGGTCGCGACCTCCGCCCTGCCTCGGCATCTGCCCGAGCAGATCCACGGCACCTCCTTCGTCGGCTGGGAGGGCGACATGCTGACCGTCGCGATCCCGCCGTTCGCCCACGGGGCGTCCCGCATCGAGGAGTGGCCGTACTCCGTCGGGGGACTCGTCGGCACCTACGACCTCGTCGTACGGCGCAACGGTTCCGAGATCGGCAGGTCCGACCAGCCGGCGTGGGCGTTCTTCGACGTCCCGACGGATGCGGCGGACTACCAGATCACGCTCGATGCCCAGCGGCAGGAAACCTGGTGGCAGTACTCCACCCGAGTCACCTCGGACTGGATCTTCCGTTCCCGCGGCGGCAATCCCGAATTCATGCCCCTGATCGTCGCCGACCTCGACGTGCCGGGCGCAGACCAGCGCAGCCAGGTCAAGGTGGGGCAGCCGACCCGCATCGATCTCGGTCTGCGCCACCAGACCCGGAGCCAAGGTTCCCGGTTCACGAAGGCCAAACTGGAGTTGTCGTACGACGGGAAGACCTGGGGCGAGCTCCCACTCCGTGCCGGGTCCAACAGCACCTACTCGGCCACAGTCACCCACCCGGCCGAACGAGCCGGCCAGGCTGTGCATCTCCGCCTCGAAGTAGCCGACACAAACGGCGGCCGCCTCACTCAACAGGTGACGCGTGCTTACGGGCTGACCAAGTAGCAAGACCCCATCGCCCGGGTGACGGCGTGCAGCCCCGGCTGCACGCCGTCACTGTCGGTCACCGGTGAACCCGGCCTGGTGATACACAGCGTTTCGGACTCTGGCGCGTCTCTAAGGGTGTGACGAATCTAGTGGTGAGCATCCGGCATCCGCACCGGGCTGCGGCCGCCGACGACGCGCGGACGGCCGTGTCCGAGCTCTACGGCCGGCACTGGCGCGGTCTCGTGCGCCTGGCGGTCCTGGTGATCGATGACAGACAGACAGCCGAAGACATAGTCCAGGAGGCGTTCTCCCAGCTCTACCGGCGGTGGCCACTGAAGGACTCCGACAAGGCCCTCGTGTACCTGCGGACGAGTGTGCTCAACGCGAGCCGCTCGTCCCTGCGGCGACGTAAGGTCTCGCGGCTCTACACTCCGCCGCATCAAGCGCCGCACGACTCCGCCGAGAGCACCGCCGTACTGAACGAGGAACGTCTCGAGGTGCAACGGGCGCTCCAGTCGCTGCCTACCCGGGCGCGCGAGGTCCTCGTACTGCGCTACTACCTCGACCTTCCGTTCGACGAGATCGCACAGATCCTCGGGATCAGCGCCTCCACCGCGCGGGCGACCGCGTCTCGCGGCCTGACGGCCCTGACCAAGAAGCTGAAGGAAGCCCGATGAACGACACCGAGAACCGCCTCCGCGACTACCTGCAGACCAAGGCCGACACGGTCCCGGACACGGCTCAGGGGCCGGGCCCGCAATTGGATGCCCCCAGCAAGCGTGGCTGGGTCCCGATCGCCTTGGCCGCCGCCGCCATCGGCGCCGTCCTGGTCCTGGCCGTCCCCTTCCTCACCCGCCTGACCGACGGGGAGCCCACTGTGGCCGGCTCTCCGGCCGCGCTGCCGACCGGCCCGGTCTCTGCCGGCGCTCCGCGGATCCCGTACGCCGTCACCGTCCACAACAACCCCGACAACCCGCTGGACACCTGGTGGGCCGTCATCCAGGACGGCAAGGAGAAGGTCGAGAATCCGGGCGTCAAGGGCGAGGTGCTGGCCCGGCTGGGCGGCGGCTGGCTGGTCATGACCGGCTACCCCGACCCGAAGACGTCCCAGGCCGCGATCGTCGACCCGAACGGCAACGTCACCCCACTCGGTCCGACCGGCGCCCACAGTCCCGTCATCTCTCCCGACGGTCGGCAGCTGGCCGTCGCGGCCTCGCCGTACGGCGCCAAGGAGAGCCGAGTGGTCGTGGTGAACGTTGACGGCGGCAACGAAACGGCCAGGCTCGACCTCTCGGTGCCGAGCATCAAGCTGATCGGCTGGAACAGGGACGGCATCTGGCTGACGCCGGAGTTGGGGGACTCCCGGCCGGTGTCCGTCTGGCAGCCCGGAGCGGGCCAGCCGCGTGAGGTCGAAGGGCTCGGCGGTGACCTGCAGGTGGTTCGGACCAGCGACGTGGTCGTTCAGCTGACCGCCAACGGCGGCGGCTACTGCGCCAAGGCAGTCACCCTCGGCACGAAGGGCCCCGAACTGAAGCGCGAGTACTGCTTCGAACCCGCCGAGTCGGACCAGGCCGCGGTGTACGTCGCCCTGTCACCGGACGGAAGGACGATGGTCCTCAGCACCCGGGTCGCCGTCGACATCCCCACCGGCAAGACCACCAACCTCGCAATCCCCGCCAGGTACAGCGGCTGGACCTGGAACAGCGCAGTCTTCGAAGACCCGGCAACCGTCATCGCGGTCACCGACACCCGAGGCGTCAAACCCCTGGACCAGAAGATGTTCCGCTGCAGCGTCACCACCGGCGAATGCAAAACCCTCCTGACCGCCAACCCCAACGAATCCCTCTCCCCGGTCCGCCCCTGACCAAGCCACACCTCTTGCAGCGGCGGCCAACCACCGGCTGCCGCTGCGCGGGGCTACAGGCTGGGACGGATTTCGTGTTCTGCGTGGGCGGCGGCGTGGGATTCGGCGGCTCGGCGGCAGAGGTCCATGAGGTCGGACTCGTTCTTGACTTGCTGGCGGGCTTCGGGGCCCAGGGCGATGATGTGGTCGCGGGCGGCCAGGAGGCGGACGAAGATGCGTTCGCGTTCGCCGGCGTCCATGGTGTACTCGGCGTCCAGGTAGGCGGCGGCGTCGCGGCGGATGTGGGCCATGGCCGTCTGGGTTCGGCCGCGGGTGCTGAGCAGGGAAGCCAGGACGGTGGTCACCAGCACGACCAGGATGACCACGAGCGACAGGCCGGTGCTGATCTCGGCCACGTCGACGTGTTCGCCGCCGTTCACGAACGGCAGGTTGTTCTCGTGCAGCGCGTGCAGGATCAGCTTGGCGCCGATGAAGGCGAGGATCGCGGCCAGGCCGAAGGACAGGTAGATCAGCCGGTCCAGCAGGCCGTCGAGCAGGAAGTAGAGCTGGCGGAGGCCGAGCAGGCTGAACGCGGTCGCGGTGAACACGATGAACACGTTCTGGGTCAGCCCGAAGATCGCCGGGATCGAGTCCAGGGCGAACATCAGGTCGGTGCCACCGATCGCGGCCATCACCAGCACCATCGGCGTCATCAGCCGGCGGCCGTCGATCGTGGTGAAGAGCCGGTCGCCGTCGAAGTCGTCGCTGGTGCGGAAGAACCGCCGGGCCAGCCGGACCACGATGTTCTGCGCCGAGTGCGACTCCTCGGTCTCGGGTTTCAGCATGTTTCCCGCGGTCACCAGCAGGGCGATCCCGAACAGGTAGAACACCCAGGAGAACGTGTTCAGCAGCGCGGAGCCGAGGAAGATGAACCCGGCCCGGGCGATCAGCGAGAAGACGATGCCGAACAGCAGCACCTTCTGCTGGTTCTCCCGCGGCACCCGGAAGCTGGTCATGATGATCAGGAACACGAACAGGTTGTCGACCGACAGCGCCTTCTCGGTGATGTACCCGGCGAAGTACTCCGAGCCCATCGCCGTACCGCCGAAAACGAGGCAGCCAAGGCCGAACAGCACCGCGATCCCGACGTACACCGCGGACCAGACCGCCGCCTCGCGCAGCGTCGGCACGTGCGCGGAGCGGACGTGGAAGAAGTAGTCGAACGCGAGCAGCGCCAGGATCGCGGCCAGCGTCAGGACCCAGACCAGCGGTGACACGGACATCGTTCCTCCGTACGGCGCGGGGCAATTGGGGTCAGCCAATCACGCCGGACCCGCCCGTGTCCTTCGGCAACTACGAACGGCCCTTGACCAGCGCGACCAGGTAGCGGCAGGGTGTGCCGGCCGGGTTGTGGAACGTGGTGGCCGACGGCGGGCCGAGTTGGAGGCAGTCGCCGGTGCGCAGGTCGTGGACGACCGGGCCCTCCTGGAAGCGCAGTTGGCCGTCGAGGATCCACAGTTGCTGGTACTTGAAGATGTAGGCGTCGGCCGGATACGAGACCGAGGCGCCGGGTGGGAGCTCGACCTCGACGAGTTCCAGCGGGCCGTCGGTGACCGGCGAGACCGCGCGTCGTTGGTAGCCGGTCGCCGGGTCGGTCCACACCGGCTGGTCGCCCTGGCGGCGGAGGAGGTCGCCGGTCGTCTCGGCGCGGGCGACCAGCTCGGACAGGGTCATCCCGAGGGCGCCGGACAGCCGGCCGAGCAGGACCGCGGTCGGCTGCGCCTCACCGCGCTCGATCTTGCCGATCATCGCCCGGGACACCCCGGAACGCTCGGCCAGCGCGTTCACGGACAGGTCCTGCGCGACCCGGGCGGCCTGCACGGTCGCGGCGAGCGAGGCGGACAGTTGATCCAACATGGTTGCCACTATAGCGGCACCTGTGGCTACTATCGTGGCATGGCAAAAGTCAGAGACGCTTCTCCGCTGGACGGCGAGGCCTGCGCGGCGATCTACGCGCCGTACGTCACCGACACCGCGATCACCTTCGAGATCGAGCCGCCGACCGCGGCCGAGATGGCTCAGCGGATCGCCGACGCCCAGACCACGCATGCCTGGCTGGTGCTCGAGGACGACGACGGCCGGGTGGTCGGCTACGCGTATGCGGGCCAGATGAAGCCGCGAGCGGCGTACCGCTGGTCCTGCGAGGTGAGCGTCTACCTCGAGCTCGGCAGGCGCCGGACCGGTGGCGGGCGGGCTCTGTACGAGGCGTTGTTCGAGCGGCTGGCCGAGCGTGGCTTCCGTACGGCGATCGCCGGTATGACGCTCCCGAACGACGCCAGCGTGGGTCTGCACACCGCGCTCGGCTTCGAGGAGATCGGCACCTATCGCAGGATCGGGTGGAAGCTCGACGCCTGGCACGACGTGCACTGGCGGCAGCGACCGCTCGCCGTACTGCCGGACCCGCCGGAGGAGACGCGTTAGCCCATCGGCGGGCACTTGTCGCCGGGCGTGGTGACCAGCTCGAAGTGCCAGATCTCGTGGGACAGCGTCTGGCACAGGCCGAACCGGGCGCCCTTGCGGATCAGCCAGTAGTCCGCGGCCGTCGGGCCGATGTCGACCGCGTCGCCGGTCACGTGGTGCGAGTCCTCAGGCGTGGCGACGTACTCGAGCGCCTTCTTCTTGCTGCCGTACTTGGCGATCGCGCGGGTGAGCAGTTCCTCCTGGTACTTCTTGCTTCGCCAGCCCGTGTTCACGTGCATGGTGATGCCGTCTTGCCGCATCGCCGTCTCGGCTTTCTGGACGGCGTTCAGCAACTCCGGGTCGAGCTTGGAGATGCCGGGCAGGTCGGTGTCGAAGGCCGAGGTCTTGTCCGGGAGTACGCCGTCAGCCGCGCCGGCCGGCCCGGTCGCCGCTGCCGACGAAGGCGGCTCGCTCTGGGCGTCGACCGACGTACAGGCCGCGACGGCGAACGTGGCCGTCGCGGCCGCGATTGCCAGGGTGCACCGTTTGAGCATGGCAACAGTTCATCCGGGTGCGTGTTGCCGGACCGTCTGCGTTTGCGCATACGTTTTCGATAGGTCCTGGCCCGCAGCGGACCGGACGCAGGACAAGTACTCGTTCCCCGAGGGCGAAGGCGTGCCAGACCGTGACGATCCGGTCGACGGGCAAGCGGTGCGAGGATCTGAGCATGCCTACGTATGTTGCGCCTGACGGGATCGAGCTGGTCTATCACCTGGTAGGGGAGGGGGAGCCGGTTGTTTGTGTGCCTGGCGGGATGTTGGGGAGTGCCTACCTGGGGGAGTTGGGTGGGCTCTCACAGCACCGGCAGTTGGTGATGGTGGATCTTCGGGGGACTGGCGAGTCCGGTGGGGGGAACTGGCGGTGCGATCAGTTGGTGGGGGATCTGGAGGCGTTGCGCGAGCACCTGGAGGTGGAACGGGTGACGCTGTTGGGGCATTCGGCGGGGGCGAGTTTGGTGACGCTGTACGCGGCGGCTTACCCGGAGCGGGTCGAGAAGTTGGTGTTGGCCACGCCGGGGACCCGGTCCTTGGGGATCGAGGTGACGGCGGAGCGGCGGCGGGCTGTGCTCGAGACGCGGAAGGGTGAGGACTGGTATCCCCAGGTGTCGGCGGCGTTCGAGGCGATTCAGACAGGCGAAGGCAGCGACTGGGCAGCGTTGAGTCCGATGGCGTACGCCCGGTGGGACGCCGAAGCGCAGGCGCAGCAGGAGCTGGAGGACGGGCTGGCCAACTACGAGGCGCTTGGCGTCTTCAACTCACCCGAGGCGTTCGACCCCGCGGCGACCAGGGCCGCCTTGAGCACCGTCGAAGCCCCGGCCTTGGTGGTGGCCGGGGCTCTCGACTGGGGTACTGACACTGTTGCGGCGGAGGAGTTCGCCGAGGCGTTCCCCAACGCGCAGTACGTCGTACTGCCTGGCGTCGCGCATCATCCGTGGCTGGACGACGCCGAGGCCTTCGTGACGACGGTGCTGCGGTTTGTCAGGGGTTGACGCCGTGGTCTCGGAGCCAGGGCTCGGGGTCGATTTGGGTTTCGCCGCCGCGGAGGACTTCGAAGTGGACGTGGGGGCCGGTGGTGTTGCCGGTCATGCCGATCGCGCCAACCTGTTCGCCGGCGGAGACCATGTCGCCGACGGAGACGTCGAACTCGGACATGTGGCTGTACGACGTGACCGTGCCGTCGGCGTGGCGGACCTTCACCTGGCGGCCGTAGGCGCCGGCGTACGCGGCCTGGATGACCTCGCCGGCCATCACCGAGCGGACCGGGGTGCCGATGGGGGCGGCGAAGTCGAGGCCGGTGTGGTCGCGGGCCCAGCGGCCGCCGGCCTGGCCGAAGTGGGCGGTCAGGTGGTAGCCGGTGGTCGGCAGGACGACCTTGTTGACGTTCGCCTTCGCGGCGGCCTTGGCCTTGGCGATCGCGGCCGCCTTCGCCGCGGCCAGCGCCCGGGCCTGAGCGGCGGCCTTCTGGGCGGCGGCCTTCTTGGCGGCGGCGAGCGCGGCGGCGCGGCGCTGCGTCAGGGTCGCGTTCGCGGCCAGGCGCGCGGCACGGGCCTGCGCCGCCTTCTCGGCAGCCGCCTTGCGGGTCGCCGCGAGGGACAGGTCGATCCGGGACGCGTCGCGCGACCCGAGGTCGCGCCGGTCGATCCGGGCCGCGGTCAGAGCGTCGGCCTGTGCGGGGCTCAGGCCGGTGCTCGCCGTCGACGGTCCGGAAGCGGAGGAGCTGACGCCGACCGCGGTGGTGCCGGCGGCGGCAGCCAGCGCGGCGGTGATGCCGATCAGTTGGGTACGGCGGTTGCTACTTCGGCGCTTCAGGCGATGTTTGGCGACCCGGCGCGGGGCAGCCGGGACGTCATGCTGAGGAGACACGGGGGAGGGCCTTCCGGGAGGGGCTACCGCTGCGAGGGGTACAGCGGCCCAACGACCATAACGAGGAGGTCACGGGCCTCTCAAACGCCGATTGCGCTCAGATCAACAAAATCGCACACATACGGTGAAGGCGTCCTGCCCCCGTGTAGACACTCAGGCGTGAATCCAACCCGCGGGTAGTTGAATCCACGCGTGACACAGATCACTCCGAAATTGGCGCGTCGCAGGCCTGCTGGACCGGTATAAGCCGTCCACATTATGAGAGGTTTGTCTACTTAGTTACTAACCTTTCACGGTCGACTCATACTGGAATCAGTCAGGGATTCAGGAGTCACTGAGGAGGATGCGAATGACGCGCGAACTGCCGTACTACCGCCTCCACATCGACCTGCTCCGGGTCTCCAGCGCGCTCTGTCTGCGCTGACGAATCCGCTGGCTACAGCACATTCCGTACGACGACGTCCGGCCACCGGACGTCCGCCGCGCCGTGCCCGCATCCACGCCGCCCGAGCGCTGCCGAAGCCTGCCCACCGCCAGGGAGAACTCGTGTCGACTACGTCGCTCACCTCCGCCCTCCTGCAAGTAGTTGCCTGGAGCTACATCTGGACGTTCCGGTCGATCCCGTTGCCGGTATGACCGTGGCTGACCTGAACCCGTGGAAGCAGCCGCCGGCGACTGTGGTGTTCGTCGGCGGCGGCCCGCGGACAGTCGGACTGCTGGAGCGGTTCACGGCCAACGCGGACGAGCTGCTCGGCAGTCGCGAGATGCACATCCACGTCGTGGATCCGTATCCGGCCGGCGGCGGACGGATCTGGCGTCGGGAACAGTCACGGCTGCTCTGGATGAACTCGATGACCTCGGACGTCACGATCTTCACCGACGAGTCGGTCGAGTGCGAAGGCCCGATCACGCCCGGCCCGGACCTCGCCACCTGGGTCGCCGGCGAGGGCGCCGTACGACTGGAGAAGGCTGGGCTGGACCTGCCCGGGCCGATGGACTTCCCGCCGCGACTGGTCCAGGCCGAATACCTCGCGTGGGTCTGGGAGCGTGTGCTCCGCGACCTTCCCGCGCCCGTCACCACTCATCTCGAACGGGCCGTCGAAGTGACCGACGACCGCGTGGTGCTTGCCTCAGGCAAGGAAATCGCGGCCGACGTCGTGGTCCTCGCCCTCGGCTACCTCGACCGGCTCCCGACGCCGGCCGAGGCCGCCTGGGCGACCGACGCGGCCGCGGCCGGCCTGACGTACATCCCACCCGGCTACACCGCCGACGTCGACCTGAGCGACCTGCGACCCGGCGAGGACGTGATCGTCCGCGGCTTCGGCCAGGCGTTCGTCGACCTGATGGTGCTGCTCACCGAAGGACGTGGCGGCTGGTACGACGCGTGCGACGGCCTGCTCAGTTACCGGCCCTGCGGCGACGAGCCGATCCTGTACGTCGGTTCGCGCCGAGGCGTGCCGTATCACGCGAAACTCGGGTACACCGTGGCCGGGACGAAGCCGGTGCCGACCCGCTACCTGACCAAGGCTGCGCTCGACGAACTCGGCGACGGGCTACTCGACTTCACCACCCAGGTGAGTCCGTTGATCGAGAAGGAGCTCACGTTCGCCCACTACCAGCAGCTGTTCACAGCGCATCCGGAGCGAACCCGGTGGTCCTGGCAGGACTTCGCCGAGGTCCTGGACCGGTGGTCGCCGTCGGAGTTCGAGGCCGCGGTGGCGGACGCCGTACCGGATCCTGCAGATCGGTTTGTGCGGGCGGAAGTGGATCGGCCATTGGCCGGGCGGTTCTTCGAGGATCGGGAGCGGTTCGAGGAGTTCCTCACCGGGCTGATCGAGACCGATCTGCTGCGTCGAGCGGATCCGGAGTACTCCGCGGATCTTGCGGTCTTCAACGCACTGCTGAGCGTCTACGGCGTGCTGTCGGTGGCGATCACCGAGGGACGGCTGTCCGACGAGGACCGGGTTCGGCACGTGGAGACCGAGTGGCACGGGTTCTTCTCGTTCGTGGCCAGCGGACCGCCGCCGCGCCGGTTGAAGAGCTGCTCGCACTGCATCGGGCCGGCATCGTCCGGTTCGCCGGCCCCGACCTTGACGTTGCCATTGACAACGATCAGTTCGTGGCCCGGAGCTCTGGCGTACCAGGGGAGGTGCGGGCCCGGGCGTTCGTCGAAGCCCGGTTGCCGCGTCCCGACGTACTCGCCGCCACCGACCCGTTGCTGCGCGGATCGCCGGCCTCCGGCGTCCTCGCCGCCGACGAACTGGTCGCCGCGGACGGGACGAGTCTCGGCGGCGGTCAGCTCAAGGCGGACTCGCAGTGCCGCGCGATTCGGGCCGACGGGACCGTGCACCCGGCGTTGTTCCTGCTCGGGCCGTCGGTGTCCGGCTCGGCCGGGTCGTCGGGGTTCTCCCGGCCGCACTTCAACGGCGCCGGGTTCCGGCAGAACGACGCGGTCGCCCGGCACCTGCTGACACTTCTCGCACCCACCGCACGGAAGGAAGAACGTCATGCCAGTTGAGTTCCTGGGCATCGCCGGAACCAACCCGGCCAGCGAGGTCACGCCGCGCACCGGCGGCCCGCTGGACCTGGACTACACCTCCAAGCTCGCCCGTGCGCACGAGGACAACGGGTGGGACCGGATCCTGTTCGCCTACCACTCCGGTTCGCCCGACCCTGCCCAGGTCGCGGCGTACGTCGCGGGCCGCACCGAGCGGATCAACCTCGTGGTGGCGCACCGGCCGAACGTCGCCTACCCGACCCTGACCGCGAAGACCTTCGCCACTCTCGACCACATCAGCGGCGGGCGCTTCGAGGTGCACGTGATCACCGGCGGCTCGACCGCGGATCAGACCGCCGAGGGTGACTTCCTGGCCAAGGACGACCGGTACGGGCGAACCCGCGAGTTCATCCAGATCCTCAAGCAGGCCTGGACCTCGGACGGGCGCTTCGACTTCGACGAAAAACTACCGGTTCGAGCAGTTCCTGGCCGACATCAAGCCGCTGCAGCAACCGCGACCGCGGATCTCGTTCGGTGGCTCGTCGGCTGCGGCGTACGCGGTGGGTGCGGCCGAGGCGGACATCTTCGCGCTCTGGGGTGAGCCGCTGGCCGGGACCCGGGACCAATTGGCGACCATCGACGCCGAAGCCGCCAAGGCCGGGCGGACCGACCGGCCGACGATCCAGATCGCCTTCCGGCCGATCATCGCGCCGACCGAGGAACTGGCCTGGCAGAAGGCGGACAGCATCCTCGGCCGGATCAAGAGCGTTGAGGCCGGCCGCGTCCGCTCGAGGAATCCGGAGAACGCCGGATCGCAGCGGTTGTTGAAGGCCGTCGAGGCCGGTGAGCGGCACGACCGGGCGCTCTGGACCGCGCCGACCGGGCTGACCGGTGGCGGCGGCAACTCCACCGCGCTGGTCGGTACGCCGGACACGGTGGCCGCGGCGTTGCTCGACTACTACGCCCTCGGAATCCGGATCTTCTCCGCCCGCGGCTACGACATCTACGACGACGCGATCGACTTCGGCCGGCAGGTGATCCCGCTGGTCCGGTCCGAGGTTGCGCACCACGAGCAGACCACCCGGAAGGACCTGGCCTCATGAGCATCACCGACGCCAAGCAGGACTTCGAGACCTGGCACGCCGCCCGCGAACAGGACCTCGGCACCGCGTACGGCTGGCTGTCCATCGTCGCCTTCGACTGGCTGCCGACGACAGCGATCGCGCTCCAAGGTCTGCCGGGTAAGTGGTGGGCCGACGACGAGCGTGCGTACGTGCGGGCCGAAGGCGAGCTGACGCTGGGCGGCGAGCCGGTGCATGGCGAGACCTCGGCAAGCGTGGCCGAGGCCGGTTCACTGAGCTGGCTGCTGTACGGCGACCGCCTCGCCGAACTGGTGTTGCGGGGAGGCCGGTACGCCGTTCGCCAGCGAGACCCACGTGCATCGACGCGACGTGGGTTCAGCGGCGTCCCGACGTACCCGGTGACGCCGGACTGGGTGGTGACGGCGTACTACACGCCGTACTCGCAGCCGAGTCGGGTCGAGGTGTCCACGGCCCGGTCCGACCTGCGTCAGCATGTCACTGCGGTCGGCACGGTCCACGTGGCGCTCGGTGGGTCGGCGTACGAGTTGGTGGCGACCGCTGCCGGAGGCGGGCGGCTCGCACTGTCCTTCCATGACAAGACGAACGGGGAGGAGACGGCTCCCTGGCGCACGGTGACCACGGGGGCGGTCGAAAAGGACGGATCGGTGCTGATCGACTTCAACCGGACCATCAACCTGCCGTTCGCGTTCACGGCGTACGGGACCTGCCCGGCGCCGGTCCACGGAAACCGGCTCGGCCTGCCGGTCACCGCGGGGGAGAAGAAGGTGCGATGACCGTCTGCTGAGCGCAGACGGCCCTGTGCCGACGGGGTTCGGGTCGGTAGGACTGGGTGCATGCGAATCGCGATTCTCGGTGGGACCCGGTTCATCGGGCGGGCAGTGGTCGAACGGCTGGCGGCGGAGGGCCACGAGTTGCTGGTCGTGCATCGCGGGGAGCATGAGCCCGCGGGGCTGCCGGCGGTCGAGCATGCGCACGTCGATCGGCACGACGGGCCTGCGCTGGCTGCTGCGTTGACGCCGTTCGGGGTCGAGGGGCTGGTCGACATCTCCGGGATGAACGCTGCGGCGGCCGACGCGGCGCTGGACGCGGTCGGGGCGTCGGTGAAGTTGGTGGCGATCTCGAGTGGGGACGTGTACCGCGCGTACGACGGTCTGCACTCCGAGCGGACCACGGACGGGGTGCCGCTGACGGAGGAGTCGCCGCTGCGGGAACGCCGGTTCGTGGATGGGCCGCAGTACGAGAACCTCGAGCTGGAGGAGCGGTACCTGCCACGGGGCGCGACGGTGCTGCGGCTGGGGGCGGTGTACGGCGAGCACGACTACCAGCGGCGGTTCGAGTTCGTGCTGCGGCGGGTGCGGGCCGGGCGGAAGCGGATCCCGGTCGGGTCGGGGCAGTTCCTGTTCAGCCGGGTGTACGTCGGGGACGTGGCGACCGCGGTGTCGCTGGCGCTGTCGGGGGACCACCGTGGTACGGCGTTCAACGTGGTCGAGCCGGTGACCGCGCCGTACCGGCTGTTCGCGGAGCAGATCCTGGCGGCGGCCGGCGCCTCGGATGTCGAGCTGGTGACGGTTCGGGACGACCTGCTGCCCGAGGACCTGTCGCTGACGGGTGCACTGAGCCAGCACCTGCTGATGGACTCGTCGAAGGCTCACGCTGTGCTGGGGTGGGCGCCGGCTGACGTGTCTGCGAGCCTGCGTCGGTCGGTGCGGTGGCACCTGGCGAACCCGCCGTCCGACGGCTCGGACGACTTTTCGGCGGATGACGCCGTACTCGACTGAAAATTGGTCAGAAGCACTCCGCGGAGACGGTATGCTTTCCGGGTCGGACTGAGGGGTGCGCAGGGTCCAGCCGGCTCGATTTCACATCGAGGCTGCGGACCGTGTAATCTCTCTCCTCGGCCCGCCCCTTTAGCTCAGTCGGCAGAGCGTCTCCATGGTAAGGAGAAGGTCTACGGTTCGATTCCGTAAAGGGGCTCTGAGAACGACATCTCACCCGGTCCGCCGGGTGGGGTGACGGACTCACCCGGCGGGGTAGCTCAGGTGGTTAGAGCACACGGCTCATAATCGTGGTGTCGCGGGTTCGACTCCCGCCCCCGCTACCCACCATGCAGTAGTTCGAGAGTGCGATCACCCAAGTTGCGTACTCATGAGAAGAAGAGGCAGCAGTGGCCAAGGCAACCGACATCCGCCCGAAGATCACGCTGGCGTGCACCGTCTGCAAGGAACGCAACTACATCACCAAGAAGAACCGGCGCAACGACCCGGACCGTCTTGAGCTGAAGAAGTACTGCTTCCGCTGCAACGACCACACCGCCCACCGCGAAACCCGCTGACCTTCAGCTTTCTTGGCGAGGGCCGCTTCGGATCCCCGAGGCGGCCCTTTCGCTGTGCCCCGAAACGGCCGTCCCCGCCGCGTCAGATCCACTTGTCCGGTCGGCGTCGTTCCGTTCGGGTCCTGCCGTCCCAGATGACCTCAGGCAGCTGGGACCGCCGCAGGGCCGTCTCGTTGATGTTGAACGACCCGAGATCGGTGAAGCGCTTGTGCGGCTTGGGGTTGCCCGGCGGCATGGCGAGGATCACATGCTGCTCCGGCCGCACGGATTTCACGGCGCGGATCGCCGGCGCGAAATCCGAGTCGGCGCTGACCAGCAGGGTGATGTCCGCCAGCCGACAAGCTGCGTCCGCGACCATCGCGGCCGCCAGCGCGACATCAGTCTCCTTCTCCTCGTAGAACCGGACCTTGCGAGGGCACTCGCAGAGCCAGTCCTCCTTGCATCGCTTGCAGGGAGCGAGCTTCTTCGGCTTGAACCAGCCGACCTGCACGTCGAGCAACGTGCCGCAGTGCGCTCGCAGGGTCTCCAGATAGTGGTTCTGCCGGGAGGCTGCATCCGGCTCGCCCTTCACCAGCGCTGTGTAGTACCGGACACTGACGACCTCATCATCCGGCCGGAGCCGTCGGACCAGCTCGACGACATCCAGCCAGAGGTACTTACGGGCGAACTTGCTCTTCATGCCGTAGTACAGGTTGAAGCCGTCGATGTACGCGGCCACGGTTGCCATGGGCGGGTCCCCCGTCGATCGACCGTGTCACGAACACGGTCTGTGTTAGCCTTGAGACACTCGATGCCGGTTCGGCCGGCTGGAATGGCCCCCTTGCGAGGGGGCCGTTTTTTTGCGCCGGGAAGCTTGACTCGAGGCATCCAGTTATACCCGCTGCAACCGACAGATTTCACACCGTCAGGATTGGGCGGCCGGCTTGGTAGGCGGTTAGGCGGTCGTTACGGGGAGTTAGGCAGCAGGAGCCGCAGAGGGTGTTGGGGGCGGATTCGCTGGTGTAGTAGAGGCAGCAGGTGTTGCGGAGGTAGACGAGCTTCCCGGCCGCGATCTCCACGTCACCGAGGCGTGACAAACCGCCGGGAGCGTTCGCGACGAAGGTTTGCCAGCGGGCCTGGAGGTAGGTGGGGGAGACGGTCTCCTGCTCGCGGGTAGCGGCGCAGAAGCCCATCGCGCAGCCTGCGGCCACGCCGCCGTGGAGCTGGCGGAGGCCGGCCCGGGTACGGCGGTGTAGCTCAGCCGAGAGTGGTAGCAGGTGCTGCCGGAGCACCACGTCGTACAGGGTCTCGAGGCCGCCGGGGAGGTAGCGGGCGGAGCGGATGGCGACCGCGGCCAGGCCGTGGCCGTCGTGGGGGCGGACCCAGAGGTTGTGCGGGCGGATGTCGAGGACATGACCCTCCAGCGCCCACAGCAGCAGGGCTGTCGCGGGTGCGCGACCGGCGTAGAACGACATCAGGCTGAGCGCGTTCGCGTGGGCCGACCGGTGTCCGCTGGCGTCGTGGTCCCGCTTGAGCAGCTCGGTCAGCTCGGGGCTGTCCGGCTCCAGGATCCGGTCCGCCCGGAGCCATTCGGACCCGGCCGGCTCTCCGATCTCCAGCTGGTACCGGGGCGCGTACCTGGCCAGCGCTGTTACTGCCGTCACATTCAACCTTCCCAGTCCGGTCTTACCGAGAGTGGGTGGCGGCACTCGCCGCCTTAGTCTGCCAGTAGGGTTACGAGATATGACGATCGACGCCACGATGGTCGGCCGGAGCTACACGGCCGCCGAGTCCTACCAGGTCGGCCGGGAGAAGATCCGTGAGTTCGCCGACGCGATCGGCGACCCGAACCCGGCGTACCGGGGTGCCGACGCGGTCGCGCCGCCCACCTTCGCGTTCATGCTCGGCAGCCGGGCGCTGGAGCAGTTGCTGAGCGATGAGGAGCTCGGCCTGCGGCTGGACCGGATCGTGCACGGCGCGCAGAAGTTCAGCTACACCCGTCCGATCAAGGCCGGCGACGACATCGCCGCGACCGCGACCATCACCACCGTGCGCAAGGCCGGTGCCGTCGAGGTGATCATGTACGAGACCGCCCTGACCACTGTCGACGGCGAGCCGATCGCCACCTCGACCTCGACGATCTCGCACAACCGGGCGGACGCATGAGCATCGAAGTTGGCACCGAGCTGCCCCCGCTGACCGTCACCTTCCGGCGTGAGGACCTGGTCCGGTACGCCGGCGCCAGCGGCGACTTCAACCCGATCCACTGGAGCGATCGGATGGCGTCCGCGCTCGGCCTGCCCGGCGTGATCGCGCACGGCATGCTCACCATGGCCACGGCGGTCCGCGTCGTCACCGACTGGCTCGACGACCCGGCCGACCTGGTCGAGTACGGCGTCCGGTTCACCAAGCCGGTCGTGGTCCCGGACGACGACAAGGGCGCGAGCGTGACGTTCTCGGCCAAGGTCGACAAGGTCGCGGACGGGCTGGCCGAGATCGACATCACCGCGATCGCCGGCGAGGAGAAGGTGCTCGGCCGGGCCAGGGCGGTCGTGCGCGTCCAGTGAAGACCCATGTGCGCCTGGCCGACTTCACCACCCTCCGGATCGGCGGGCCGGCCGACAAGCTGGTCGAGGTGACCACCGAGGACGACCTGGTCACCGCCGTCCGGGACGCCGACGCCGCCGGCGAACCGGTGCTGCTGCTGTCCGGCGGCAGCAACGTGGTGATCGGCGACGACGGGTTCCGCGGCACCGTGATCAAGGTCGCCACCCGGGGGATCCGGGTGGACGCGGACATGTGCTCCGGCGCGATGGTCCACATCCAGGCCGGCGAGGACTGGGACACGGTGGTCCAGCGCGCGATCGCCGAGGAGTGGATCGGGCTGGAGTCGATGTCCGGCATTCCCGGGCTGACCGGGTCGACCCCGGTGCAGAACGTCGGCGCCTACGGTCACGAGGTCGCCGAGACGATCGCCTCCGTGCGGGTCTGGGACCGCGTCGACCACCAGGTCCGGACGATCTTCGCGGCGGACTGCGGGTTCAGCTACCGCAACTCGCGCTTCAAGGCCGACCCGTCGCGGTACGTCGTACTCGAGGTCACCTTCCAGCTCAGGCTCGGCGACCTGTCCGCACCGGTCGGGTACGCCGAACTGGCCAGAGTGCTCGATGTCGATCCAGGGGCGCGGGCGCCGATGACCGACGTGCGGGAAGCCGTGCTGGGGCTGCGGCGGGGCAAAGGCATGGTGCTGGACGAGGCAGACCATGACACGTGGAGCGCTGGCTCGTTCTTCACGAACCCGATCCTGGACGCGGCGGCCGACGTACCGGCGGGTGCGCCGCAGTGGCCGCAGCCGGACGGCCGGGTGAAGACCAGCGCAGCCTGGCTGATCGAGCACTCCGGTATCGCGAAGGGGTTCGCGATCGGCGCCGCCTCGGTGTCGACCAAGCACACCCTGGCGCTGACGAACCGCGGCGGCGCCACCGCCAAGGAGGTCCTCGCGCTGGCCGCGCACATCCGCGCCCAGGTCCGGCAGGCGTTCGGCATCACCCTGGTCAACGAACCCGTCCTGGTGAACGCCAGTCTCTGACCGGTACCGAAGAACGGGTAGTACCTCTCGTACGACGCTGAACCGGCCGCCGGCTGAGTCCGGACCGGCCGGTCAGCGGTGGGTACCACCCGTTGGTCGGTTCCTGTGGATAACGCCGGGCACGACCTCCGCCGATCGGGGAGCATCATTCGGTGGCGTCTGTGGTGGAAGTGTTGACCCGGTTGGGCGGCTGGGCAACGTCCGCCCAGCTGGTGCAGGCGACGTCACGGCGAGCGCTGGCGGCAGCAGTTCGACGTGGCGACGTCGACCGCCTCGCTCGCGGGATCTACGCGATGCCAGGCCTCGGGGCTGATGTGGCCGCGGCCCTCGCCTATGACGGAGTCGTCTCTCATACCAGTGCGGCTGCCGCCTGGCGGTTGCCGCTGCTCGTAGTACCGGAGAAGCCACACGTCACCTTGCCGGTGAACCGAAACGCGCGGCCAGGTCCGCCGGCGGTTTTGCATTGGGGGACGATCCCGTCGACCGACCGGAGTCGTCGCCGCACCTCGTTGCTCAGCACGGTGGTGGGCTGCGCCCGGATCCTGCCGTTCGGCGAAGCGCTTGCGGTGGCTGACGCCGCGCTAGCCACCGGCGAACTGAGCCGCGACCGGTTGATCGAAGCCGCTGCTGCGATGCGCGGACCTGGGCGGCCAAACGCAGTTCAGGTCGCGGCCGCCGCCAACGGACATTCCGAGAGCTTTCTGGAGTCGATGCTGCGCAGCTTGCTGGTGACGGCCGGCATCGACGGGTTCGAACCGCAGGTCCTGGTTGACACCGGCTGCTTCCGTGCCCGGGTGGATCTTGGGAATCGCCGGGTGCGGGTGGCCTTGGAGGCTGAGGGGTACGAGTTCCACGGCTCGGCCGGAGACTTCGCCAGGGACTGCCGGAGGTACGACGAACTGGTTGCGGCCGGCTGGCTGGTACTCAGGTTCACCTACCAGCAGGTGATGGGGGATCCGGAGTGGGTGATCCGCACCGTCCGTGACGCGGTAGCCCAGCGAGTCGCCATACCGACGAACGGGTAGTGGTCCTCGGCTGTCCCGCCTCGGTCGCGGGAGTTGGTTGTCGGCGAGCCGTCGAGAGCCACAACTACCTGTTCTTCGGCTCCGCCTGAAAAAGATTTGCACCAGGGCTAGGCAAGCTCCGCTCCTCTCGCTAATCTTTTGCGAAATCTGGTGGGAGGTGGAGTGTGAGGCGCAAAGGATTTTCACGGCGGGAGCTGCTCGCCGGGCTGGGCGCGGCCGCCGCCGCGGCGGCTGTGCCCGGCTGTTCGTCCGGTGGCGCGCGGTCGAGCGCGCTGCAGGTCTGGGGTGGCGTGCCGGCCGCGTCCGGTCCGGCGGACGTGGTGAAGGCGTTCGAGCAGAAGTTCCCGCAGTACAAGGTGAACTACACCCGTTTCGTGAACGATGCCCGCGGCAACCTCAAGCTGGACACCGCGTTGCAGGGCGGGCTCGACATCGACGTGTACTTCACCTACTCCCAGGCGTCGATGGCGCTGCGGGCCGGGTCCGGACTGGCGGCGGACCTGACCGACCGGGTCACCGCCGACCCGGACCTGAAGCCGTTCCTGGACACGGTCGAGCCGCGGGCGTACATCGACAACGGCAAGGTGAAGGCGCTCGCCACCGCCCGCGAGCCCGCGTTCGTGCTGTTCAACGAAAAGCTCCGGGAGCAGGCCGGCCTCGACCTCCCGCGGCAGTGGACGATCGAGGACTACCGCCGGACGGCGCAACGCCTGACCACCGGGTCGACGATCGGCGCCTACACGATCCCGGACGTCGCCCGGATCGCCCTCGGCCCGAACTACTGGTACGACGGCGACCGCTCGAACTTCGGTGATCCGCACTTCGAGCAGGGCCTCCGGCTCGGCCGGGACATGATCCGCGAGGGGTCCGCGTTCCCGCAGTCCGAGGTGCTGTCCCGGCACCTGGACGCCTACCAGCAGAACTCCTTCCTCCGCGAGGAGTTCCACCTGTGGCCGACCGCGCCGTTCAACCTGCGCTACCTGTACGACCCGAAGAAGTACCCGCACGACTTCAAGGTCGCGTTCGCGCCGCCCCCGACGGTCGACGGCAAGGACTGGAACGGCGGCAGCTACAGCAACTTCGTGATGGTCAACCCGACGTCGCCGAAACTCGAGGCGGCCTGGGCGTTCGTGAAGTTCTGGGTCACCGAAGGGTCCACGCCGATGCTCAAGGCCGGCAAGCTGCCGACCCTCGGCAACGTCACCGACGACCAGGTGATCAGCGGGATGCTCGGCAAGGAGCCGGACAAGTACTTCGACGTCGAGTCGTTCCGCCGCGTCGTCCTGGACTCCGACCCCAAGCTCGCGACCGACACGCGGCTGACCGGCTTCCCCGAGATCAGCCTCGCGGTGAAGCAGCAGCGCGACCTGTGCTGGCTGGGCGAGAAGGACCCGGGCGTGGCGATCCGAGAGGTACGGCGCCTCGCCGACGCGGCGATCGCCCGGAACGAGAGGAGCTCCTGATGGCCACCGCCACAGTCACAGCCCCTGACCAGGTCACCACCGGCTCGCCGCCGGACCGGGCCGCCCAAGGATCCGGGATCCGGCCGCGCGGCTGGATCGGCTTCCTCTTCATCGCGCCGAACCTGCTCGGGGTGGTCGCCTTCACGCTGATCCCGCTGGTCAGCGTGATCGTGCTCGCCTTCACCGACTGGAACCTGGTGTCCGGGCTCGGCGGCATCACCTTCAACGGCCTCGACAACTTCGTCGCGATCGCCCAGGACCCCGGGTTCTGGCGGGCGGCGCTGCTGACCCTGGTGTACGTCGGGGTGAGCGTGCCGCTGACCGTCGTACTCGGGCTGGCGCTCGGGATCGCGCTGAACCGGCCGCTGCCGGGGCGCGCCGTCCTGCGGGCGATCTTCTTCCTGCCGTACATCGTCAACGTGGTCGCGATCGGCATGACCTGGCTGATGCTGATGAACCCGAAGGCGGGCCTGGTCAACCAGGTGCTGGACACGTTCGGGATCCAGCCGGGCTGGTTCGCGTCCTCGCACTGGGCGCTGCCGGCGCTGATCGTGATGGCGGTCTGGGGTGGGGTCGGGTATTGCTCGCTGATCTACCTGTCCGCGCTGCAGGACGCGCCGCAGCAGCTGTACGAGGCAGCCGACATCGACGGGGCCGGGGCGTGGGCGAAGTTCCGCGTGATCACCTGGCCGGCGTTGCTGCCGACAACGATCTTCCTGCTGGTGACGCTGATCATCGGCGCGTCCCAGGGCTTCGGCCTGATCGCGCTGATCACCGCCGGCGGTCCGGGCGACGCGACCACGACGATCTCCTACTACATGTACCAGACGGGCTTCCAGTTCTACCGGTTCGGCTACGCGTCGGCGATCGGCCTGGTGACGTTCCTCGGCGTACTCGCTCTGACCCTGGTGACCTGGCGCGCGCAGCGAGGGAGGGCCCTCAATGACTAAGTCGAAGTGGCTGTGGGGGATCCCGTTGTGGATCCTGGCGATCGCGTTCCTGGCGCCGTTCGCGTGGATGGTGTCGACCGCGCTGAAGCCGGACGTGGACGCCTACCGGATCCCGATGCAATGGATCCCGGATCCGTTCCAGTGGGACAACTTCACGACTGTGCTCAGCGGCGCTACCTCGGTGCTGCCCGCGTTCGGCCGGTCGGTGTTCGTCGCCGTGCTGCGGGTGGCCGGTGAGCTGGTCACGGCGACGATGGCCGGCTACGCGTTCGCCCGGATGTCGTTCAAGGGCCGGGACCGTTTGTTCCTGCTGTACCTGGCGACCGCGATCATCCCGGCCCAACTGCTGCTGGTGCCGCGGTTCATCTACTTCCAGAAGCTCGGGCTCTACGACACGCTGTGGGCGCTCATCCTGCCCGGCATGTTCACCGTGCTCGGCACCTTCCTGATGCGGCAGTTCTTCGTCAGCCAGCCGGCCGAGTTCGCGGAGGCGGCCCGGATGGACGGCGCGAACGAGTGGCAGGTGTTCACCCGGATCTACCTGCCGCTGGCGACCCCGGTGATGAGCGCGCTCGGCATCCTGGCGTTCGTCTGGTCCTGGAACGACTACGAGACGCCGCTGGTGCTGATCAGCAACCCGGACCGCTACACGCTGCCGCTCAGCCTGACCAACTTCGTCGACGAACAGGGCCAGATCGCACCCGGCCTGACCATGGCCGCCTCCGCGATCTCGATCGTCCCGGTGCTGCTCGTCTTCGTGTTCCTGCAACGGCGGTTCATCGCCGCCATGACCCATACGGGGATCAAATGAACGTGTCCGGTGTCTTCCCGCATCTTGCGCAGATCGGCGACTTCGGTCCGCCGCGCAGCGAGCTCGGTGTCGGTTCGCTGATGCCGTGGAACGGGAAGCTCTACGTCCAGAACTACAACTCGCACAAGGCGCCGTCCGGCGCCGGGGTCAGCCTGCGCCGGATCGACGCCGACTTCTCGATGGAGATCGTCGCCGAGACGCTCGGCGTGGACGGGACCTACACGAACCGGTTCGTGCACTTCCCGACCTCGCAGCTGGTGCTCGGGCCGCACGTGATCTCGGCCGACCACAAGATCGTCACGATCCCTGAGCTGCAGCCGCTCCGGGTCTGCGGGACGTCGCGGCACCTGACCAAGCCGGACACACACGTGTACGTGCTCGCGATGGAAGGCGAGTTGCTCGAGCTCGACCTGACGACGTACGAGTGCACGCAGCTCTTCGACCTCAACCAGGAGCTCGGCACCGACGGCGAGATGAAGGTCCACTACAAGGACTGCTACACGTCCTTCGGCCGCCTCGTCGTCTGTTCCAACGAGTACGCCGAACCCGAGTGGGCCGGCGTACGGTCGAGAGGACGGTTGGCGTCGTACGACGGGACCTCGTGGACCGTGTTGCGGCAGGACCCGTACACCGCGATCGGTGGGCGGCACGAGTTCGGCGGGACCATCTTCGCCGCCGGATGGGACCGGGCGTCGGCGATCCTCGAGGTGTTCACCGAGGCAGACGCTCGATGGACCCGGTACCGGTTGCCGAAGGCGTCGCACTGCTTCGACCACAAGTGGCAGACCGAGTGGCCGCGGATCCGGGAGGTCGAGCACGAGCGACTGCTGCTGGACCACCACGGCATGTTCTACGAGCTCTCGCCGTGGGCGTACGGCGGCCGGATCTGGGGCGTGCGGCCGATCTCCACGCATCTGTGGGTGCTCGGTGACTTCTGCTCCTGGCGCGGGATGCTCGTCGCCGGCGCGGACAACGCGTCGCCGAGCCACGGGCTGAACCCGACCACAGCGGAACCGCAGTCCGGGCTGTGGTTCGGGAAGACCGACGACCTGTGGAGCTTCGGCAAACCGGCCGGTTGGGGTGGGCCGTGGTGGGAGACGCCGGTGGTCGCGGGTGAGCCGTCGGATCCGTACCTGATGACAGGCTTCGACGGGAAGTGCCTGCACCTGGAGAACTTCAGCGACGAGCCGATGGTTATCACCGTGGAGATCGACTTCCACGGCCATGGGCGGTTCGGCGCGGTCGAGTCGCTCACCGTCGAGCCGGGGCAGATCCGGACGCACGTGTTCCCGCCCGGGTTCAGTGCGCACTGGGTACGGGTGGTCAGCGACACCGACGGTGTGGCGAGTGCCCAGTTCGTCTATACGTGATGATCACGGGATGGGATCTTCTTCGATGGAGCGAGCCGGCAGCCCGAGTCCGTTGCAGTTGGTCAAGCGCGCGCTGCCGGAGTTGCACGGCGCCATGCAGCGCGTCGCCGAACACATCCTGGCGAACCCGGACGAGGTCGCCCGCGGGTCCATCACCAAGCTGGCCGAGGCCGCCCAGACCTCGGCCGCGACGGTCACCCGGCTGTCCACCCAGCTCGGGTTCGAGGGGTACCCGGCACTCCGCGCCGCGCTGGCGATGGAGATCGGCCGCGGCCTCGAGGCGGGCTGGGCGAGTGACATCGGGCTGGCGATCGGCCCGGCGGATCCACCCGAGCAGGTGCTGAACGTCCTTGCGTCCACTCAGGCGAACGCTTTGCGGAACGCGTTGGCGGCGATCGACCTGACCGCGGCCACCCGGGTGGCGGATGCGATTGCCGGCGCTCGCCGTACGCACATCTACGGCGAGTGGGGCGACGCGATCCCGGCGCGGGAGCTGTACATCCGGCTGCTGCGGATCGGGATCCCGGTGTGGTTCTTCGACGGACCGCAGTCGTCGCAGATCGGCGGCGGGCTGCTGAACGAGGGCGACGTCGCGCTGGTCATCTCCCGGTCCGGGACCGACCAGACCACGCTCGAGTTCCTGCAGCGGTCGGCCGACGAGGGTGCGCTCACGGTCGCGATCACCGGGGTCGTCGACTCACCGATCGCCCGGCTGGCCGACGTCACGCTCGACACCGGGACGCCGAACGGGACCACCTGGACCGAGTTCTTCGCCGGGCGGGCCAGCGATGTGCTGACCGCCGGGTTGTTGTTCGTCCTGGTCGCGCAGCGCGTCCCCGATCACCTCACCGCCAACCACCCCAACGGTCCCGGACAACCGGTCGTACATCCAGACACTTGAGAGGCCTACATATGCAGCAGCTCGACATCCACAGCGATCTGACCGTCGTCGGCGGTGGTCTCGCCGGGATCTGCGCGGCGATCGCCGCGGCCCGGCAGGGCAGCACGGTGGCGCTGGTCCAGAACCGGCCGGTGCTCGGCGGCAACTCCTCCAGCGAGGTGCGGGTGTGGGTGTGCGGGGCGACCGCGCACGGCGTCCAGCACTTCGCCCGGGAGACCGGGATCATGGGCGAGCTGTTCGTCGAGAACCAGTACCGGAACCCGGAGGGGAACCCGTACTACTGGGATCTCGTCCTGCTGGAAGCGGTACGCGCGGAACCGCGGATCTCCCTGTTCCTGAACACGGACGCGCGGACCGTGGACGCCGCGGACGGCACGATCCGGTCGGTCACCGGGTGGCAGATGGGGTCGGAGAAGGAGATCACCTTCTACAGCCCGATGTTCGCGGACTGCTCGGGCGACGGGCTGGTGGGGTACCTCGCGGGGGCGGACTTCGCGACCGGGCGGGAGCCGCGGTCGTTGTACGGCGAGTCGTGGGCTCCGGAGGTTCCGGACGGGAACACGCTGGGGAGCACGATTCTCTTCTACACCAAGGACACCGGTTCGCCGGTGCGGTTCGTGCCGCCGTCGTTCGCTCGCGACATCACTGAGACAGCCATCCCTGATCGCCGGATCATCCGGTCGGACATGAACGGCTGTTCGTACTGGTGGATCGAGTGGGGTGGCGAGCTGGACGTTGTCGACGACAACGAACGGATCCGGGACGAGCTGCAAGGGGTCGTGTACGGGATCTGGGACTACCTCAAGAACTCTGGGCGCTTCGACACCGAGACACTGACGCTGGAGTGGATCGGGGCGGTGCCCGGGAAGCGCGAGTACCGCCGGTTCCTCGGGGATCACGTGCTGACGCAGCACGACGTACTTGGGCAGGCTGAGTTTGAGGACCGCGTCGCCTTCGGTGGGTGGTCGATCGATCTGCACCCGCCTGGTGGGGTCTACTCAGCCGAGCGTGGGTCGAAGCACTGGCATCCGGACGGGAACTACCACATTCCGCTGCGGTCTTTGTACTCGCGGAACGTTTCGAACCTGTGGATGGCCGGGCGGAACATCAGCGCGAGTCACGTGGCCTTCGGTACGACGCGCGTGATGGCGACCTGCGCCGTACTGGGGGAGGCCGTCGGGATCGCGTCGGCCGTTGCCCAGCGCAACGGGTTGACGCCGCGGGAGCTGGCCACCGAGCGTTTCGAGCTGATGCGCCGGGCGCTGCAACGCGCCGACGCCTCGGTTCTGGGGGTTGTCGACGACGACCCGGCCAACCTCGCCTTGACCGCTACCGTCACCGCCTCGTCGACGTTGACCAGACCGGCTGTGGAGGAGTCCTCGGGGACCCTGCCGCTTAGCAGCGACCTCGCGATGGTCCTGCCGTCCCCGACCGACCTCTCGCTCCTGGTCGACGCCGCCTCAGACACCTCGCTCACCGTCGAGCTCCATGATCCGCTGAAGCCACAGAACTACCTGCCGTTGGCGCTCCTCGACTCGTGCACGATCGCTGTGCCGGCGGGCGAGAAGCGGTGGATCGACGTACCGCTCGAATGGCCAGGGGTTGGCAACGCAATCGTCGTACTCCGGGAGAACCCGGCGGTCGCCGTGCACACCGCCTCGTCGGCGCTGCCCGGCACGATCTTCTTCGCTCACCGCGACCCCGCGCCGGACGAGCAGTGGACCGAGCAGTTCCGCTCCTGGAAGCACATCCTGCCCCGGGCCGGCCTCTGCCTCCGCCTCGGCGAGACCACAGCGTACGCCGCCACGAACGTTGTCGGCGGCTACTCCCGCCCGTACGGCGGCCCTCAGCTCTGGTCCTCCGAAGACCTCGCCTGGGACCCCGAACCCTGGATCCAGCTCACCTGGCCCACCCCCGTCGACCTCACCGAGATCGTCGTCATCCTCGACGACGACGTCGAAGAAGACCTCATCAACCTCCACCACCACCGAACCCCCTTCGAGGCCCTCCCCACCCTCCTCCACACCTACGACCTCCAAGCCCTCGACACCTCCGGCACCTGGCAAACCCTCACCACCGTCACCGCCAACCACCACCGCACCCACCACCACCCCGTCACCACCACAACCACCGCCATCCGCCTCGTAACCCAAACCACCAACGGCACCCCCCGAGCCCACCTAACCAACCTCCGCGCCTACGGCAGCTAGAAGTACGAAACCCCACCAAATGCTGTTGGTGGGGTGGTCAGTACAGGTCGAGGGACAGGTCTGGCTTCCAGTGGTAGAGGTGGTGGGTTCGGGTGAGGGCTAGGAGGGTGAGGGCGGTGATGGAGAGGGCTGTGGAGTGGGGGGTGTGAGTGAGGAGGCGGGTGGTGATGGGGGCTGCGGGGGTGTTGTGGTTGCAGTAGGCGAGGGTGATGTGGGGGTTGAGTTCGGGGAACTTTGGTACGGCGTCGTCGCCCCAGATGTCGGTGATGGCGGCGCGGGTGAGGTCGCGGAGGTGTTGTAGGGGCTCGATCGGGCGGACGGGTAGCTGGATGGATTCGGTGTCGAGGACGGCGGGGCCGACGGTGACCTTGAAGGACTCGATCCGGGCGAAGCGGCGGCGGGTGGCTTCGACGATGTCGGCGAGGTCTGCGTCGGGCACGCGGTCCGTGAAGCCGACGCCTTGCAGGCCGAGGTGGAGCCACTCCAGCGGTACCGGGGTGAAGCCGGGCAGGTCGTTGAGCAGATCGCCGTACGACGCATGGAGCGCAGCGATCTCGGGGCGGCCTTCGAAGGTGAAGTGCCAGGCGTAGAAGCTGCGATCAGGCCGCCAACCGGGCCGCCAGTACCAGTGGTCGCGGACTTCTTCGAGCATCAGTACTCCTCTACTTGCCGTGGGATTGCGCGAATGGCTGGGTGCCGGATGAAGACGCGGATCGAGCTGTGGAGGGCGAGAGCCTTCGGATCGGTGGCGTGACGGCTGAGGCGGGTGAGGGCGGCGACTTCGCTGACGCGGTGGATGAGCGGGCGGACGCGGTACTCGACCGGCGTACTGAGCACGGCGGAGACCGCTTCGGTGGCGCCGTCCAACTCGCCGAGCTGCAGGTGGGCCTTGGCGAGCTGAAGGCGGACCATCCGTTCCGATCCGAAGTTGCGGACCGCGTGCGGCGCGGCCTCGAACATCGAGACACCGTGGTCGGCCTGCTTCAAGGTCTCCACCGCTTCGCCGAGCGCCAGGTGTGCGTCGGACCAGATCCCGGCGGCGCGCTCCGGCGTACACAGGAAGGGGCCGCCGAACTCGGGTACGTCGGTCCGGACCGTCGTACGCATGGCGATCGCCAGGGCCTCACGGGCCTCGGCGTGGCGCCCGGACCGGGCCAGGTCGACCGAGGATGCACTCGCGAGGAACAACGTCGAGCTGCCGCGTGCGAATTGCAGACCGTCCTGTGCGTACGCCGCCGCCGCGGTGAAGTCGTCCTGCCAGAACGCGGCCGTGTGCTGCGTGGCGCGAACCCAGGCCCGCAGGTCGTCGTGGTCGGCCGCGTCGGCGCAGGCCCACGCCGTCCGCGTATGGCTCTCGGCGACGTCGGGGCGGCCGAGGTCGACCGCCATCCAGCCAAGCAGCGTCAGCGCCCAGCCGGCCGTGGCGTACAGGTCGCGGGCCTGGTTCGGTGACTGCCGTCCGGACAGCAGCCGGAAGGCACGGTCCCGTACGGCGCGGGCGCGGACGAACAACGTCTTCGTCGGCGTCCGCAGATAGCTCTGGGTGATGCGGAGGATGTCGGCCTGCAGTTGCTCGACGGTCAGGTCGCCGACGTTCGACTCCTCGGCGAGCGCGAGCAGGGCGACCGACTCGTCGCCGGCCTGCACCAGCTCGTCCTCGATCCCGAGCACCGAACTGGTGCCCGGCTCCGGGTCGACGGTGCCGGGACCACCCGGCGGGACGAAACCGAGCTCGCTGTCGTCGGCGACGTTCAGCACGAAGCGCAGGCCGGACCGGTACGCCGCACCCGGCCAGCGGACCGCGCCGCGTTCGAGCTTCGCGATGTAGTGGCCGTCGAGCTCGTACTTCGTCTCGGTCGTCTCCCACAGCCAGGTGCAGACCGCCTCCGCGAGCTCGGCCCTGGACATCTGCTCACCGGGCGCGCGCCGCGACGGGGTCCGCTCCCGGGCGGCTCGCAGCAGTTCGTTGGGCTCTGGCATGGCGGTAACTGTAGGTGCCCAAACACCGTCTGCGACCTCGTCGGAGGGGTCTGTGGATGATCTGCCCCAAACTGCCCCACGATGCCCCGCCCTGCCCCGAAATCCCCGCCCCAGAAGGCGTTTCAGCCCCTCCACCTCCGCGTCGGACCGCCGCACCGGGGCAGATCACCACCGGACCCGCCCTAGCTGAGCGTGAACACCGGGGCAGCCCGGGGCAACCCGGGGCAGATAGCCCCACCGAAGAGCCCCCCAAGCCGAAACGCACCCCAGACGAAGGGACAGATCGATCTCATACCCGGGACCTCCGAGGCCGAAGAGCTAGGCCGTGGTGCGGAGCGCCCGGCGGAGTGGGAGAGCCGGGATCTAGGGTTGGCAGGTGGCAGAGGAGGCGGTGACGACTTTGCATGGGGAGCTTGCTGGGTTTGGGCGGGCTGAGGTGGGGTTTGCGTTGTTGGAGGTGTTCTTGGAGGTTGCGGGGTCGCGGTTGGGGCCGGTGGTGCTGGATCCGGTGGGGTTGAGGTTGCCGGACGAGATGACTGACGACCGGGTGGTGGTGCAGGGGCTGATCGACGCGATCGAGCGGGAGCCGCGACCCAAGCGACGGTTGTTGCAGACCACCGAGCGGGCGTACGACATGACTGATGACCAGGCCCGGTGGGACTACGTGCGACTGGCGTACTGCTCCAACCTGGCCACGGTCTGGAGCGACGGACTTCGTACGTCGTACTTCGAAGTCGCCGACCAGCTCAGCGCGACCTACTGGTTGCCGGACACCCTCAAAGCGCAGTACTTCGAGGCGATTGCCGCCAAGGGGTGGGCCGTTCCGGACGACTGGTTGGCGGCCGTGGCGAAGCGGCCCAAACCCTGGTGGAAGCGCGGTGGCGGTTAGCTGAGGACTGGAAGGCGGGTGAGGGCCTGCTGGACGGCGGACTGGATTTCGGCGTCGTCCCAGGCGCGGTCGGTGATGGTGTCGGTGAGGTAGGCGTTGTAGGCGGCGAGGTCCAGGTGGCCGTGGCCGCAGAGGGCGGTGAGAATGACCTTCTCCTCGCCGGACTCCTTGCAGCGTTGGGCTTCCTCGATCGCGGCGGCCAGCGCGTGGGTCGGCTCGGGAGCCGGCACGATGCCCTCGGTGCGGGCGAACTGGACGCCGGCCGCGAAGCATTCGGACTGCGGTTTGGCGACGGCCTCGAGCTCGCCGGTCTCGTAGAGGTGGCTGATCAGCGGGCTCATCCCGTGGTACCGCAGGCCGCCGGCGTGGATCGGGTCGGGGACGAAGTCGTGGCCGAGGGTGTGCATCTTCATCAGCGGTGTCATCCCGATCGTGTCGCCGAAGTCGTACGCGTACGTCCCCTGCGTCAGCGACGGGCACGCCGCCGGCTCGACCGCGCGGACGACCGGCGACATCCGCCCGGCCCACTTCTCCCGCAGGAACGGGAACGCCAGACCGCCGAAGTTCGACCCACCACCGGTGCACCCAACGAGGAGGTCCGGTGTCTCGCCGGCCATCGCGAGCTGGATCAGCGCCTCCTCGCCGATGATCGTCTGGTGCAGCAGCACGTGGTTGAGCACCGACCCGAGCGCGTAGTGCACCTCAGGATCCTGGATCGCCATCTCGACCGCCTCGCTGATCGCGATCCCGAGCGACCCGGTCGACGACGGGTCCTCGGCCAGGATCTTCCGCCCGGCCTCGGTGAGCTCCGACGGGCTCGGGTGCACGGTCGCGCCGAAGACCTCCATCATCGTCCGCCGGTACGGCTTCTGGTCGTACGACGCCCGCACCTGCCAGACCTCGCACTCCAGCCCGTACTGCGCGCACGCGAACGCCAGCGCCGTCCCCCACTGCCCGGCGCCGGTCTCGGTGGTGAGCTTTCGGACCCCGGACTTCGCGTTGTAGAAGGCCTGCGGCACAGCGGTGTTCGGCTTGTGCGACCCGGCCGGCGAGACGCCCTCGTACTTGTAATAGATCCGCGCCGGGGTATCGAGCGCCTTCTCCAGCCGATGCGCCCGATACAGCGGACTCGGTCGCCAGAGCCGGTAGACGTCCAGCACTTCACCGGGGATGTCGACGTACTGATCCTGGGAGACCTCCTGCAGGATCAGGTCCATCGGGAACAGCGGCGCCAGATCGTCCGGCCCCACTGGTTGCCCGGTGCCCGGATGCAGCACCGGCGGTGGTGGCGTCGGCAGATCGTGCAGCACGTTGTACCAACGGGTCGGCAGCTCGTCCTCTGGCAGCAGGATCTTCGTCGGCGTCATGCACAGAACGTAATCCCCGCCCGAGCCCCCGGACAATGACCCGCCTAGGAACCGAACCGGCACTCTTCCGGCATTTTCAGCTAGTACGACGGAACTGCCGCCGGACTGCTCACCCCGAGCCAGTTGTCGATGTCAGCGAGCAACGCCTTCTGGACCTCGGGCGGCGCGGTCGAGGCCAGGATCGAGCCGCGGGCGAGGTCGGCCAGCTCCTCGTCGGTGAAGGCGTGGACCGTCCGAGCTGTCTCGTACTGCTCGGCCAGCCGCGACCCGAAGAGCAGAGGGTCATCAGCGCCAAGCGCGATCCGCGCACCCGCTTCGTACAGCTGCCGCAGCGGGACGTCCTCCGGTCGGTGATAAACCCCCAAGGACACGTTGGACGCCGGGCAGACCTCCAAGGCCACCTGTGCGTCGACGACACGCTTCAGCAGGTCGGGATCCTCGACAGCGCGCACCCCGTGACCGATGCGCCCGGCACCCAATTCGTCCAAGCAGGTACGGACGGTCGCGGGGCCACACAGCTCACCACCGTGCGGCGCAGCGAGCAGCCCCGCGTGCCGCGCGATCCGGAAGGCCGCGGCGAACTCCGACGTCGTCCCACGACGCTCGTCGTTCGACAGCCCGAACCCGACCACTCCGCGTCCGACGTACTGCGCAGCGAGTCGAGCCAGCGTCCGAGCGTCGAGCGGGTGGCGGGTGCGGTTGGCCGCGATCACGACCTGGACCGCGATGCCGGTCGACGCCGCCGCGTCCCGGGCCGCGTCCAGGACCAGGTCGGTGAACTCGGTGATGCCGTGGAAGCGGTTCGCGTACCCCGACGGGTCCACCTGGATCTCGAGCCAGCGCGATCCGTCGGCCCGGTCGTCCTCGGCCGCCTCCCGGACCAAACGCCGTACGTCGTCTTCCGTGCGCAGCACCGAGCGGGCGATGTCGTACAGCCGCTGGAACCGGAACCAGCCGCGCTCGTCGGCCGCGGACAGCTCCGGCGGCCAGTCGGTGCGCAGCGCGTCGGGCAACCGGACGCCGTGCTTGTCCGCCAGCTCGACCAGCGTCAGGTGCCGCATCGAGCCCGAGAAGTGAAGATGCAGGTGCGCCTTCGGCAGCACCCGCAGATCCCGATGCGTCATCACAGAAGGTTACCGATCCACAGCGCCCGGACAGAAATCGGCCGTCCACCCTGTGGATGGACGGCCCCGAGAGTTCAGCTGAGAAGCTTGGCGATCCGGCCGACACCCTCGGCCAGGTCCGCGTCGCCGAGCGCGTACGACAGCCGCAGGTACCCGGGCGCGCCGAACGCCTCACCCGGTACGACGGCCACCTCGGCCTCGTCCAGGATGATCTCGGCCAGCTCCGCCGACGTGGCCGGCGTCCGCCCGTTGATCTCCTTGCCGAGCACGCCCTTGACCGACGGGTAGGCGTAGAACGCGCCGGTCGGCTCCGGGCAGTCGACCCCGGGGATCTCGTTCAGCAGCCGGACCATCGTCTGGCGCCGGCGGTCGAACGCCGTCTTCATCTCGTCGACCGCGGTCAGGTCACCGGTCAGCGCGGCGATCGCGGCCCGCTGCGCGACGTTGCAGACGTTGGAGGTCTGGTGCGACTGCAGGTTCGTCGCGGCCTTGATCACGTCCTTCGGGCCGATCATCCAGCCGACCCGCCAGCCGGTCATCGCGTAGGTCTTGGCGACGCCGTTGAGTACGACGGTCTTGTCTGCGAGCTCCGGTACGGCGACGGGGATCGACGTCGCCGTGGTGTCGCCGTACGTCAGGTGCTCGTAGATCTCGTCGGTGATCACCCAGAGGCCGTGCTCGAGCGCCCAGCGGCCGATCGCCTCGATCGCCTCCGGGCTGTCGACCGCGCCGGTCGGGTTCGACGGCGAGCAGAACAGCAGGGCCTTGGTCTTCTCGGTCCGGGCCGCCTCGAGTTGCTCGACGGTGACGCAGTAGTTCTGGGTCTCGTCGGCGAGCACCTCGACCGGCACACCGCCGGCCAGCTGAATGGCCTCCGGGTACGTCGTCCAGTACGGCGCCGGCAGCAGCACCTCGTCGCCCGGGTCGAGCAGCGTCGCGAACGTGTTGTAGACCGCGTGCTTGCCGCCGTTGGTGACCAGCACCTGGGCCGCCTCGACCTCGTAGCCGGAGTCGCGCTTGGTCTTGTCGACGATCGCCTGCTTGAGCTCGGGCAGGCCGCCGGCTGGGCTGTAGCGGTGGTTCTTCGGATCGCGGGCGGCCTCGACCGCCGCCTCGACGATGTAGTCCGGCGTCGGGAAGTCCGGCTCGCCGGCGCCGAACCCGATCACCGGCCGTCCGGCCGCCTTGAGCGCCTTCGCCTTGCTGTCGACCGCGAGCGTCGCCGACTCACTGATGGCGCCGATCCGCGCCGAAACCCTGGAACCCATGCTGCCCATCCTGGCACCACTCCGCCCCGACCGGCACGGGGGTGGGGCTGGACCGGTTCTGGGCCGGGCTGGATCGGTTCTGGATCGGTGTTCACCCCCGCCGTCACCGGGTGCGTCGACCGTCGGTGGTTCGGGACCCCCGGTGGAGGAGTTGGTCGTGAAGCTGTGATCCCGGGAACACGCACGGGGTGTGGTCCGTTGGGACCCGATGGAGGCTGTATGGTTCTGGTCGCGGTGCGACGCCCGGCTGGGTCGTGCGGGTAGGGGCCTCAGTTCGACCAGGTGGCTTCGACCCCGTACACTCTTCTAGTCCGGGCGTTGGTGGCCCTGAATCGGCATGCCCGAGATCAGGTCCCGCGGCGTCCGGAGGATTGCAGAGGGCACTAGCTCAACTGGCAGAGCATCGGTCTCCAAAACCGAAGGTTGGGGGTTCAAGTCCCTCGTGCCCTGCAAATCCTGACCGGCGCAGGGCCGGTCAGGCCGCCGCTAGCGAAAGAGGTCAGGTCGTGACGGAGACGCGCACCCCGGCACCGTCCGGCGCCGGCAAACCTGCGGAGAGCAAGTCGGGCAACCGCCTGCTGCGCTTCTACCGCCAGGTGGTCGCCGAGCTCCGCAAGGTCGTCTGGCCGACTCGCAAGCAGCTGTCCACCTACTTCGTGGTCGTCCTGACCTTCGTGGTGTTCGTCATCGCGATCGTCTCGGTCCTCGACCTCGCCTTCGGTTGGGCGATGTTCAAGATCTTCGGCTGAGTTCGCAGCCGCCCACGAACGCACTCGCCGGGGGTCCGGGGCCGTGACCCGACCCGCAGCAGAGAACCAGACAAGACCCGATGCAGAGATGACGGAGTACAACGTGTCCGAGCGCGACGACGAGGTCCTCGACTACGAGGACGAGTTCGACGTATCCGCTGACTCCGACGACGACCTCGATCTCGACTTCGACGAGAACGACACCGACGACGATGACGACCTGTTCGGTGACGATGACGACGACCCGTTCGCGAACCTCGACGACGAGGACAGCGACGCCGGGGACGAGGACGAGGACGACGACGAGGAGTACTCCGCCGACGACGAGGCCGAGGACGGCCCGGCGGACGACGACGACTCCGACGACGAGCCGGTCGTGGTGGTCGCCGCCGCGGACGCCGCGGAGGACGACGAGGTCGTGACCGCGTCCGACGTCGAGGAGGCCGCCGACGAGCTCGCCGCCGAGACCGCCGAGACGGCGCCCGAGGACACCGACGAGGAGCCGGCCGACGATGAGCTGGTCTTCTCCTCGGCTGACGCCGACGACGACGAGACCGGTACGGCGGCCGACGACGACGCCGACGTGGACGCCATCGCCGCCGCGGCCGCGGCCGCGCAGGCCGACGACGAGGACGTGGAGCCCGAGGAGCCGGGCGACCCGCTCGAGGAGCTGCGCAGCCGGCTGCGTTCGCAGTTCGGCGACTGGTACGTGGTGCACACGTACTCGGGGATGGAGAACCGGGTCAAGAGCAACCTGGAGAACCGGATCACCTCCCTGAACATGGAGGACTACATCTTCGAGATCATCGTGCCGACCGAGGAGGTCGCCGAGATCAAGAACGGGCAGCGCCGGATGGTGAAGCGCACCGTGCTCCCCGGCTACGTGCTGGTCCGGATGGACCTGACCGACGAGTCCTGGGCGACCGTGCGGCACACGCCGTCGGTGACCGGCTTCGTCGGGAACAGCCAGAAGCCCGTACCGCTCAGCCTCGAAGAGGTCGAGAAGATGCTCGCTCCGGCCGTCGTGGCGGCGGCCGAGGCGGCGGCTGCCGAAGCCGGCGCCGCACCCACCAAGACCGCGGCCAAGAAGAAGGTCGAGGTGGCCGACTTCGGGGTCGGCGACTCGGTCATGGTGGTCGACGGGCCGTTCGCGACCCTGCACGCCACGATCACGGAGATCAACGCCGACGCCCAGCGGATCAAGGCGCTGGTCGAGATCTTCGGCCGGGAGACCCCGGTGGAACTCAGCTTCAGTCAGATCCAGAAAGTCTAAGGACCCGAAGAATGCCTCCGAAGAAGAAGATCGCTGCCCTGGTCAAGGTGCAGCTCCAGGCCGGCGCCGCGACGCCGGCGCCGCCGGTCGGTACCGCGCTCGGTCCGCACGGCGTCAACATCATGGAGTTCTGCAAGGCGTACAACGCCCAGACGGAGTCCATGCGCGGCAACGTGGTTCCGGTCGAGATCACCATCTACGAAGACCGTTCCTTCACCTTCATCACCAAGACGCCGCCGGCGCCGGAGATGATCAAGAAGGCCGCCGGTCTGCAGAAGGGCTCGGCCGTCCCGCAGCGCGACAAGGTCGGCAAGATCACCAAGGACCAGGTCCGCGAGATCGCCACCACCAAGATGCCGGACCTGAACGCCCGCGACATCGACGCCGCGATGAAGATCATCGAGGGCACCGCGCGCTCGATGGGCGTCACCGTCGACGGCTGAGACCGGCCCCCGGTACGACGAACCACGCCGGCTGACCGGTTGGTCGCCGTACCAGCAGCAAACTTCACGCAGTTGTGGCAGGGCGAAAGCGCCGCCCGTGGACCACACCCCAGAGAGGAACAGCAATGGCACAGCGCAGCAAGGCCTACCGCGCAGTCGCGGAGAAGATCGACTTCGACAAGCTGTACACGCCGATCGAGGCGATCCGGCTGGCCAAGGAGGCCGCCGGCAGCAAGAAGTTCAACTCCACCGTGGACGTCGCGATGCGCCTCGGGGTCGACCCCCGCAAGGCCGACCAGATGGTGCGCGGCACCGTCAACCTTCCGCACGGTACCGGCAAGACGGCACGGGTCCTCGTCTTCGCCACCGGTGACAAGGCCGAGGCCGCACGCGCCGCCGGCGCCGACTTCGTCGGCGACGACGACATGATCAAGAAGGTGACCGACGGCTGGCTCGACTTCGACGCCGTCGTCGCCACCCCCGACCTGATGGGCAAGGTCGGCCGGCTCGGCCGCGTCCTCGGTCCGCGTGGCCTGATGCCGAACCCGAAGACCGGCACGGTCACCCCGGACGTGGCCAAGGCCGTGTCCGACATCAAGGGCGGCAAGATCGAGTTCCGGGTCGACCGGCACGCGAACCTGCACTTCATCATCGGCAAGGCGTCCTTCGACGAGGCGCAGCTGGTGGAGAACTACAGCGCCGCGCTGGAGGAGATCCTCCGGCTGAAGCCGGCCAGCTCGAAGGGCCGCTACATCAAGAAGACGGTGTTCTCGACCACGATGGGCCCGGGTGTCCAGGTTGACCCCAACCTCACCCGCAACCTCACCGAGGAAAACGCAGACGCCTGATCCACAAACCCCAGTACGGCCCCGGAGCTCACTCCGGGGCCGTACTGCATTTCTGGGCCCACTGACGGCTTATGTGACGGATGGCCTGTTGCACAACACCTGAGCGGTGACAAAACCTGCGAGGGGTGGGTCAGGGGAGGCCGGGGCTGAGGCGCTGGCGGGAGGCGGGGTTGGGGGCGGGGCTTAGCCGATGTGGGTTGTGGTGGGTGGGTTGTTGTAGCAGGTCAGGGGTGACGGAACCCGCCAGTGGGGGGTCAGGGGAGGGCTTGGGTTAGGCGGAGGGGGTGGTCGGCGGTTTGGAGGGTCCAGCCGTTGGGGTGTTCGGCCAGGACGGTGCCGGGAGGGGCGGAGGAGGTGCCGGGGGCGGGGTCTGTTCGGATGATGGTGTGGGTGGTGCCGTTGAGGTGGAGGCGGGCTGCGGGGGAGGTGACGTTGAGGGCGGCGGCTTTGCGGCGGATGACGTGGGCGGGCTCGGTCAGGTCCAGGAAGTGCTCTGCGTCGGTGAAGAAGGGGGCCTCGGTGGCTGCGGCCGGGTCCTGGGGGAGGCCGGGGTCGCCGGCCACTAGGCGGGGGACGGCTTCGTCGAGGCACTCGGTGAGGAGGATGCGCCAGGTCTGCATGATGCCGGTTCCGTTGAGGTCCTCCGGCAGCGGTGCGATGCGTCGCGCGAGGATCGCCCCGCTGTCGAACTCGGCGGCGGTCCGGTGCACGGTCGCGCCGACCCGGTCGTCACCCTCGTAGATCAGCCGTTGCGGCGTCGGCCCGCGCCCGGCCGGGAGCGGTGACGGGTGGCAGTTGATCGCGCCGTACTTGGGGACCTCGAGGATCTCGGGCGGGATCAGCCGCGGGAACGCGGCCGAGATGATCACGTCCGGCTGCAGCGCCGCGATCGCCGGCGCTGCCACCGTCCGCAGCTTGGAAGTGATCAGCACATTGCTCTGCGACGGCAGGTCCAGGACCAGCGGGCGGATCGAGGCGCCGTACCGGTCGGAGTGCGGCAGCGTGACCACCAGCGCGATCTCGTGACCGTTCCGCTCGGCGAAGTCGTGCACCAGCCGGTAGCCGGCCGGGAAGGCGTTCAGCGTGACGATCCGCAGGCTGTCCACTGGAATCAGTCCCTGAAGTGCCGGGTGACGAGGTCCGGCGTGAGGTCGGCGGGCGTCGGACAGCCGACCAGGCGCAGGCAGTGTTCCAACTCGTCGCCGAGCTCCGTGAGCAGCCGAGTGACCCCAGCGGACCCTCCGACGGTGAGTGCCCAGAGCGCCGGGCGGCCGACGAAGACTGCCCGAGCGCCGAGCGCCAACGCGGCCAGGATGTGCTCGCCACGCCGGATCCCGCCGTCGACATAGACCTCCGTGCTCGTCCCGGCCAACGCCTCCGCAACCTCCGGCAGCGCCTGCGCAGTAGGGATCGCGCCGTCGAGTTGGCGGCCGCCGTGGTTCGACACAATCACGCCCGCCGCGCCCGCGTCCGCACAGCGCTTGGCGTCATCGCCACGCAGCACGCCCTTCACCACCACCGGCAGTCCGGTGCGGTCAGCCAGCCAGCCGATCACATCCGGACCCAAGTCATCTGCCTTGGCCAGATCGTCGTCGCTCCAGTCGCCCGAGGGCAGGTTCGCGAGCCACTGACCAGGCTCCGTGAGATCCCAGACCGTCTCGCCGGAGTCCCTTCTTGCGACCGACGACCGGCGTGTCGACGGTCAGTACGACGGCCCGCGCCCCACCCTCCACCGCGGCGTCGAGCATCCGCTCGGTCACGGACCGGTTCCGCACGACGTAGATCTGCAGCCACCACGGCACACCGGTCGCACCGAGATCGGCGAACGTCGTCCCGGCGTTGCTGGACAAGCCGATCAGCGACCCCGCCCCGCCGACGCCGGTCGCCGTCGCGACCTCGCCGTCGGGATCCGCCATCCGGTGCAGCGTCGACGGCGCGACCAGCACCGGTACGTCGACCGGCGTGCCGAGCACCGTCGTCCGCACTGAGACCGTGGACACGTCCTGCAGCACCCGAGGCCGGAACCGGTACGCCGACCACGCCTCGACGGCCTCACCGGCACTGATCCCGCCCGCCGATCCCTGCCGGAAGTACCGGTGCACGGCCTCCGGGAGCTTCTCGGCGGCCGCGGCTTCGAGCGTGTCGATCCATCGCATGCGCCCCATCGTCGCACCGGCCCGGTGCTCCGGGCAGAAAATTTCCACAGGAGAACCCTGCGGGTGACCGGGTATCCTGGTCGCATGACGCAGTACGGGCGGCGATTTCTGCGCCCCGGCCGGCACGACGGTGCCGACGGGGTGAGCCGCTGCTGCGCTCTCTCCTGAGGACCGCGGCCGACCGGGGTGGACCCCCGTCGAGACCGTCACCCTTGGAGAGACTCCGATGTCGATCACCATCGAAGAACTGCACGCTGCCCTGTCCCTGCGCGACCTGACCGACCCGGCCCACGGACCCCACGCCGTCCAGCTGATCGTCGACTCGATCCGTACGGCGCTCGGCCAGGCCTGGCCGTACACCGAGATCTGGACCAGACGCGATCATCCCGTCGTCCCGCTGGCCGACAACTACGACAACCTCGGGTACGCCGCCGACGCGGTGACCCGGGAAGCCCGCTACACCCGCTACGCCTCCGGCGGCGAGGTGCTGCGCAGCCACACGTCCGCGATGATCCCGCCCGCGCTGCGGGAGTTGGCAGCGGGTACGGCGTCCGACGTACTGATGATCTGTGCAGGCATCTGCTACCGCCGCGACTCCGTCGACTGGCAGCACACCGGTACACCGCACCAGCTCGACCTGTGGCGGATCAGCCGGAACGTCACGCTCGGCGAGCCGGAGCTGGAGGACATGATCGCCCGGCTCGTCGACACCGTCCTGCCGGGCCAGACGTATCGCACGGTGCCCGCCGTGCACCCCTACACGATCCATGGCCGTCAGATCGACGTACTGCTGGACGACGAGTGGATCGAGATCGGCGAGTGCGGTGTAGCGGCGCCGCAGGTCCTCCGGAAGGCCGGTCTGGACGACAGTTGGACCGGTCTGGCCATGGGGCCGGGGCTGGACCGGCTCTTGATGCTCCGCAAGGGCATCCGGGACATCCGGTTGCTCCGGTCAACGGATCCGCGGGTGGCCGACCAGATGCTCGACCTGTCGCCGTACAAGCCGGTCTCGTCGATGCCACCGGTCCGCCGCGACCTGTCCGTGGTCGTGGACGCGACTGCTGACCTGTCACCGGAGGCGATCGGCGACAAGGTCCGCAACGCACTCGGTGCCGACGCAGACGCCGCGGAGTCCGTCGACGTCGTCAGCGAGACGTCGTACGACGACCTGCCGCAGCCCGCACGCGATCGGCTCCAGTTGAACCCGGGTCAGCGGAACGTGCTGGTCAGACTGGTCCTCCGGCCGGTTGACCGGACCCTGACCGACGCGGAGGCGAATGCCCTACGGGACAAGGTCTACCGGGCACTTCACGAAGGGCCGGTGCTAGAGCTGATCGGTTAGTCGCGAGACGGCGTCCAGGTCGTCACGGAGGCGGACACCGTGCCCGGGCGAGGTCGGCAGGATGACCTCGCCCGGGATCAGCTCCGGGAGCCCCTCGACGAGTTCGCCGTACCAGGTGCGGATGAAAGACCGAGCGGTTTCCTGGATCAGCCCGTTCGGCTGGCTGCACACCACATGCGTCGCGACGGCGAGCGAGACCGGGCCGGTGCAGTCGTGCGGTGCGATCGGGACCGAGAACGCGTCCGCGAGGGAAGCGATCTTCACCGCCTCGGTGATGCCGCCGGTCCAGCCGATGTCGAGCGTCGCGACATCGACCGCGCCACGCTGGAACAGCGGCAGAAAGCCACGCCGCCCGATACAGGTCTCGCCCGTCGCGATCGGTACGTCGATCTCCGCACGGAGCGCTCCGAGTGCGTCGGCGGCGTCCGGACGCAGCGGATCCTCGATCCAGAACGGGCGGAACTCAGTCAGCGCCCGCGCGAGCTTGGCGGCCGCGGTCCGGGTCCACAGGCCGTGCAGCTCGATCATCAGGTCCATCTCGAGCCCGACCTCGGCCCGGATCGCCTCGACGATGTCCAGCCCGGCGGCCAGCGCGCGCGGCGAGATGTCGGTGCCGTTGCTCTCCTCGGCAGCCTGGTCGAACGGCCAGATCTTCATCCCGCGGGTGCCCTCGTCCCACAGTTCGCGGGCGAGCCGGGCCGGGTGGTGCATGAACGCGTACAGGTCCTCGTACTCGCCGGCGTCGTCCGGCAGGCCCCAGTTCGAGGAGTTCTGCCGCGTCGACGTACTGATGTAACGCCCGCCCGCACACGTGTTGTACGTCCGGATGCGATCCCGCACCGGTCCACCGAGCAGCCGCGCCAACGGCAACCCGGTCGCCTGACCCATCAGGTCCCACAGGGCGATGTCGACCGCGCCGTTGCCGCGCAACTCGGCGCCACCGCCCTGATAACCGACGTACGGCGCCAGCAGTACGGCGACCTGTTGTGGCGACGGATCGTCCAGACCGAGCAGCACCGGCGCGACGGTCTCGTGGATGTGCGCCTCCACCGCAGCCGCGCCGAAGAAGGCCTCGCCGAGACCGGTCAGCCCCGTGTCCGTGTGCAACCGGACGAAGCACAGGTTGGACTGCACACGCGGCCGGATGGTCTCGACCGCTGTCACCTTCACTGCAGTGCCTTGCAGAACGCCTCCGCCTTGGCGGTGATGTCCTGCCAATTCCCCGCCACCACATCGGCCGGCGCGACGACGTCCGTACCGGCGCTCACCGCGAGTGCTCCGGCAGCGAGGAAGTCGCGGGCGTTGCCGGCGTTGACACCGCCGGACGGGATCAGCGGCACACCAGGGAACGGGCCGTTGAGGTCCTTGAAGTACTTCGGCCCGAGTTGGTGGGCCGGGAAGATCTTCACCGCGTCGGAGCCGAGGGCAAGCGCGGTCATCACCTCGGAAGGCGTGAACGCGCCCAGTACGACAGGGATCCCGGCTGCCCGCGCAGCCTCGGCGATCGCGGCTGCCTCGGGACCCTGGCCGGGGGTGACCAGGAACTGCGCGCCGGCGTCGATCGCCTGCTTCGCGTGCGCACCGGTCTGCACGGTGCCGGCGCCCACCACCGCACCCGTCTCGGCGGCGGTCGACGCAGCCCGCTCCAGGTGCCGGGGCAGGTCCGGCGTGGTGTAGGTCAGCTCCACCGCATGGATGCCGCCGGCGACCAGCGCCGCGCACAGGTCGCGGGCGTCACTGATCTCCGGAGCCCGGACAACGGTCAGAACCCGGTCGGCGCGCAGCAAGTCCAGCATGAAACGTCCTCTCTAGGCAGTACGGCGGACAGCGCCGCCGGGAAGTGCATCGGTACGGCGCCCGTCGTCGATGACGGCCACTCCGTTGACGAACACGTACGGGATCCCCTCGGCCTGCCGGCGGGGATCGTCGAAGGTCGCGGTGTCGCGGACGGTGTCCGGATCGAACAGCACGAGGTCCGCGTAGTGCCCCTCCCGGACCAGCCCGCGATCGGTCAGCCGCAGCCGCCGGGCCGGTCGGCCGGTCAGGTGATGGATGCAGTCGGCCAGCTCCAGGACGCCGAGCTCACGCACGTACCGGCCGAGGTAGCGCGGGAACGTGCCCCACGAGCGCGGATGCGGTTTCGCGCCGGCCAGGATCGCGTCCGAGCCGCCGGTGTGGCTCGAGTGCCGCATGATCGTCCGGACGTTCTCCTCGTGTCCGACGTGCTGCAGGATCGAGGTGGCCAGGTTGTCCCGGACCAGCAGGTCGAAGAACACCTCGGCCGGCTGCCGGCTGCCCGAGGCGGCCAGGGAGGCGATGGTCTTGCCCACGGCGTCGTTCAGCGCCGGGTTCTTCACGCCGCCGATCTCGATGGTGTTCCAGTCGGTCACGCAGCCGTGGCAGCCGTCCGAGCCGAGCTGCTCCATCTCGTGGGCGATCCGCCGGCGCGACTCCGTGTCCTGGAGCCGGGACAGCTGCGCGTCCGGCCCGCCCTCAGCCGTCCAGCTGGGCAGGATCGCCGCAAGGGTTGTTGCCCCCGGCAAGTACGGGTAGGTGTCGGTGGTGACGTCGACGCCGTTCGCGACTGCCTTGTCGATCATCGCGACCAGGTCGGCGCCGCGACCGCGGTTCGGCTCGAAGTTCATCACCGCGTGCGTGAGGTGCAGGGCGCATCCGGACTGCCGGGCCACCTCGACCATTTCGCCGTACGCGTCCAGTGCGCCCTCGCCGTACGAGCGTTGGTGTGGGCTGTAGTAGCCGCCGTACTCGGCCAGGACGGTGCACAGCTCGACGAGTTCGCCGGTGGTCGCGAACATGCCTGGGGTGTAGGTGAGGCCGCTGCTCATCCCGACGGCGCCCTGCTGCAGCCCTTCGGCAAGCAGGCGCTTCATCTCGTCCAGCTCGGGGCGGGTGGCCGGGCGGTTCTCGGTGCCGACGACCATCATCCGCAGCGTGCCCTGCGGGACCAGGTACGACGCGTTGCAGGCGATCCCCTGGTCGAGACGGTCCAGGTACCCGGCGACTGTGGACCAGGTGAAGTCGAAGTCGTCCGGTTCGCCGTTCCAGCCGGCGATCTGGCGCCGGAGCGCGGCCCGGGTCGGGTCGTCGATCGGCGCGAACGAGAGGCCGTCCTGGCCGAGCACCTCGAGCGTCACGCCCTGACTGACCTTCGCGGTGTGGTCCGGGTTCGCCAGGATCTGCAGGTCGGAGTGTGCGTGCATGTCGATGAAGCCGGGCGACAGCACCAGCCCGTCGGCGTCGATCGTCCGGCGGCCGGGCGGCAGGTCGTTGCCGATGGCCACGATGCGGGCGCCGTCGACGGCGACGTCGGCCGGTACGCCGGGAGCGCCGGAGCCGTCGAGGACCGTGGCGCCCCTGATCAGGAGGTCGGCCATGTCAGAAGAAGGTCCGGACCAGGTCGACCACGACGGGATCGGCGGCGTCCGGGTCGTCCACGACCGGGATCAGTCCCCACTTGTCGAACGCCGTACACGGGTGTGAGAGGCCGACCCGGAGCTCGTCGCCGATCAGCACCGGGTCGCCGTCGAACCGCAGGTAGCCGTGCTGGTCGTTCAGCTTGGCGACAGTCATCCCGGCCGCCTTCAGCACCGGTTCGCCGTCGGCCCGCGGCCGGATCAGTTGGGGCTCGGGCAGGTCCTGGTCGAACGGCAGGTCGCGGCGGCCGGCGTCGAAGATCGCGAGTCCCGGTTCGGGTTGTGAGGTGATCCGGACCCAGCCGTGCATCGCGGAAACCAGTCGGTCCCCGTCGGTCCGTGGAGACTCGCCGAGTGGGGACATCCGGCGGTACATGCCGTCGTCGTGGGTGATGTACGCACCCGACCGGAGCACCACGCGTGCGCCGTCCTCGCCGAGTGGCGCGAGCACGGTCGCGACGTCGTCGAAGTACTGGCTGCCGCCGGCGCTGACCACGGGTACGACGCCGGCGTCGTACAGACCCTTGAGCCGGGTGTGGATCCCGGCCAGTTCGCGGAGGTAAGCGCGCACCGTCTCGAGGTCGGCCTCCTCGACGCCGTGGCCGATCGCACCCTCGTATCCGGCGACGCCGGCCAGTCGCAGGGTCGACGCGTTTGCAATCGCCTCGCCGACGGCGACCGCGGTCTCCGCGTCGCGGGCGCCGGTCCGCCCGTCGAGTCCGCCGACCTCCACGAGTACGTCGAGGGGTCGTGCGTCCGGGCCAACGTACGCCGCCCGGGCCGCCTCCATGATCTCGACCGTCCGGACCGAGTCCGCCCAGACGAGGACCTCGAACGACGGGTCGGCGGCGAGCTCGTCGGCGATCCAGCGCAACTGCAGTGGAGAGATGATCGCGTTGGCGATCAGCACCCGGCTCACGCCGTACGCGCGGGCGACGCCGAGTTGGAAGCCGTTCGCGAGAGTGATCGCCCAGGAGCCGGCCTCGAGCTGCATGGCCCAGAGTGCGGGAGCCATCGTCGTCTTGCCGTGTGGCGCCAGCTCGACGCCGTGGTTCGCGCACCAGCGGGCCAGGGTGTCCACGTTGTGGCGCAGGCCGGGTGCGGACAGGGTCAGCAGGGGAGTGGGCAGCTGCGACAGCCGCGGCTTGTCGGCCAGCACCTCGGCGACGGTCCGGCCCCAGAAAGCGGGCGGTAGTGCCTTGTCCTGCCAACTCACTTGCTGGTCGGCAAATGCGGCGAGGGCTGCTGCGTCGTACGAAGCTGGCATCTGATCCCCTGCGATGGTTGAGATTGCAGAATACGCAACGGTGATTGCGCATTCTGACTCTACGGTTGTAGCATCACGCCCGAACTCCAGTCAAAGACCAGCATTCCGGGAGAACGCCGATGGCGGATGTCGTCTCACGTGCAGTGTGTCTCGGTGAGGCGATGATCATGCTCGCCGGGGACACGGGTGGACCGCTGGAGGACGTCGAGACGTTCCGGCGGTCGGTGGGCGGCGCTGAGTGCAACGTGGCCGGCGGACTGGCGGCGCTGGGAGTCTCGACCAGCTGGATCTCGCGGCTGGGTGACGACGGGTTCGGTCGGCACGTATTGCGTGATCTGCAGGAGCGTGGGGTCGACGTCGGAGGCGTCGAGGCGGATCCGGACCGGCCGACCGGGCTCTACGTGAAGCACACGACGGGCGGTCGCTCGCGGATGCACTACTACCGCTCCGGCTCGGCGGCGTCCGCGATGAGTCCGGCGTTCCTGGACCGGCCCGCGGTGCGTGAACGGCTGGCAGGCGCAGACCTGGTGCACACGACTGGCATCACCGCAGCCATCTCCGGCACGTGCGCCGAGATGCTGGAGCGGCTGGCCGGTGACGCGCGGGACTTCATCTTCAGCGTCGACCTGAACTGGCGGCCGGCGTTGTGGCGGGACAAGGACCCGGAGCCGCTGCGGCGGGTGCTGCGGGCGGCTGACGTCGTACTGATCGGTGCTGACGAGGCCGAGGTCTTCGCAGGGACCAGTGATCCGGCAGAGCTGCGTGAGTTGCTTGGTCCGCGGTGCACGTTGGTGATGAAGAACGATGCGCACACTGCGCTCGTGCTGGAGCCGGACGGTCGCCGTACCGAGGTTCCTGCTCTGACGGTCGAGGTGGTCGAGCCGGTCGGCGCCGGTGACGCGTTTGCAGCTGGTTTCCTGGCCGGGACGTTGCAGGGGTTGCCGATGGAGCAGCGGCTGCGGCAGGGGCATCTCGGTGCGGCAGCGGTGCTGGCCGTGCCGGAGGACCACGCTGCGCCGTTGGATCCCGCCGTACGCCAGAAGCTGCTGGACTGCTCTGACGAGGAGTGGGCGGTGGTCAAGGTCGGTCCGTCGGGTGTGACGCTGCCATGAGTCAGAGTCTCGCCAGGGCGTTGCAGATCCTGGCCAGCCTGGGGGAGGGCGAGCGGTCGCTGGACCAACTGGCGACGGAGCTCGACGTCCACAAGACGACCGTGCTGCGGCTGTTGCGGACCATGGAAGCGGATAGGTTCGTACGGCGTGACGAGTCGCACCGCTACCGCTTGGGATCGCGACTGTTCTCGCTGGCGGACGCGGCTCGCGAACAGCACGTCGTACGAGCGGTCGCCGCACCGCACCTGCGGCAGCTGAACCAGAAGACCGGCCAGACCGTGCACCTCGCGGCGTGGGAGAACGGCGAGGTCATCTACGTGGACAAGCTGGACAGTGTGCGGTCGGTGCGGATGTACTCGCAGGTCGGCGTACCTGCCGCGTTGCACTGCACCGCGGTCGGGAAAGTACTGCTGGCGGCGCAGCCCAAGCGGCAGCGGGAGGCATTGCTGGCGTCGATCGACTACCACGCGTTCACACCGCAGACGATCACCGATCCCGACGTACTGCGGGACGAGCTGGACGAGGTGCGGTCGCAGGGCTGGGCGCAGGACCGGGCCGAGCACGAGTCCTTCATCAACTGCATCGGGGCGCCGGTCGCCGACCGCGACGGCCGGATCGTCGGGGCGGTGTCCGTCTCGGTACCCGACGTTCTGCTGAACTACGAGCAGGTGCTGGAGTTGCTGCCAGACTTGCTCGCCACCACGCGAGCGATCAGTACTGACTACAACTGAGAGGTATGACGCTGATGTCCGACAAGACCGCCGTCTCCACCACCGACGCGCCGGCGCCGCTGCCGGTGTACTCGCAGGGTGTGCGCAAGGGCAACATCCTGCAGGTGTCCGGCCAGGGCTCGGTCGACCCGGCCACCGGCGAGTTCGTCCACACCGGTGACGTGAAGAGCCAGACCACCCGGGTGCTGCAGAACGTCGAGGCGATCCTGTCCGCCGGCGGCGGCAGCTTCGACGACGTGGTGATGATTCGCGTCTACCTCACCACTCGCGACGACTTCGCCGCCATGAACGAGGCGTACGCCGAGTTCGTGGGAGCGCGCACCCCCAGCGGCGTCCTGCCCTCGCGCACCACCGTCTTCACCGGCCTCCCGCTCGAAACCATGCTGGTAGAGATCGACGCCCTCGCCGTCCTGGGCTGATGTACCTGCCACAGGGTGCTACGAGGTAGCACCCTGTGGCACAACCAGGTAGCCTGTTCGCATGAACGGACAGCCGGAGATCACACAACGCGACCTGCGGACGCGATCGAAGGAAATCATGGACGCTGTCCAGAACGGTCAGTCCTTCACTGTCACCAGGGACGGACACCGCATCGGCGAGCTGATCCCGCTGCGCCGCCGGCGTCGGTTCGTCCCGCGTGACGAGTTCGCCGCCATGTCGCGCACGGCCCCGAGGATCTCGTTGGAAAACTTCCGGGCCGATCAGGACGCCTTCGCTGATCACCAACTGGACGACCCGTATGCCCGGTGAGCACCAGCAGGGACTGCTCGACACCAACGTGGTCATCCTGCGGGAGGGGATCGACCCTGTCGAACTGCCGGACGAAATGGCGATCACCGCTGTCACCTTGGCCGAACTGTCTGCGGGACCGCATCAGGTCCGAGGCAACGACGAGCAGAACGAGTACGACGAGCACCTGGAGCGCGCCCTGCGGATGGACGTCCTTCAGCGTGCGGAGAACGAATTCGATCCGATCCCGTTCGGTGCCGACGCCGCCCGGATCTATGGACGGATGTGCGCCGCTGTCGTTGCCGCCGGCCGGTCGCCGCGAGGTCGCGTCGCCGATCTGATGATCGCCAGCATCGCCATCGCCGAAGGCCTGCCTCTTTTCACTGTCAATCCCGACGACTTCAAGGGCCTCGAGGATTTCCTGACCTTGGTCCGGGTCACCCATCCCGACGGAAAGCCGGGACCAAGACCTCGTCGTTGACCGAGGTCTTGTGCGAGTTGGCCGTAGGTGGGACCGGGGCGGAGGTCGACGTATTGGAGGTCGCCGTCAGCCCGTTGTGGCAGCGGAGGGACTCGACGACCTCGGGCGGCAGGTCCATCGCGGCGAGCTCCGCGTCTGTTGCCGGCGGCGCGAGTACGGCGTACGTCGCCGGAGCGTGCCGGGTCAGCCAGGCGTCGATGGATCGCCAGGACTGGGTGATGGTCATCGGCCGGCGATCACGGGGTTGGAGAGCGTGCCGACCCCGGGGATCCGGCACTCGGCCACGTCAGCAGGGTTGATGTGGACGGCTCCCGGCGTACCGGTGGAGATGATGTCGCCGGGGTAGAGCGGCATCACCTTGCTGTGGAAGCTGACCAGGAACGCCGGGCTGAAGGCAATGTTCGACACCGTGTTGCTCCGGTGCACCGAGCCGTTGAGCACCGTCGACACCTCGACCGCGTCCAGCGAACCCCAGTGCGCGAGGACGGCGTCCAGTCCGACGATCGTCGGCCCGAAGGAGAAGAACCCCGGGAAGTTCTTCGACCGGGTCAGGAACCGTGGATTGCGCTCCAGGATGTCCTCCGCGGTCTGGTCCAGCACCGGCACCACGCCGTACACGTAGTCGAGCGCCTCGTCCTCCTCGACCTGGTAGCACTCGCGGCCGATCACCAGCCCGAGCTCGGCCTCGGCCGTGGTCCGGGTGCTCTGCGACGGCACCGGGATCGGGTCGCCCGGCCCGATGATTGTGTGATCGCCCTTCATGAACGACGCCGGCTCGGTCGGCACGTTCTCCGACAGGTCGCCGGCGTGCTCGAGGTAGTTCAGCCCGATCCCCCAGAGCTTGCGCGGACGCCGGTACGGCGCGACGAACTCGAAGCCGGCCGGATCGCGGAAGTCGCCGGACGCGGTGGCCAGCTCGCTCAGCGAGGCCCGGGGCAGGATCGACAGCACGTCGCCGTCGAACCCCAGGTCGGCGGCCAGTGCCACCCCTCGCTCCGTGACCACCACGGCAACCTCGTTGCCTTCAGCAACTCTCACGGATCCCAGCTGGACGGACATGCGGCTCCCCAAGGTGATCGGCGATGCCTTGCACCCTAGGGGCAGGAGTGTCCACTTACCGAGAACCCGGGTCCATTTCCCGCATCGTGGGATAGCCTGCCGCTATGCAGGAACAGGAGCTCCGCCGCGGGTCGGTGCAGTCGATCGACCGGGCGGTGGCGATCCTGCGCTGCTTCGACGCCCGTACGCCGGACCTCGGCATCAGCGACCTGGCCCGGGCCACCGGCCTTTCCACCAGCACGGTGCACCGGCTGCTGCTCGCGATGCAGGAGAACGGCCTGATCCGGCAGACCGCACACCGCCGGTACGCGATCGGCCCGCTCGTCGTCCAGTTGGCGCACAGCGGCGGGATCCCGGCCGGCTTGCGTGATGCCGCGATGCCGGTCCTGCGTGAGCTCCGGGACGCGACCGAGGAGACCGCGGCCGTGCATGAGCTGCTCCCGAGTGGGCAACGCGTCGTCCTCGACCAGGTCGAGAGCCGGCACCAGTTGCGCCGTACTTACACCGAGTTCGGCATCCCGGTGCCGCTGCCGCTGGGGGCGCCGGGGAAGGTGCTGCTCGCGTTCTCGCCGTGGCAACGGCAGGCCGAGGTGCTGGCCGCTCCACTCGAGCGGGTGCTTCCGCAGACGATCACCGATCCCGACGTGCTGGCTGCCCAGTTGGCCGAGATCCGGAAGAGAGGATTCGCCAAGTCGATGTCGGAGCGCACTCCAGGGATCAGATCCGTCTCGGCGCCGGTCTTCGACTACTCGGGCCAGGCCGTGGGGTGTTTGTCGATCTCCGGCCCGGAGTTGCGGATGCCGGCGGAGCGGTTGGACGAGCTCGGCGAGCTGATCGTCCCGGCGGCGTGGTCGGTGTCCGAGTTGCTGGGGGCGACCGAGTCCGAGCGCGACCGCCGTACGGCGCTCGCCTCCGGGCCGGCCTCATGAATCTGTGGCGAATCGCTCCGTCCGTCTACCTCCCGGCGCTGCTCTACGGCATCGGTCAGGGCGCGATCGCTCCGGTCGTGGCCGTGTCCGCCACCCACCTCGGTGCCTCGGTAGCGGTGGCCGGGCTGGTCGTCGCGGCCGCGGGCCTCGGCCAGGTCATCGGCGACATCCCGGCCGGCGCGCTCACCAGCAAGATCGGTGAACGCCACGCGATGCTGCTCGCGACCGGCCTGGTCGCGCTGGCCCTGGTCGCCTGCCTTCTCGTCCCGACGGTCTGGGGTCTCGCGATCGCGATCGGCGCCACCGGCGTCGCGGGCGCGGTCTGGGGACTGGCCCGGCAGGCCTACCTGAGCGAGGCCGTGCCGATCGAGATGCGAGCTCGCGCCCTGTCCACGCTCGGGGGTGTACAGCGCATCGGCTCCTTCATCGGCCCGTTCCTCGGCGCGTTCGCGATGCGCTTCCTCGGCACCGACGGCGCCTACTGGGTCCACTTCGTCGCCGCAGTCCTGGCCTGCGGCGTCCTGCTCAGCCTGCCCGACATCGAGTCGGTACGGCGGACGCGCGGCAGCCGGCCCGTGGTCGCGCAGTCGACATGGACCGTGATCCGGGAACACCTGCCGGTCTTGCGGACCCTCGGGGTCGGGGCACTGCTGGTCGGTGCGGTCCGGGCGTCGCGTCAGGTGGTGATCCCGTTGTGGGCGCTGCACATCGGGCTCGATCCGGAGACCACCAGCATCATCTTCGGGCTGTCCGGCGCGGTCGACATGCTGCTGTTCTATCCGGCCGGGTCCGTGATGGACCGCCTCGGCCGCAAGTGGGTCGCCGTACCGTCGATGTTCGTCCTCGGACTGGCACACCTGCTGCTGCCGCTGACCCACACCATGGTGACGCTGACCGCGGTCGCCCTGCTGATGGGGATCGGCAACGGGTTGGGTGCGGGCGTGATCATGACGCTGGGAGCTGATGCGTCGCCGGCGGTCGGGCGCGCTCAGTTCCTGGGTGCTTTCAGGTTGTTCGCGGACACCGGCAACGGCGCTGGTCCACTGCTGCTGGCGGGTGCCACAGCAATGTTCGGTCTGGGGCCGGCGATCGTGATCATGGCGGCCACGGGTTGGGCGGCGGCTACTGCGATGCACCGCTGGATCCCGCCCCATCCACGGCCGATTTGATTAACGGTGCGCACACCAGGCACACTGTCTACTGCCGAAGACCGCTGGTTGTCGCCTCCGGGTGACTGAAGGTCCCACTCTCGAGTGGGCGGCCCGCGCAGGTGAGCTTAGACAGTGTGAGTTGCATTCTTCACGCCCTTTGCGCCTGCGCAGGGGCGTTTTTCTTGTGTCCAGGGGTCCGAGGCGAGGAAGCCAAGAGAAGGAGACCCCATGGCGAGGCCGGACAAGGCAGCCGCAGTCGCCGAGCTGACGGACGAGTTCCGCAGCTCGAACGGCGCCGTGCTGACCGAGTACCGCGGACTCACCGTGGCGCAGCTCAAGCAACTGCGGACTGCGCTCGGTGACGACGTGAACTACGCCGTGGTGAAGAACACGCTGACCAAGATCGCGGCCAAGGACGCCGGTTTCGAGTCGTTCGACTCGCTGCTGCAGGGTCCGTCGGCCATCGCCTTCATCAAGGGCGACCCGGTGCTTGCGGCCAAGGGCCTGCGTGACTTCGCCAAGGCGAATCCCCATCTCGTCATCAAGGGCGGAGTGCTGGAAGGCAAGGCACTCGGCTCTGACGAGATCAGCAAGCTCGCTGACCTGGAGTCGCGTGAGGTCCTCCTCGCGAAGCTCGCAGGTGCGATGAAGGCGGCTCCGCAGCAGGCGGTGTCGCTGTTCGCTGCTCCGCTGTCGCAGGCCGCGCGCCTGTTCGCGGCGCTGCAGGAGAAGCTCCCGGCCGACGCCGCCCCTGTGCAGGACGCAGTGGCGGACGAGGCGGCGGCCGTGCAGGACACGGTCGAGGCACCTGCCGAGGCGAGCACCGAGGAGACCGCTGCAGCGGACAGCTGAAGCGAATCTCACCCGTAGTACCCCATCAGTGATCACGAAGTACCACAGTTAGGAAGGACCGCCACCATGGCGAAGCTCAGCACCGAAGAGCTCCTCGGCCAGTTCAAGGAACTGACCCTGCTGGAGCTGTCGGAGTTCGTTAAGGCGTTCGAGGAGGAGTTCGGCGTCACCGCCGCCGCCCCGGTCGCCGTTGCCGCCGCCCCGGGCGCGCCGGCTGCCGCTGCCGAAGAGGCCGCGGAGCAGGACGAGTTCGACGTCGTTCTGGAGAGCGCCGGCGACAAGAAGATCCAGGTCATCAAGGAGGTGCGCGGTCTCACGAGCCTCGGCCTGAAGGAGGCCAAGGACCTCGTCGAGTCGGCCCCGAAGGCCATCCTGGAGAAGGTCGACAAGGCTGCCGCGGAGAAGGCCAAGGAGGCCCTCGAGGGCGCCGGCGCCACCGTCACCCTGAAGTGACCTGTGCGGTCTGAGACCGCGCAACAAAGCAGTGCGCCGAAGGGCGGTCCTACCCAGGGCCGCCCTTCGTCACGTTCCGGACCAGCCCGACCCAGGCCAGCGCCCAAATCCACCCGGCGAGGACGTCGGTCGGGTAGTGCCGCCCGAGTGCCAGCTGCGACCACCCGACGCACAGCAGCACAGCCGCGCCCAGCAAGACAATCGGCAGTCGGCGCACGAGAAGAACCAGCGCGCCGACGAGCGCCGCGGTGTTCGCCGCATGCCCGCTCGGAAAGCTGTACTCCGACACATCGGCCGGCAACGGCCACAGATCTGGCCGCGACCGCCCGACGAGCTCCTTCAGCAGCGGGTTCACCGCCCACACGACCCCGACTCCGGCCGTGAAGAAGATCGCGTCGCGCCATCGGCGCAGGCCGAGCAGCACCACCAGCACGACGATCGCAACGGCCGCGAGCGGCTCCAGTTCGGTCAGGTCGCTGACCACCTGGGCAGCCGGTGCGTCGTCGTGCAACCAGACGAGAACGTCGTCTTCGAGCGTCAGACGCCGATGCGGTGCCACGGTCCCCAGATGGCGAACGTCATCCCGCGACTGGCCTGGATGTTCACGAACAGCGTGTGCCCGTCCGGGCTGAACGTCGACCCGGCGAACTCGTCACCGGACCGGTCCGCGCCGGTGCTGCTGGTCAGCCGGTTCAGCGCGATGTCCCAGAGCTGCCCACCGCGGGACAGACCGCGCAGGTAGTTGTCCTCGGTGTTGTCCTCGCAGAGCACCAATGTCCCGCGCTTGCTGGTCGTCACGTTGTCCGGGAAGTCCAGCGTCGCCCGATTCGGTGACTGGTAGATCAGCTGCAGTTTCCGCGCCCGGGTGTGGTACGCCCAGACCTGGCCGAAACCGTTGCCGTAGCCACCGACCGAGTCCGGTCCGGTCTCCGCCGGGCCGCCACCCTGCGTCGAGGTGAAGTACACGACGTTGTTGTCGTACACCTGGCCTTCCAGCCGGGAGAAGTACGCCGCTCCCTGCGCGCGACCCTGGTCACCGACGTACACGAGGGCCTGGTCGTTCGTCGTCGGCGCGGTCTGTCCCGGTGTGTACGGGAAGCTCGGCGCCGGATCGTCGATGTCGACCCAGGTCACGTCGTACGTCGCCCGCTGCGGCTGCTCGGCGGCCAGGTTCACGTTCGGCCGGCCCTTGACCGCGAGCATCTGCAGCCGGCCGCCGTCCAGCAGCCGGCCGGTCTTCAGCGGGTTCGTCGGCGGCAGGTAGCGGTAGAACCCGGACGGGAAGGCGAAGTTGTCCTCGGTCAGGTAGAGGATGCCGTCCTTCGGATCGAACGAGACGGCCTCGTGCGCGAACCGGCCGGCGTGCGTGATCGGCTGGCGTGCGGACTGGCCGCGGGCCGGGACCTCGAAGACAAACCCGTGCGGCTTGGTCAGCGGCACATTGGACGCCCCGGTGAAGTCCGGGCCGACATCGGGCCCGTTGACCGTCTCCTCACAGGTGACCCAACTGCCCCACGGCATGATCCCGCCGCTGCAGTTCATCATCGTGCCGTTCAGGCTGGTGAACGCCTCGATCACCTGGCCGAACCGGGTCACCTCGATCGTCGTCGTACCACCCTGAGCCATCGAGTCGTACGGCGTCCCCGGACCGAACGGCGCCCCCGGGTTGTTCAGCTCGTGGTTGCGGACCAGCACGACGTTGCCGTTACGCCGCATGAACGCGCCCATACCGTCGTGCCGGCCAGGCAAGTTGGTGCCGTCGTTCAGCACCACCGGGAACTCGGTGTCGTGGAAGGAGCGGTAGGCGAACCCCTGCGGCAGGTGCAGCCGGACCTTGCCGTCGCGCAGGTCCGGGATCGCCTGCAGGACGGGTGACCGCACGGCCGACGCCGCGGTCGCCTGTTGCGCCACGAATCCCTGGAACGGCCCGCCCGCGAGCACCCCGCCCGCCACCGCCGCGCTTCCTTTCAGGAACGTCCTTCGTTCGATACTCATCCGTGGTCCCCTCCTCGGCCGGGCACTTCCCTGGATCGACGCTAACTTTCGGGCCGCATTCCGGACAGATCTCGGGCAGCCGCTAGGATCACTCGGGCCGCGTGGTCAGCACAGCGTGTCGGGCCGATCAACACACCGTGATCGGCGTGACCGGAGCGTGACGCATTGGTCACCGTCGCTTGACATGCGGGGGTTACGCAAAAACCGTACTCGTGCGTAACCTAGGCCACTGCCCGTCGTTGGACCCGGTAGAACGTCGTCGGTTCGGGGCCAGACAGACATCCCGTGAGGAGGACCGGTGGGCGTAGAAGTCCGCGTCGAGGGTCTCACCAAGTCCTTCGGAAGTCAGCTGATTTGGGGCGACGTGTCCCTGACGCTGCCCGCCGGTGAGATCTGCGTGATGCTCGGTCCTTCCGGCACCGGGAAGTCCGTTTTCCTCAAGACGCTGATCGGCCTGCTCAAGCCGGACAGGGGTCACGTCCACATCGAGGGCACCGACATCGCCACCTGCAGCGAGCGGCAGCTGTACGAGATCCGCAAGCTGTTCGGCGTGCTGTTCCAGGACGGCGCGATGTTCGGCTCGATGAACCTCTACGACAACGTCGCCTTCCCGCTGCGTGAGCACACCAAGAAGTCCGAGGCCGAGATCCGCTCCATCGTGATGGAGAAGATGGAGATGGTCGGCTTGGTCGGCGCGGAGAAGAAGCTGCCGGGCGAGATCTCCGGCGGGATGCGCAAGCGGGCCGGTCTGGCCCGCGCGCTGGTGCTGGAGCCCGAGATCCTGCTGTTCGACGAGCCGGACTCCGGTCTGGACCCGGTCCGGACGGCGTTCCTCAACCAGCTGATCATCGACCTGAACGAGATGACCCAGGCGACCTGCCTGATCGTCACCCACGACATCAACACCGCGCGGACGGTGCCGGACAACATCGGCCTGCTGTACCACCGGCACCTGGCGATGTTCGGCCCGCGGGAGATGCTGCTGTCCAGCGAGGAGCCGGTGGTCCGCCAGTTCCTGAACGCGCAGCGGGTCGGCCCGATCGGCATGTCGGAGGAGAAGGACGCCGACGAGCTCGCCCGCGAGGCCGACCAGGAGCTGCCGCCGCTGCCCCCGATCCCGCTGCAGCAGTTGCCGAGCAGCGGCCTGATCCGGCCGACCCAACGTCCGCCCGGTGAGTGGTGCCACGACAACGGCGTCACCCCACCGCCGGGGTCCTTCGCCCGGGACGTGGTGGGAGCGACGTGACAGTTTCTGCGACCGCCCCGCTGAAGCACGCCGGCTCCCTTTTCTCCTTCGCTCTCGACACCGCCCGGGCCTCGGTCCGGCGGCCGTTCCAGCTGCGCGAGTTCCTTCAGCAGGCGTGGTTCGTGGCCAGCGTGACGATCATCCCGACCGCACTGGTCGCGATCCCGTTCGGCGCGGTGATCGCGTTGCAGGTCGGTGGCCTGATCAAGCAGTTCGGCGCCCAGGCCTTCACCGGGTCGGCCGCCGTACTGGCCGTGGTCCGGGAGGCCTCGCCGATCGCGACCGCGCTGCTGATCGCCGGCGCCGGCGGTTCGGCGATCTGTGCCGACCTCGGCGCGCGGAAGATCCGCGAGGAACTGGACGCGATGATGGTGCTCGGCATCGACCCGATCCAGCGGCTGGTGGTGCCGCGGGTGCTGGCGACGATGCTGGTCGCGTTCTTCCTGAACGGCTTCGTCAGTGTGGTCGGCGTGATGGGCGGCTACGTCTTCAACGTCGTGCTCCAGGACGGTACGCCAGGCAGTTATATAGCGTCCTTCACGGCGCTCGCCCATCTGCCCGATCTCTGGCAGGGGCAGGCGAAGGCCCTGGTCTTCGGGTTCATCGCGGCGGTCGTGGCGTCGTACAAGGGAATGAACGCGGGCGGCGGCCCGAAGGGTGTCGGCGACGCGGTGAACCAGTCCGTCGTCATCACCTTCATGCTGCTGTTCGTCGCGAACTTCTCGATGACGGCGATCTACTTCCAGCTCGTCCCGCCGAAGGGGGCCTGATTGTCATGGCACAGTCGGCCCTCGACGTCCTGGTCAAGAAGCCGCTCAACTCACTCGATCGTTTGGGTGAGCAGCTCGCCTTCTACCTCAAGGCGCTGGCCTGGTCCGGCAAGTCGATCACCCGGTACCGCAAGGAGATCCTCCGGCTGCTCGCCGAGGTGACGCTCGGCACCGGCGCGCTCGCGGTGATCGGCGGCACCGTCGGCGTGATCACCTTCCTGGCCTTCTTCACCGGCACCGAGGTCGGCCTGCAGGGCTACTCGGCACTGAACCAGATCGGCACCTCGGCCTTCGCCGGGTTCGTCAGCGCCTACATCAACACCCGCGAGATCGGCCCGCTGATCGCCGGGATCGCGCTGGCCGCGACCGTCGGCTGTGGCTTCACCGCCCAGCTCGGTGCGATGCGGATCAGCGAGGAGATCGACGCCCTCGAGGTGATGGCGATCCCGTCGCTGCCGTTCCTGGTCACCACCCGGATCATCGCCGGCCTGATCGCGGTCATCCCGCTGTACGTCGTCGGCCTGCTCGCGTCGTACTTCGCCACCCGGCTCACCGTCACCATGTTCTACGGCCAGAGCACCGGCACGTACGACCACTACTTCCATCTCTTCCTGCCACCCGGGGACGTGCTGTGGTCGTTCGGAAAGGTGCTCGTCTTCGCCGTCCTGGTGATCCTGGTGCACTGCTACCACGGCTACCACGCGACCGGCGGCCCGGCCGGTGTGGGGGTCGCCGTCGGCCGCGCCGTACGGACCTCCATCGTCGTGATCAACGTCGTCGACCTGCTGCTGTCGATGGCGATCTGGGGTACGACGACCACCGTCAGGCTGGCGGGGTAGCGCCATGACCAGACTCATCTCGCACAAGGTGCTCGGCGTCGCCTTCATCGGCGTGCTGTGCTTCCTGCTCTGGCTGACGTACGCGTTCTACGCCAAGGTCTTCACCAAGACCGTCGACGTGGAGCTGAAGACCAGCCACATCGGCCTGCAGCTGAACAAGCACGCGGATGTGAAGCTGCGCGGCATCATCGTCGGCGAGGTCCGCAGCGTGTCCACCGACGGCGACGAGGCGACCGTCGAGCTGTCCCTCAAGCCGAACGAGGTGGACGAGATCTCGAGCGCGGTCAGCGCCCGGATCCTGCCGAAGACGCTGTTCGGCGAGAAGTACGTCTCGCTGGTCCCGCCGGCCGGCGCCCAGGGCCGGCACATCAAGGCCGGGGACGTGATCTCCCGGGACAAGACCGCGGTCGGCATCGAGATCGAGAAGGTGCTGAACGACGCCCTGCCGCTGCTGCAGGCGGTCGACCCGGCCGACCTGAACGCCACCCTGAACACCCTCGCGACCGCGCTCGAGGGCCGCGGCGCCGAGATCGCCGGCACGCTGACCCAGCTGGACGCGTACCTGAAGAAGCTGAACCCGAACATCCCGAAGCTGATGGAGGCGCTGGCCAAGCTCACCCAGGTCTCCCAGCTGTACGGCGACGCGACGCCGGATCTCGTCCGCGCGCTGCGCAACCTGACCGTCACCGGGAACACCGTGGTGGAGAAGCAGGTCCAGCTGCAGCAGTTCTTCGTCGACGTCCAGCGGCTGTCCTCGACCGGGAACACCTTCCTGAAGGAGAACGAGGACCGGGTGATCCGGCTCGGCGAGGTGAGCCGGCCGGTGCTGGACCTGCTGGAGCGGTACTCCCCGGAGTTCCCGTGCTTCCTCAAGGTGATGAGCGAGACCGCGCCGATCCTGAACGACACGTTCCGGGACGGCCGGCTGAACATCAATCTCGAGATCATCACCAACCAGCCGACGTCGTACGAGCCGAACGAGCGACCGGCGTACGACGACCACCGGGGGCCGACCTGCGTCGGGAAGAACTACAGCCATCCGGGAGAGAAGCCGGGTCCGTACACCCAGGAGAACCCGGCGCCGTACATCACCGGTGAGGACGGCGTGATCGGCGACCACAACAAGAACCAGCGCTTCCCGCTCAACCTGCAGCTGAACCGCGCGATGCCGGGGTTCGCGATGGACACCCAGGGCGTCGGCACCCCGGCCGAGCAGAAGGTGATCGACTCGGTCGTCGCTCCCGAGCTGGGGGTCGCGCCGGACGACGTGCCGGACCTGACCACCCTGATGGTCGGGCCCCTGCTGCGCGGAGGCCAGGTGAATTTGAAGTGAAGATCCTGGACCGGAAGACCACCGTCGACACGGTGCGGCTGGCGATCTTCGTCGTCGTCACCACGATCGCGACCGCACTGCTGGCGGTGACGATCGGGAACATCAGCTTCAACCCGACGACGAAGTACCGGGCCGTGTTCACCGACGCGGTCGGCCTGAACAAGGGCGACGACATCCGGATCGCCGGGGTGAAGGTCGGCCAGGTCGACAAGATCGCGCTCTACCAGGACACGTTGGCGATGGTGACGTTCAGCGTCGACTCCGACCAGGTGCTCGATGCCTCGACGCACGCGACGCTGCGGTACCGGAACCTGGTCGGCAACCGCTATATCGCGCTGACCGACGGCGTCGGCGGCGGTGAGCGGCTGAAGTCGAACGGCCTGATCCCGAAGGAGCGGACCACGCCGGCGCTGGACCTGTCGGTGCTGTTCAACGGGTTCAAGCCGCTGTTCACCGCGCTCACCCCGGCGGACGTGAACCAGTTCGCGTTCGAGGTGATCAAGGTGCTGCAGGGTGAGGGCGGCACGATCGAGTCGTTGCTGGCCAAGACCGCCTCGCTGACCACGACGCTCGCCGACGCGGACCAGGTGATCGGGGACCTGATCACCAACCTGACCTCGACCCTGCAGATCGTGTCGCAACGGCAGCAGAACTTCTCCCAGCTGCTGGTGAACCTGCAGCAGTTCATCACCGGGCTGAGTCAGGACATCAACCCGATCCTGAACTCGGTCGGCTCGATCAACTCGCTGAACACCAAGACGGCCGGCCTGCTGCAGCAGACCCGGGTGCCGCTGAAGGCCGACCTGGACCGGCTCCGCACGGTCGCCTCCACCCTCGACGACACCCAGTCGATCTGGGTCAAGACGCTGCAGAACATGCCGGAGAAGCTGAACACGATGACCCGGACCGCGTCGTACGGCTCCTGGTTCAACTTCTACCTGTGCAACTTCGACGGCAACGTCACGCTGCCGACGGGCACCCGCATCCCGGTCGCCTACGACAACAACTCGGCGAGGTGTCAGAAGCCGTGAAGCCCTTCCGTGAGCAGAACCAGGTGACCGTCGGGGTCATCGGCCTGACCGTGCTCGGGCTGGTCATGCTGGCCGCGTTCAAGGCGCAGGACCTGCCGTTGATCGGCGGCGGGACGAAGTACTCCGCACAGTTCTCCGAGGCCGGCGGGCTGAAGCCGAACGACGAGATCCGGGTGGCCGGGGTCCGGGTCGGGCAGGTCCGCGAGGTCGAGCTCGAGGGCACCCACGTCCGGGTCGACTTCGTGGTGGACAAGGGCGTCAAGCTCGGCGACCAGACCGGCGCGGAGATGAAGATCAAGACCCTGCTCGGGCAGAAGTACCTCAAGCTGAACCCGGCCGGCAACGGTCAGCTCAAAGCCGGCTCCGAGATCCCGCTGACCCGGACCGTCTCGGCGTACGACGTCGTGGACGCGTTCAGCGATCTCGCGAACACCACCGAGCGGATCGACACCGCGCAGCTGGCCCGGGCCCTGGACACGCTGTCGACGACCTTCCAGAACACGCCCGAAGAGGTGCAGGCGTCGCTGACCGGCCTGTCCCGGCTGTCCCGGAACGTGGCCAAGCGCGACGAGCAGCTGAAGCTGCTGCTGCAGCATTCGAACGTGGTCACCAAGGTCCTTGCCGACCGCAACCAGCAGCTGATCAAGCTGATGAAGGACGGCAACACCGTGTTCCAGGCCGTGCAGGCCCGGCGGGCGCTGATCCACCAGCTGCTGGTGTCGACCCAGAAGCTGTCCGCCCAGATCACCGCGCTGGTCCGGGAGAACCGCAAGGACCTGGCGCCGACGTTGCAGAAGGTGAACGCCGTACTGGCCGTGCTGCTGAAGAACCAGAACGACCTGGACGCCAGCATCAAGGGCCTGGCGCCGTTCGTCCGGGTCTTCACGAACACACTCGGCACCGGTCCGTGGTTCGACGTCTACCTGCAGAACCTGGTCCCGGTCCCGGAGATCCCCGCGCCGGCGGTCCCGATTCCCGGGTTGCCGCCGATTCTGGGAGGTGGCGGCTGATGAAGATCCAGTCGTTGTCCCGGCTGGTCGCGATCGCGGTGGTCCTGGTGATCGTCGCGGTCAGCGTGATCACGCTGTGGCCGCATCCCGAGCGCGTGAGCGCGACGGCGTACTTCCCGCGGGCGGTGTCGGTCTACCCCGGCTCCGACGTACGGATCCTGGGCATCAAGGTCGGCGAGGTGGAGAGTGTCACCCCGGCGGGTCGGACCGTGCGGGTGAAGTTCTGGTGGGAGGCCAAGCACAAGGTGCCGGCCACCGCCAAGGCCGTGATCGCGGCGCCGTCGATCGTCGCCGACCGGTACGTGCAGCTCACCCCGGCGTACTCCAAGGGCGACGTGATGGCCGACGGCGCGGAGATCCCGATCGACCGGACCGCCGTACCGCTGGAGCTGGACCAGATCTACCAGAGCCTGAACGACCTGTCCGTCGCGCTCGGTCCCAAGGGCGCGAACGATCAGGGTGCGCTGTCGCGGCTGCTGGACGTCTCCGCGAAGAACCTCAACGGCCAGGGCGCCAAGCTGAACCAGACGATCACGGACGTGTCCAAGCTGACCGGCACGCTGGCGGGCAACTCGCAGAGCCTGTTCGCTACGATCCGGCAGCTGCAGACCTTCGTGTCCGCGCTGGCCGCGAACGACCAGTTGGTCCGGCAGTTCAACACCAACTTCGCCGCCACCTCGACCACGCTGGCCGGTGAACGCCAGGACCTGGCCAAGGCGCTGTCCCTGCTGGCGACGGCGCTCGGCGAGGTCGCGACGTTCGTGAAGGACAACCGGGCGCTGCTGAAGACGACGATTTCCAGCGCGGCTGAGCTGTCGCAGATCCTGGTCAAGGAGAAGGCCGCGATCGCCGAGGTGCTGGACACCGCGCCGCTCGGCCTGGGCAACCTGGCCCGCGTCTACAACCCGCAGTACGGGACCTTGGACCAGCGAATGAACATGGCCCAGCTCGACGACCCTGCGGACTTCATCTGCTCGCTGCTGCGGCAGGCGAACCAGCCGATGTCGACCTGTACGGCGCTGAAGCCCGTCTTCGATGCCTTGAGCAAGTTGCCGCTGCTGAGTCAGCTCAGCGGCGGCGCCCCGGCGAGCGGTGGCCCAGCCGGTACGCCGTGGGCCGCGCCGCCGGCGCCGAAGCTGTCGAGCCCGGACCCGGTCGACCCGACGCTGGGAGGCCTCGTCCGATGAGACGCCGTACGACGCGAGTGCCCCACGCCGGCGCACTAGTCGCCGGACTGCTCGGGATGGCGATGTTGCTGACCGGGTGCGACTTCAGCGTGTACTCGTTGCCCCTGCCAGGTGGCGCGAAGATCAAGGGGCCGTCGTACACGGTCACTGTCGAGTTCGCCGACGTGCTGGACCTGGTGCCGAAGTCGACGGTGAAGGTCGACGACGTCACCGTCGGCACGGTCGAGAAGGTCTGGCTGGACGGGTACGTCGCCAAGGTCCGGATCCGGCTGCCGAAGAGCCTGGAACTGCCCGACAACGAGCGGGCCACGATCCGGCAGACCAGCCTGCTCGGCGAGAAGTTCGTGTCGCTGTCGCCGCCGACGGGCTCGGAGCAGCCGCGCGGACGGCTCGACAATGGCGAGGTCATCCCGCTGTCGCGGACCACCAGCAACGTCGAGGTCGAGGAAGTCCTGTCCGCGCTCTCGCTGCTGCTGAACGGCGGCGGCGTGGCCCAGCTGCAGATCATCACCCAGGAGCTGAACAAGGCGCTGACCGGCAACGAGCCGGCCATCCGCAGCGTGCTCACCCAGCTGAACACGTTCGTCGGCACCCTGGACCAGAACAAGCAGCGGATCGTCACCGCGATCGCCGCGGTCGACGCGCTGGCCAAGAAGCTGAACGCGCAGAAGGCGACGCTGGCGACCGCGATCGACTCGCTGCCGAAGTCGATCGCGACCCTGGACAAGCAGCGCGCGGCCCTGGTGAAGACGCTGCAGGCGCTGGCGACCCTGGGCAACACGGCCACCCGGGTGATCACCGCGTCGCAGAAGGATCTGGTCGCCAACCTGCAGTCGCTGCACCCGATCCTGACCAGGCTGGCCCAGGCGGGGGAGGACCTGCCGAAGTCGCTCGAGCTGTTGTTCACCTACCCGTTCCCGGACGCCGCCGCGAAGGCTGTCCAGGGTGACTTCACCAACCTGGGCATCACGCTGGACGTCAACACCCAGAAGGCGCTGCAGAGCATCCTCGGCGTGAACCTGCCGACCCTCGGGCCGTCGTCCGTGCCGACCGGCGGGGTGAGCATCCCGCTGCACAACCCGACCACGGGCGGCCTGCCGTCGCTGCCGGTCCCGACGGGTGCGGGGAAAACCTGCACGACGATCCTCGGCCTGCCGGTCTGCACGCAGAGCCTGAACCGCTCGGGCTTCGATCCCGAGTTGGCCAAGGTCCTGATGCCGGGGGTGGCGAAGTGATCACCAGAGCGGTCCGGATCCAGTTGATGGTGTTCCTGCTGATCACCGTGGTCGGCGTGGCCTACGTGGGCGGCAAGTACGCCCAGGTCGACAAGCTGTTGTTCGACGACGACTACACCGTCAGCGCCAGCTTCGCCGAGTCCGGCGGCATCTTCTCCGGCGCCGAGGTGACGTACCGCGGCCAGCCGGTCGGCCGGGTCGGCGATCTCGACCTGCTGTCCGACGGCGTCCAGGTGAACCTGGAGATCGACAAGGGCGTGAAGATCCCGAACGACCTGGTCGCGGTGGTCGCGAACCGGTCCGCGATCGGCGAGCAGTACGTCGATCTGCAGCCGCGCCGCGACAGCGGCCCGTACCTGCAGGACAACTCGCGGATCGCCCGCGAGGACACCGCGATCCCGATCGACACCACCGAGCTGCTGTTGAACCTCGACCAGCTGGTGAACTCGGTCGACAAGGAGAGCCTGCGGACCACGGTGCGCGAGCTCGGCGCGGCGCTGAAGGGCCGCGGCGTCGACCTGCAGCGGATCATCGACAGCTCCGGCACGCTGATCGACGACGCGGACGCGAACATCCTGCAGACGATCAAGCTGATCAACGACGGCGACACCGTGCTGGCCACCCAGGTGGCCAGTGGTGACGCGATCAAGACCTGGGCGAAGAACCTCGCCCTGCTGTCCGACACCCTGGTCAGCTCGGACGCGAACCTGCGCCAGGTGATCGACCAGGGCTCGGGCGCGTCGACGCAGGTGACCGCTCTGATCCAGGAGAACCGTGCGGACGTCGCGGTGCTGCTCGGTAACCTGCTGACGGTGAACGAGTTGACCGCGGTCCGGCTGGACGCCGTCGAGCAGCTGCTGGTGGTGTACCCGGCGGTCTCGATGGGCGGCTACGTCGTACCGGCCAAGGACAAGGGGACCGGGCACTACGACGCGCACTTCGGCCTGGTGCTCGGGCTCGACCCGGCCGCCTGCCGGGCCGGGTACGGCGGGACCGACAAGCGGATCCCGCAGGAGACCGCGAACAAGCCGGCCAACACCAAGGCCGCCTGCACCGCGAACCCGTCGTCCGGCGTGAACGTCCGCGGCGCACAGAACAAGCCGAGCCCGTCCTCCCGCTCGCTGAACCGGACCGGGTACGGCGTCGGGTACGACCCGGTGACCGGGGTCGCGGGCGGCTCCGGCGGAATGCCGGACCTGGTGCTCGGCTCGACCGGCGGCCAGGCCGACCTGCTCGGCAGCGACTCCTGGAAAGCCCTCATCCTCGGACCGGTGACCGGCAAGTGACTCTTAGCAACTCCAAGCGGGGCACCTTGATCCTGGCGTGGGCGCTCAGCGTCTTGCTGGTGGTGGCGCTGGCCGCCGCCACCCTCTCGATCGTCGCGCTGCACCGGCAGAGCGAGGACAAGACCCAGCGCGAGGGCGCGATGAAGGCGGCCCGGCAGTTGGCGCTCGACTTCACCACCTACGACTACAAGACCTGGGACGCCGACACCAAGCGGGTGCTGGACGACTCCACCGGGCAGTTCAAGCAGGAGTTCCAGGCCGGGCTGAACGTGGTGAAGGCCGAGGTGCAGACCAACAAGGCGACCTCCAGAGGTGACGTGAAGGAGGCTGCGGTGGTCTCGAACGACAAGGACTCCGCCCAGGTCCTGGTGATCGTGGACGCGGTGGTGACCAACACGGCCTCGGTCCAGGGCGTGCAGCGCCGCTACCGGATCAAGCTGGACCTGGTCCGCGAGCAGGACCGCTGGCTGACCGCCGACCTGCAGGCGGTGGGCTGATGCCGGACCGTCCCCGCAACCGCCCGCGCATCGCCGGCCAGCGCCGTACGCCTGCCGCCGGTACGGCGACCGAAGCGCCGGCCGAGGTGACAACGAAGGCCCCGGAAACCGTCGAAGAAGACGTGACCCCGACCACACTCGAGGTCTCCGAAGCCCCCGAAACGCCCGCCGAAGAGGCGCTGCCCGCTACGGAAAGTAACGAAAGTCGGCGTCCTCTGGGCGGCGTGCTGTCGGTGCTGCTCGGTGTGCTCGTGGTGCTGGTGCTCACCGTCGCGGCGGTGCTCGGGGTGCAGGCGTGGCAGGGCAAGCAGGCCGAGGACGCCCGCGACCAGGCGGCCGCGGCCGGGCGCGAGGCGGCCGAGACCGCGCTCAGCTACGACTACCGTGACCTGGACAAAAGCTTCGCCGCGGCGCGGGCGACGATGACCCCGGAGTTCGCCGGGAAGTTCGACGAGACCGCCAAGGTGGCCGGCGAGCTGGCCACCAAGACCAAGGCGACGGTCCGCGCCGAGGTCAGCGAGGTCGGGGTCCGCGACGGCAACGCCGACCGGGTCACGCTGATCATCTTCGTCAACCAGACGACCACCAGTACGATCACGGAGGGTAAGCCCCGGGTCGACCTGAACCGGACCCGGTTCACGATGGTCCGAAACGGCGATCAATGGCTGGTCCAGGAGATCGCCGGACTGTAGTCTCTTTGTGACTCCGGACAGGACGTTCCGGGCGGCTCGCGGGCACGAAGTTTCTGCAGTCCCGCTGGAGAACCCGGGTCGATCCTTGACGGAGTGGGTGGTCCGAAGGCATAGTATCGGGCCGCACTGGACAGGCTTGCCCTGATCGGGTAGCCTATTGCTTTGCGCTGCCTTTACCCCACCCTGGCTTCGGGTCTCGACTTGACTGGGGCGGTTCGGCGTGCGCTCCCAGCACCGAAGTGATTCTTTGCGAGCCCGTGGAAGGACGCCCCTTGGTCGCCTCGCGCAACCCCCAGTCCGACAGCATTTCCGACGTTTCCGGCTCCCGCCGCATCTCCTTCGCCAAGATTTCCGAGCCTCTCGAGGTTCCGGATCTGCTTGCGCTGCAGGTGGACAGTTTCGACTGGCTGGTCGGCAACGAAACCTGGCAGGCCCGGGTGGCCGCCGCCGAGGCCGAGGGCCGGTCGGACCTGTCCGGCCCCAGCGGCCTGGAAGAGATCTTCGAGGAGATCTCCCCGATCGAGGACTTCAGCGGCACCATGTCGCTGTCGTTCCGCGACCACCGCTTCGAGCCGCCGAAGAACACGGTCGACGAGTGCAAGGAGCGGGACGTCACCTACTCCGCGCCGCTGTTCGTCACGGCCGAGTTCATGAACAACGAGACCGGCGAGATCAAGAGCCAGACCGTCTTCATGGGTGACTTCCCGCTGATGACGCGCAAGGGCACCTTCGTGATCAACGGCACCGAGCGGGTCGTCGTGTCCCAGCTCGTCCGCTCGCCCGGTGTGTACTTCGAGCGCACCCCGGACAAGACGTCGGACAAGGACATCTTCACCGCCAAGGTGATCCCGTCGCGCGGCGCGTGGCTGGAGTTCGAGGTCGACAAGCGCGACATGGTCGGCGTCCGGCTCGACCGCAAGCGCAAGCAGAACGTCACCGTGCTGCTGAAGGCGCTCGGCTGGACCGACGCCCAGATCCTGGAGGAGTTCGGCGACTACGAGTCGATCCGGCTCACCCTGGAGAAGGACCACACCTCCGGCCAGGACGACGCGCTGCTCGACATCTACCGCAAGCTGCGTCCGGGCGAGCCGCCGACCCGCGAGGCCGCGCAGGCGCTGCTGGACAACTACTACTTCAACGGCAAGCGCTACGACCTGGCCAAGGTCGGCCGCTACAAGATCAACAAGAAGCTCGGCCGCGACGAGGCGCACGACACCGCGGTGCTGACGATCGACGACATCGTCGCCACGATCAAGTACCTGGTCGCGCTGCACGAGGGCAAGACCGAGCTGCCCGCCCCGACCGGTGAGATCGTGGTCGAGGAAGACGACATCGACCACTTCGGCAACCGCCGGCTGCGCACCGTCGGCGAGCTGATCCAGAACCAGCTCCGCACCGGCCTGGCCCGGATGGAGCGGGTGGTCCGGGAGCGGATGACGACCCAGGACGTCGAGGCGATCACGCCGCAGACCCTGATCAACATCCGCCCGGTGGTGGCGGCGCTGAAGGAGTTCTTCGGCACCTCCCAGCTGTCGCAGTTCATGGACCAGACCAACCCGGTCGCGGGCCTGACCCACAAGCGCCGGCTGAACGCGCTCGGCCCGGGTGGTCTGAGCCGGGAGCGGGCCGGCTTCGAGGTCCGCGACGTGCACCCGTCCCACTACGGCCGGATGTGCCCGATCGAGACCCCGGAAGGCCCGAACATCGGCCTGATCGGGTCGCTGGCCAGCTACGGCCGGGTGAACCCGTTCGGTTTCGTCGAGACGCCGTACCGCAAGGTCATCGACGGCCAGGTCACCGACCAGGTCGACTACCTGACCGCGGACGAGGAGGACCGGTTCGTCATCGCGCAGGCGAACGCCGCGCTGACCGAGGAGAACCGGTTCGCCGAGGACCGGGTGCTGGTCCGCCGGCGGCACGGTGAGGTCGAGCTCGTGCTGACCGAGGACGTGGACTACATGGACGTCTCGCCGCGCCAGATGGTGTCGGTGGCGACCGCGATGATCCCGTTCCTCGAGCACGACGACGCCAACCGCGCGCTGATGGGCTCCAACATGCAGCGCCAGGCGGTTCCGCTGATCACCGCGGACGCGCCGCTGGTCGGCACCGGCATGGAGTACCGCGGTGCGGTCGACGCCGGTGACGTGGTCGTGGCCGACAAGGCCGGTGTGGTCAAGGAGGTCTCGGCCGACCTGATCGAGATCGCCGCCGACGACGGCACGTACCAGACCTACCGGCTGGCGAAGTTCCGCCGGTCGAACCAGGGCACCTGCATCAACCAGCGCCCGCTGGTCGACGCCGGGCAGCGGGTCGAGGTCAACTCGCCGCTCGCCGACGGTCCGTGCACCGACGAGGGCGAGATGGCGCTCGGCCGCAACCTGCTGGTCGCCTTCATGCCGTGGGAGGGTCACAACTACGAGGACGCGATCATCCTCAGCCAGCGCGTGGTCCAGCAGGACCTGCTGACCTCGATCCACATCGAGGAGCACGAGGTCGACGCCCGGGACACCAAGCTGGGTCCGGAGGAGATCACCCGGGACATCCCGAACGTCTCCGACGAGATGCTGGCCGACCTGGACGAGCGCGGCATCATCCGGATCGGCGCCGAGGTCACCACCGGTGACATCCTGGTCGGCAAGGTCACCCCGAAGGGCGAGACCGAGCTGACCCCGGAGGAGCGGCTGCTGCGCGCGATCTTCGGTGAGAAGGCCCGTGAGGTCCGCGACACCTCGCTGAAGGTTCCGCACGGCGAGAACGGCACCGTCATCGGCGTCCGCGTCTTCGACCGCGACAACGGCGACGAGCTGCCGCCGGGTGTGAACCAGCTGGTCCGGGTGTACGTCGCCCAGAAGCGGAAGATCTCGGTCGGCGACAAGCTGGCCGGCCGGCACGGCAACAAGGGCGTCATCTCCAAGATCCTGCCGGTCGAGGACATGCCGTTCCTCGAGGACGGCACCCAGGTCGACATCATCCTGAACCCGCTGGGCGTGCCCGGCCGGATGAACGTCGGCCAGGTGCTTGAGACCCACCTCGGCTGGGTCGCCAGCCGCGGCTGGGAGATCGACGCGGAGAACACCGAGGAGTGGGCCCAGCGGCTGATCAAGATCGGCGCCGGCTCCGCCGCTCCGATGACGAACGTCGCCACCCCGGTCTTCGACGGCGCCAAGGAGGAGGAGGTCACCGGCCTGCTCGGCTCCACGCTGCCGAACCGCGACGGCGTCCGGATGGTCGACAGCACCGGCAAGGCCCGGCTGTTCGACGGCCGTTCGGGTGAGCCGTTCCCGGAGCCGATCGGTGTCGGCTACATGTACATGCTGAAGCTGCACCACCTGGTCGACGACAAGATCCACGCGCGCTCGACCGGTCCGTACTCGATGATCACCCAGCAGCCGCTGGGTGGTAAGGCCCAGTTCGGCGGTCAGCGGTTCGGCGAGATGGAGGTGTGGGCCCTCGAGGCCTACGGCGCCGCCTTCGCGCTGCAGGAACTGCTGACGATCAAGTCCGACGACGTGGTCGGCCGGGTCAAGGTGTACGAGGCGATCGTCAAGGGCGAGAACATCCCGGAGCCGGGTATCCCGGAGTCCTTCAAGGTTCTGGTCAAGGAAATGCAGTCCCTGTGTCTGAACGTGGAAGTGCTCTCGTCCGACGGAAGCCGGGTCGAGATGCGCGACAGCGAGGAGGACGTCTTCCGTGCCGCGGAGGAACTGGGTATCGACCTGTCCCGGCGCGAGCCGAACAGCGTTGAAGAGGTCTGAGCGGGTTGCCGCTTGAGATCAACACACAACTCACTCAGACCATCTTTACTAGGAGATAACACATCGTGCTCGACGTGAACTTCTTCGACGAGCTTCGGATCGGCCTGGCCACCGCGGACGAGATCCGTCAGTGGTCGCACGGCGAGGTCAAGAAGCCCGAGACGATCAACTACCGGACCCTCAAGCCCGAGCGTGACGGTCTGTTCTGCGAGAAGATCTTCGGTCCCACCCGGGACTGGGAGTGCTACTGCGGCAAGTACAAGCGCGTTCGCTTCAAGGGCATCATCTGCGAGCGGTGTGGCGTCGAGGTCACCCGCTCCAAGGTGCGCCGCGAGCGGATGGGCCACATCGAGCTGGCCGCGCCGGTCACCCACATCTGGTACTTCAAGGGTGTCCCGTCGCGGCTCGGCTACCTGCTCGACCTCGCCCCGAAGGACCTGGAGAAGGTCATCTACTTCGCGGCGTACATGATCACCGACGTCGACGAGGAGGCGCGGCACCGCGACCTGACCTCGCTCGAGGGCCGGGTGGACGTGGAGCGCAAGCAGCTCGAGAACCGTCGTGACAACGACATCGAGCAGCGGATGAAGAAGCTCGAGGAGGACCTGGCGCAGCTCGAGGCCGAGGGCGCCAAGGCCGACGTCCGCCGCAAGGTGAAGGAAGGCGCCGAGCGCGAGGTCAAGCAGCTGCGGGACCGCGCCCAGCGTGAGATCGACCGCCTCGACGAGGTCTGGACCCGGTTCAAGAACCTGAAGGTCCAGGACCTGGAGGGCGACGAGATCCTGTACCGCGCCATGAAGGAGCGGTTCGGCAAGTACTTCGAGGGCGCGATGGGCGCCGCCGCGATCCAGCGCCGGCTGGAGACCTTCGACCTGAAGGCCGAGGCGGACAACCTGCGCGAGACCATCAAGACCGGCAAGGGCCAGCGCAAGACCCGCGCCCTGAAGCGGCTCAAGGTCGTCACCGCGTTCCTGCAGACCAACAACAGCCCGATGGGCATGGTGCTGGACTGCGTCCCGGTGATCCCGCCGGACCTGCGCCCGATGGTCCAGCTCGACGGTGGCCGGTTCGCCACCTCGGACCTGAACGACCTGTACCGCCGGGTGATCAACCGGAACAACCGGCTCAAGCGACTGCTCGACCTGGGCGCGCCGGAGATCATCGTCAACAACGAGAAGCGGATGCTGCAGGAGGCCGTCGACGCGCTGTTCGACAACGGTCGCCGTGGCCGTCCGGTCACCGGCCCGGGCAACCGGCCGCTGAAGTCGCTGTCCGACATGCTCAAGGGCAAGCAGGGCCGGTTCCGGCAGAACCTGCTCGGTAAGCGCGTCGACTACTCCGGTCGTTCGGTGATCGTCGTCGGCCCGCAGCTGAAGCTGCACCAGTGCGGTCTGCCGAAGGCGATGGCGCTGGAGCTGTTCAAGCCGTTCGTGATGAAGCGGCTGGTCGACCTCAACCACGCGCAGAACATCAAGTCCGCCAAGCGGATGGTCGAGCGCCAGCGCGCCCAGGTCTGGGACGTGCTGGAAGAGGTCATCACCGAGCACCCGGTGCTGCTGAACCGCGCGCCCACCCTGCACCGGCTGGGTATCCAGGCGTTCGAGCCGCAGCTGATCGAGGGCAAGGCGATCCAGATCCACCCGCTCGTCTGCTCCGCGTTCAACGCGGACTTCGACGGTGACCAGATGGCGGTGCACCTGCCGCTGTCGGCCGAGGCGCAGGCCGAGGCCCGGATCCTGATGCTGTCGACGAACAACATCCTGAAGCCGGCCGACGGCCGTCCGGTCACGATGCCGACCCAGGACATGATCATCGGCATCTACTTCCTGACCATGCTGAAGGAGGGCGCGCTGGGCGAGGGCCGGGCGTTCAGCTCGGTGGCCGAGGCGCTGATGGCGTTCGACCGCAACGAACTGTCGCTGCAGGCCAAGATCACGCTGCGTCTGGACGCTGCCGCCGTACCGGAAGGTGCGGCCGAGCTGAACGGCGGCGGGTTCTCGCTGCAGACCACGCTGGGCCGGGCGCTGTTCAACGAGACGCTGCCGGCGGACTACCCGTTCGTCGACGTCGAGGTGGGCAAGAAGCAGCTGGGCGGGATCGTCAACGACCTGGCCGAGCGGTACTCCAAGGTCCAGGTGGCCAACTGCCTGGACGCGCTGAAGGACCTCGGTTTCCGCTGGGCCACCCGGTCCGGTGTCACCGTGTCGATCGACGACTTCAGCACGCCGCCGTCCAAGCCGGAGATCATGGCCCGGTACGAGTCGCAGGCCGAGAAGGTCCAGAAGCAGTTCGAGCGGGGCCTGATCACCTCGTCCGAGCGGCGGCAGGAGCTGATCGAGATCTGGACCGGCGCCAACGCCGAGGTCGGCAAGGCGATGGAGGAGAACTTCGAGAAGGCCAACCCGATCTGGATGATGGTCCACTCGGGCGCCCGGGGCAACATGATGCAGATCCGGCAGATCGCCGGTATGCGTGGCCTGGTGGCCAACCCGAAGGGTGAGATCATCGCCCGGCCGATCAAGTCCAACTTCCGTGAGGGCCTGTCGGTGGTCGAGTACTTCATCGCCACCCACGGCGCCCGGAAGGGTCTGGCCGACACCGCGCTGCGGACCGCCGACTCGGGGTACCTGACCCGTCGTCTGGTGGACGTCTCGCAGGACGTGATCATCCGCGAGGAGGACTGCGGCACCGAGCGCGGTCTGCCGAAGAAGATCGGCGAGCCCGGTCCGGACGGCAAGGTCGTGCACGCGGAGAACGTCGAGACCAGTGCCTACGCCCGGACGCTGGCCACCGACGCCATCGGTCCGGACGGCAAGGTCGTCCTCGAGGCCGGCAGCGACCTCGGCGACGTCTCGATCGCCGTACTGGTCGAGGCCGGGCTGGAGGAGGTCAAGGTCCGCTCGGTGCTGACCTGTGACGCCAAGACCGGGACCTGCGCGAAGTGCTACGGCCGTTCGCTGGCGACCGGCAAGCCGGTCGACATCGGCGAGGCGGTCGGCATCATCGCGGCCCAGTCCATCGGTGAGCCGGGTACGCAGCTGACCATGCGTACCTTCCACACCGGTGGTGTCGCGGGTGATGACATCACCCACGGTCTGCCGCGTGTGGTCGAGCTGTTCGAGGCCCGGCAGCCCAAGGGCAAGGCGCCGATCTCCGAGGCGGCCGGCCGGATCTCGATCGAGGACACCGACAAGACCCGCAAGCTGGTGCTCACCCCGGACGACGGTTCCGAGGAGGTCGCCTACCCGGTGTCGAAGCGTGGCCGCCTGCTGATCGAAGAGGGTCAGCACGTCGAGGTCGGCCAGCAGCTGACGCAGGGTACGCCGGACCCGCAGGAGGTGCTGCGGATCCTCGGTGTGCGCAAGGCGCAGGAGCACCTGGTGGACGAGGTCCAGGAGGTGTACCGGTCGCAGGGTGTGGCCATCCACGACAAGCACATCGAGATCATCGTCCGGCAGATGCTGCGCCGGGTCACGGTGATCGAGTCGGGCGACGCCCAGCTGCTGCCGGGTGAGCTCGCGGACCGGATCATGTTCGAGGCGGAGAACCGCCGGGTGGTCGCCGAAGGCGGCACACCGGCCTCCGGTCGTCCGGTGCTGATGGGGATCACCAAGGCCTCGCTGGCGACCGAGTCGTGGCTGTCGGCCGCCTCCTTCCAGGAGACGACCCGCGTCCTCACCGAGGCCGCGATCCACGGCAAGTCCGACTCGCTGGTCGGTCTGAAGGAGAACGTCATCATCGGCAAGCTGATCCCGGCCGGTACGGGCATGGACCGGTACCGCAACATCCGGGTGGAGCCCACCGAGGAGGCGAAGGCCGCGATGTACTCGATGGTCGGCTACGAGTCGTACGACTACGACTTCGGCCCGTCCACCGGTCAGTCGGTCCCGCTCGACGACTTCGACCTCGGTTCCTACCAGAACTGATTCGAGGCACTCCGCCAAGGGCGGCACTCCTGCTGGAGTGCCGCCCTTGCGGCTTTTCCGGGCCCGGTACGACGGGTGCCGGAAAAGACACTCGGGGTGGCGGCTGAAAGTGTCCCTGTGATGCGCCAAGATTGGTCCATGACGGATCTCCCGGCCCACCTGCGGCCCTTCGTCCTGGGGGTGCTGGACGGCCCCGGCGTCCGGGTCGACCGGCTCGGCGAGATCGACTTCTACCGCCCGGCCGGAACCGCCCGGACCGGCGCGATTCTCTTTGTGCACGGGGGTCCTGGGCCCGCCGGCCTCGAGGTGCTGCCTCGCGAGTGGCCGGTGTACCGGGGATATGCGACCGCCGCCGCCCGGCGTGGCGTGGTGGCCGCTGTCGTCGACCACAGCCTGATCCGCGGCTTCGACCAGGTGGTCACCGCCGCGGACGAGGTGGAGGCTGCGATCGGCGTACTGCGATCCGACCCACGGGTCGACCCCGATCGGGTCGCTCTGTGGTTCTTCTCCGGCGCCGGCCTGCTGGCCGGGGAGTGGCTGGACAGCCGCCCCGACTGGCTGCGTTGCGTCGCCCTGACCTATCCCCTGCTCGCCACCCCGCCCGGTGTCGAAGAACTGGTCAATGCCGCCGAAGTGATCGGCAAACACAAGAACCTGCCGGTACTGCTGACCCGAGCCGGGCTCGAGCTGGAGGAGTTCGCCGGTCCGGTCGCGGAGTTCGTCTCCGCCGGTGGTACCGCGCTGGACATCATCGACGTACCGAAAGGGCACCACGGGTTCGACATGCTCGACCACACCGAAGAATCACGCGCCGCCGTCACCAAGGCCCTGGACTGGGCGATCGCCCACCTGGGTGAGGAGCCGGACGGCCAGAACAAGCTCCTCGTTCCTCCTCCCGCGAAGCCGGCGAGCCGGCGTACGACGACCGCCGCCAAGCGCACCGTGACCGCGAAGGCAGCCAAGGCGCCCGCTGAACCCGCCAGCCAGCCGAAGCCCACCCCGGCACCGGTCCCGGCAGCCCCCACCGCGGCTCCGGCCGCGCCCCCGACTCCCGATCCCACTCCCAGCCCAGCCGTCACACCCGTGGCCACACCGCTGGCCAGCGTCGCCGCCGCCACCGTCGCGGCTGCCACGGTGGACAGCCCCGCAGCTCGCGTGGTCGCGCGCGAGCACTCCGCGTACGCCGCCCATGACCTGGAGGCGTTCCTGGCGATGTACTCGCCGACCGCGCGGATCGCGCTGGCCGACGGCAGCGAACTGAAAGGCCGCCGCTTCCTCCGCGAGTACTACCAGCCACGCTTCGACGCCGGCCGCTGCAAGACCGAGGTGGTGCAGAAGCTGATGGTCGGCGAGTGGGTGGTCGAGCACGTGCTGGCGTACGACTCGGGCGAGCCGACGCCGATGATCGCCATGTACCGGGTGACCGAGGGGCTGATCGCCGAAGTCCAGTTCCGGATCTGAGCCTGTTGTCCACGCCGATCGATCATCTGGCCGAGTTCGAGCGGACGGCCGCGGAGTTCGCGGCCGTCCTGGACACTGTCGACCCCGCCGCGGCGGTGCCCGGCTGCCCCGGCTGGACGCTGGCCGACCTGGCGTTGCACCTCGGTTCCGGCCAGCGCTGGGCCGCGTCCATCCTGCTGAGCGGCACCAGGCAGAAGGTTCCGGAGGTGCTCCGTACGACGGCCTCCTGGGCGGACTGGTATGCCGGCACGACCGCGGCACTGGCCGCCGCGATCCGGGCCGTCGACCCGGACGAGCCGTGCTGGAACTTCGCACCGGTCGAGCAGCGCGCTGGATTCTGGTCCCGCCGGCGCATGCATGAGACAGTCATCCACCTCGTGGACGCGGTCCAGGCCGGGGCTGCCCCGGACCAACGGGCGGCCAGTGGTCTTACCGCCGTACCTGCGGAGCTCGCGGCGGACGGGGTGGACGAGGTGTTCGGGGTGTTCCTGCCCCGGCTGCTGGCCCGGGGGTTCGAGCCGGCGGTCACCCGGCAGATCGGCATCCGGGCGACCGACACCGGTGACGAATGGACGCTCACCCCTGTGCCACAAGGCGATCGGCCGCAGGTCGAGCGCGCGAAAGCGACCGGCGAAGCGGTGCTCTCCGGCACTGCGGCCGAGCTCGACCTGTGTCTGTGGAAACGCTTGCCGGGCAGTGTTCTGACGGTCGAGGGAGACCCCGCGGTGGCAGCCGCTTTCCTGGCCGGAAAGGCCACTCCGTAGACCCTGTAGACTGGAGTAGCGGAAGGGCTTCGGTGCGGGGCGGTTACTCATTTTGACCGTGCTTGAGGCAGCCGCTAGTCTTAACGATCGTGCCCGGGTCATCCTGGGCCGTCATGCGTGCCCCTCGTCAACGGGTCTGCGCGCGTGGCACGGGACTCCTGCCGACAGTCTGGAAGATCAAGGCTTTCGGTGCGCCTGTGAACACGCGACACACCCGACCGCGGGGGTCAGGCGAACGCAGCAGAAGAAAGCCGGACGACAGAAAGAGACCTACGCGGTGCCCACCATTCAGCAGCTGGTCCGCAAGGGCCGCCAGGACAAGGTGTCCAAGAACAAGACGCCGGCCCTGAAGGGTTCCCCTCAGCGTCGCGGTGTGTGCACGCGCGTCTACACCACCACGCCGAAGAAGCCGAACTCGGCCCTTCGCAAGGTCGCGCGTGTCCGCCTGACCAGCGGCATCGAGGTCACCGCGTACATCCCCGGCGTCGGCCACAACCTGCAGGAGCACTCGATCGTGCTCGTGCGTGGCGGTCGTGTGAAGGACCTGCCGGGTGTCCGGTACAAGATCATCCGCGGTTCGCTCGACACCCAGGGTGTGAAGAACCGGAAGCAGGCCCGCAGCCGTTACGGCGCGAAGAAGGAGAAGAGCTAATGCCGCGCAAGGGTCCCGCCCCGAAGCGGCCGGTCATCATCGACCCGGTCTACAGTTCGCCGCTCGTCACCCAGTTGATCTCCAAGATCCTGGTCGACGGCAAGAAGCAGATCGCGCAGAGCATCGTCTACAGCGCGCTCGAGGGCACCCGCACGAAGACCGGCACCGACCCGGTCATCACGCTGAAGCGTGCGCTCGACAACGTGAAGCCGAGCATCGAGGTGAAGAGCCGCCGGGTCGGTGGCGCCACCTACCAGGTGCCGATCGAGGTCAAGCCGGGCCGCTCCACCACGCTGGCGCTGCGCTGGCTGACGACGTACTCCCGGGCCCGTCGCGAGAAGACGATGGCCGAGCGCCTGATGAACGAGATCCTGGACGCCTCCAACGGCCTGGGAGCCTCGGTCAAGCGCCGCGAGGACACGCACAAGATGGCCGAAGCCAACAAGGCTTTCGCCCACTACCGCTGGTGATCCGGGGTCCGATCCGGACCCCAGCGCTCACCCTTTTGACGCAGTACAGAATCGAGAGGTAGACCACCGAGGTGGCCGTACAAATCACCACCGACCTGGCCAAGGTCCGCAACATCGGGATCATGGCTCACATCGACGCCGGCAAGACGACGACGACCGAGCGGATCCTCTTCTACACCGGTATCACCTACAAGATCGGTGAGGTCCACGAGGGCGCCGCCACGATGGACTGGATGGAGCAGGAGCAGGAGCGCGGCATCACGATCACGTCCGCCGCGACGACCTGCACCTGGAAAGACCACACCATCAACATCATCGACACCCCGGGCCACGTCGACTTCACCGTCGAGGTGGAGCGCTCGCTGCGCGTGCTCGACGGCGCCGTCGCGGTCTTCGACGGTGTCGCCGGTGTGGAACCGCAGTCCGAGACCGTCTGGCGTCAGGCGGACCGGTACGGCGTGCCCCGGATCTGCTTCGTCAACAAGCTGGACCGGACCGGCGCGGAGTTCATGCGCTGCGTCGACATGATCAAGGACCGCCTCGCCGCGGTGCCGCTGGTCATGCAGCTGCCGATCGGCGCCGAGGCCGACTTCATCGGTGTCGTCGACCTGGTCGAGATGCGCGCGCTGACCTGGCGCGGCGAGACCAAGATCGGTGAGGACTACACGGTCGAGGAGATCCCGGCCACCCACACCGAGCTGGCCGCCGAGTGGCGCGACAAGCTGATCGAGACCGTCGCCGAGGCCGACGACGAGGTCATGGAGCTGTACCTGGAGGGCGAGGAGCCGACCAAGGAGCAGCTGAAGGCCGCCATCCGGCGCGCCACCCTGGCCAGCAAGCTGACCCCGGTCCTGACCGGCACCGCCTTCAAGAACAAGGGCGTCCAGCCGCTGCTCGACGCGGTCAACGACTACCTGCCGAGCCCGATCGACGTCCCGGCCATCGAGGGCCACGACGTCAAGGACGCCGAGCAGGTCGTGCTGCGCAAGCCGGACGACAGCGAGCCGTTCTCGGCGCTGGCGTTCAAGATCGCGGCGGACCCGCACCTGGGCAAGCTGACCTTCATCCGGGTGTACTCGGGCAAGCTCGAGACCGGCACCCAGGTGCTGAACCCGACCAAGGGCCGCAAGGAGCGGATCGGCAAGATCTACCGGATGCACGCGAACAAGCGTGAGGAGATCGCGTCGATCGGCGCCGGCCACATCGTCGCCGTGATGGGTCTGAAGGACACCACCACCGGCGAGACCCTGGCCGACCCGTCGAACCCGGTCGTGCTGGAGTCGATGCAGTTCCCGGCCCCGGTCATCTCGGTCGCCATCGAGCCCAAGTCGAAGGCCGACCAGGAGAAGCTGGGCGTCGCGATCCAGCGGCTCGCCGACGAGGACCCGACCTTCCAGGTCCGGACCGACGAGGACACCGGCCAGACCATCATCGCCGGCATGGGCGAGCTGCACCTCGAGGTACTGGTCGACCGGATGAAGCGCGAGTTCCGGGTCGAGGCGAACGTCGGCAAGCCGCAGGTCGCCTACCGCGAGACCATCACCAAGAAGGTCGAGAAGGTCGACTACACGCACAAGAAGCAGACCGGTGGTTCGGGTCAGTTCGGTCGCGTGATCATCGACATCGAGCCGACCTCCGTCGAGGCCGGTGGCGAGGGCGGCTACGAGTTCGTCAACGCCGTCACCGGTGGCCGGATCCCGCGGGAGTACATCCCGTCGGTGGACGAGGGCTGCCAGGAGGCGATGGAGTTCGGTGTCCTCGCGGGCTACCCGATGGTGGACGTCAAGGTCACGCTGCAGGACGGCGCGTACCACGACGTCGACTCCTCCGAGCTCGCGTTCAAGATCGCCGGCTCGATGGCGTTCAAGGATGCCGCCCGCAAGGCCGGGCCGGTCATCCTGGAACCGATGTTCGCCGTCGAGGTCACCACGCCCGAGGACTACATGGGCGACGTGATCGGCGACCTCAACTCCCGCCGTGGCCAGATCCAGTCGATGGACGAGGGCCCCGGTGGCAGCCGGGTCGTGAAGGCCCTGGTGCCGCTGTCGGAGATGTTCGGGTATGTCGGTGACCTGCGTTCCAAGACGCAGGGCCGCGCGTCCTACTCGATGCAGTTCGATTCCTACGCCGAGGTTCCGAAGAACGTGGCGGAAGAGATCATCAAGAAGGCCCGGGGCGAGTAGTCTCTCGCTCCTGACCACCACACCCCAAGCGCGTCGGCGTACGGCGTAGTCAACATTTATCTAGGAGGGCCCCAGTGGCGAAGGCGAAGTTCGAGCGGACTAAGCCGCACGTCAACATCGGCACCATCGGTCACATCGACCACGGTAAGACCACTCTTACCGCGGCGATCACCAAGGTGCTGCACGACAAGTACCCGAACCTCAACGAGGCGTCGGCCTTCGATCAGATCGACAAGGCGCCCGAAGAGCGTCAGCGCGGTATCACCATCTCGATCGCGCACGTCGAGTACCAGACCGAGGCCCGGCACTACGCCCACGTCGACTGCCCGGGTCACGCGGACTACATCAAGAACATGATCACCGGTGCGGCCCAGATGGACGGCGCGATCCTGGTCGTCGCCGCCACCGACGGCCCGATGCCGCAGACGCGTGAGCACGTGCTGCTCGCCCGCCAGGTCGGCGTGCCGGCCATGGTCGTGGCGCTGAACAAGTGCGACATGGTCGACGACGAGGAGATCCTGGAGCTCGTCGAGCTCGAGGTCCGCGAGCTGCTCTCGGAGCAGGAGTTCGACGGCGACAACGCGCCGATCGTCCGGGTCGCCGCTCACCCGGCGCTGCAGGGCGACGCCAAGTGGGGCGAGTCGATCGTCGAGCTGATGGACGCGGTCGACTCCTACATCCCGCAGCCGGAGCGCGAGGTCGACAAGCCGTTCCTGATGCCGGTGGAGGACGTCTTCACCATCACCGGTCGCGGCACGGTCATCACCGGCCGGATCGAGCGCGGTGTCGTCAAGATCAACGAGACCGTCGACATCGTCGGCATCCGTCCGGAGAAGCAGACCACCACGGTCACCGGCATCGAGATGTTCCGGAAGCTGCTGGACGAGGGCCAGGCCGGTGAGAACGTCGGTCTGCTGCTTCGTGGCACCAAGCGCGAGGACGTCGAGCGCGGCATGGTCGTCATCAAGCCGGGCACCACGACCCCGCACACCAACTTCGACGCGTCGGTCTACATCCTGTCGAAGGAGGAGGGCGGCCGTCACACGCCGTTCTTCCAGAACTACCGGCCCCAGTTCTACTTCCGCACCACGGACGTCACCGGCGTCGTCACGCTGCCCGAGGGCACCGAGATGGTCATGCCGGGCGACAACACCGACATGTCGGTCGAGCTGATCCAGCCGATCGCCATGGAAGAGGGTCTGAAGTTCGCGATCCGCGAAGGTGGCCGCACCGTCGGCGCCGGCCGGGTCACCAAGATCATCAAGTGATCTCACGAGGTCCGCGAGGGCTCGCACTCTGAGCCCCCGCGGACCTCTGCTTTGCGCCCGATCCGGCGCTCAGGTGGGCCGGATCAGGCGTAAAGCCACCCGATTGGCGTTCCGGCGCCGATCTCTGGCACAATATTCAGGTTGCTCAGGCGAGGCCGCCGGGGTGCGCCCCAGATCCATCGGGTCTGGCGGGTGCGCCGGACCGGAGACCATGCCGAGGTTCCGGTCCGAGACCGGGCCCCGATCTCCATCCCAGGTCGAAGAAGCGGTGAGTCACGCGCGCGCCGCGTCCGCGACACACCCGACCGCGGGGGTCGGAGCAACGTAGACGTTGACGATAGAGAAGGACGAAGCGAAGCGATGGCGGGACAGAAGATCCGCATCCGGCTGAAGGCCTACGACCACGAGGTCATCGACAGCTCGGCGCGCAAGATTGTCGACACGGTGACGCGTACTGGTGCGAAGGTTGCTGGCCCGGTGCCGTTGCCGACGGAAAAGAACGTGTTCTGCGTCATCCGCTCGCCGCACAAGTACAAGGACAGCCGCGAGCACTTCGAGATGCGCACCCACAAGCGGCTCATCGACATCATCGACCCCACGCCGAAGACCGTCGACTCGCTGATGCGGCTCGACCTGCCGGCCGGTGTCGACATCGAGATCAAGCTCTGAGGGACGCGAACAACCAATGAGCAAGCACAAGAACACGCGCGGTCTGCTGGGCACCAAGCTCGGCATGACCCAGACCTGGGACGAGAACAACCGCGTCGTCCCCGTCACCGTGATCCAGGCCGGCCCCTGCGTCGTCACCGAGGTTCGCACCTCGGACAGCCACGGCTACGACGGCGTCCAGATCGCCTTCGGCGACATCGACCCCCGCAAGGTGACCAGCCCCATGCGCGGCCACTTCGACAAGGCCGGCGTGACGCCGCGGCGCCACCTGCTGGAGCTGCGCACCGCCGACGCCAGCGAGTACACGCTGGGCCAGGAGATCAAGGCCGAGGCGTTCGAGGCCGGTGAGCTGGTCGACGTCTCCGCCACCAGCAAGGGCAAGGGCTTCGCCGGTGTGATGAAGCGGCACGGCTTCGGTGGTCTGCGCGCCACCCACGGTGTGCACAAGAAGCACCGCTCGCCGGGCTCCATCGGCGGCTGCGCCACCCCCGGCCGGGTCTTCAAGGGCCTGCGGATGGCCGGCCGGATGGGCAACGAGAAGGTCACCACGCAGAACGTGTCGGTGCACGCGATCGACGCCGACCGCGGCCTGATCCTGCTGAAGGGCGCCGTCCCCGGCCCCAAGGGCGGCCTGGTGCTGATCCGCAACGCCGCGAAGGGAGCTGCCAAGTGAGCACCGTCGACGTCGTCGTCGTGAAGGGCGACAAGGTCAGCAAGAAGGGCTCCGCCGAGCTTCCGGCCGAGCTGTTCGACGTCCAGGTCAACATCCCGCTGATCCACCAGGTCGTGGTGGCCCAGCTGGCCGCGGCCCGCCAGGGCACGCACAAGGCCAAGACCCGTGGTGAGGTCTCCGGTGGCGGCGCGAAGCCGTACCGGCAGAAGGGCACCGGTCGCGCCCGCCAGGGCTCGACCCGCGCGCCGCAGTTCACCGGCGGTGGCGTGGTCCACGGCCCGGTGCCGCGTGACTACAGCCAGCGGACCCCGAAGAAGATGATCGCCGCCGCGCTCCGCGGTGCGCTCTCGGACCGGGCCCGTGACGGCCGCGTGCACGTGGTCGAGCAGTTCGTGGACGGCGACAAGCCGTCGACGAAGTCCGCGCTGAAGGTGCTGTCCGAGGTCACCGACCCCGGTAAGGCGCTGGTCGTGGTCGAGCGCGCCGACGAGCTCACCTGGCTGAGCCTGCGCAACGTGCAGCACGTGCACCTGATCGCCGCCGACCAGCTGAACGCGTACGACGTGCTGGTCAGTGACGCGGTCGTGTTCACCAAGGGTGCGCTGGACGCGTTCGTCGCCGGCGCCCCGAAGGGCAAGTCCGTGAAGGCTGTCGCGACGTCGACCGAAGCCGAGGAGGTAGAAGCATGAGCCACGGAGTCAACAAGGACCCGCGGGACGTGCTGCTGCGGCCGGTCGTGAGCGAGAAGAGCTACGGCCTGCTGGACGAGCAGAAGTACACGTTCGAGGTCGACCCGAACGCCAACAAGACCGAGATCAAGCTCGCGGTCGAGAAGGTCTTCAAGGTCAAGGTCAGCGACGTCAACACCATCAACCGCAAGGGCAAGCGCCGCCGGACCCGGTCCGGCTGGGGCAAGCGCCCGGACACCAAGCGGGCGATCGTGACCCTCAAGGGTGACGACCGCATCGACATCTTCGGAGGCCAGTCGTAATGGGAATCCGCAAGTACAAGCCGACGACGCCGGGCCGCCGTGGCTCGAGCGTGGCCGACTTCGTCGAGCTCACCCGTTCGACCCCCGAGAAGTCGCTGCTGCGTCCGCTGCCGAAGAAGGGCGGCCGGAACAACTCCGGCAAGATCACCACCCGGCACCAGGGCGGCGGTCACAAGCGGGCGTACCGGCTGATCGACTTCAAGCGGTACGACAAGGACGGCGTCCCGGCGAAGGTTGCCGAGATCGAGTACGACCCGAACCGCACCGCGCGGATCGCGCTGCTGCACTACGTCGACGGCGAGAAGCGCTACATCCTCGCCCCGTCGAACCTGAAGCAGGGCACGATCGTCGAGAACGGCCCGGCCGCCGACATCAAGATCGGCAACAACCTGCCGCTGCGCAACATCCCGGTCGGTTCCACGGTGCACGCCGTCGAGCTGCGCCCGGGCGGCGGCGCCAAGATGGGCCGCTCGGCCGGCGCCAGCATCCAGCTGGTCGCGAAGGAAGGCCGGATGGCCACCCTGCGGATGCCGTCCGGCGAGGTCCGGATGGTCGACGTGCGGTGCCGCGCCACCCTCGGTGAGGTCGGCAACGGCGAGCAGTCGAACATCAACTGGGGCAAGGCCGGCCGGATGCGCTGGAAGGGCAAGCGCCCGACCGTCCGCGGTGTCGCGATGAACCCGGTCGACCACCCGCACGGTGGTGGTGAGGGCAAGACCTCGGGTGGTCGCCACCCGGTGTCCCCGTGGGGCAAGCCCGAGGGGCGCACCCGCACCCGCAAGGAAAGCGACCGCATGATCGTCCGGCGCCGCAAGGCCGGCAAGAAGCGCTGATAGGGAGCCGGCCAGATGCCACGCAGCCTCAAGAAGGGCCCGTTCGTCGACCACCACCTGATGAAGAAGGTGGAGGTGCAGAACGAGAAGGGCACCAAGAACGTCATCAAGACCTGGTCCCGCCGATCGATGATCGTGCCGGACATGATCGGCCACACGCTGGCGGTGCACGACGGCCGCAAGCACGTGCCCGTGTTCGTGACGGACGCGATGGTCGGGCACAAGCTCGGCGAGTTCGCGCCGACCCGGACGTTCAAGGGTCACGAGAAGGACGACCGGAAGTCACGGCGTCGCTGACCCCTGGTCAGTGACGAAGCGAAAGCAACCTACGGAGAGATTCGAACATCATGAGCGTTCAAGAGCGTAGGGCGATCAGCGCCCGTCGCGAGAGCCTGCTGGGCGACGAGCCCGGGGCCTTCGCGGTCGCGCGCTTCGTCCGCGTGACGCCGATGAAGGCGCGCCGCGTGGTCGACCTGGTGCGCGGTCTGGGCGTCGACGACGCACTCGCCACTCTGAAGTTCGCCCCGCAGGCCGCTGCCGCGACCGTGTACAAGGTCGTCGACAGCGCCGCGGCGAACGCCGAGGGCACCGAGCACCTGAGCCGGGCCGACCTGGTCGTGGCGAAGGCCTTCGTGGACGAGGGTCCGACGCTGAAGCGTCACCGCCCGCGGGCCCAGGGCCGCGCCACCCGGATCGACAAGCGGACCAGCCACATCACCGTTGTGGTGGCCCCGCGGGTCGAGGAGGAGCCGGTCGAGAAGGCCCCCGCCAAGAAGTCGGCCAAGAAGGCCGACACGGCCAAGAAGGCTCCGGCCAAGAAGGCCGCGGCCGACAAGGCCGAGGCCGCGGAGAAGCCGGCCAAGAAGGCGACCGCCAAGAAGTCGGCCGCCAAGAAGGCCACCGCTGAGAAGAAGGAGTCCTGACTGTGGGACAGAAGGTAAACCCGCACGGGTTCCGTCTCGGCATCAGCACCGACCACAAGAGCCGCTGGTACGCCGACAAGCTCTACAAGGACTACGTGGGCGAGGACGTCAAGATCCGCCGCCTGCTGAGCAAGGGCATGGAGCGCGCCGGCATCTCCCGCGTGGAGATCGAGCGCACCCGTGACCGGGTCCGCGTGGACATCCACACCGCCCGTCCGGGCATCGTCATCGGTCGCCGTGGCGCCGAGGCGGACCGGATCCGGGGCAGCCTGGAGGAGCTCACCGGCAAGCAGGTGCAGCTGAACATCCTCGAGGTGAAGAACTCCGAGGTCGACGCCCAGCTGGTCGCGCAGGGCGTGGCCGAGCAGCTGTCCGGCCGCGTGGCGTTCCGCCGCGCGATGCGCAAGGCGATGCAGACCACCATGCGTGGCGGCGCCCTGGGCATCCGGATCCAGTGCTCCGGCCGCCTCGGTGGCGCGGAGATGTCGCGGTCGGAGTTCTACCGTGAGGGCCGGGTGCCGCTGCACACGCTCCGCGCGGACATCGACTACGGCTTCTACGAGGCCCGCACGACCTTCGGCCGGATCGGCGTGAAGGTCTGGATCTACAAGGGTGACGTCGCCGGCTCCCGGGCCGAGCGCGAGGCGCAGGCCGCGGCCCGGGCCGCCACTCAGCAGCGCCGTCCGGCCCGTCGCGACGACCGTGGCGGTCGTGGTGGCGAGCGCGGTGGCCGCGGTGGCGACCGTCGGGACGACCGTCGGGGACAGCGCGACGAGGCCCCCCGGGCCGAGGCGCCGGCTGCTGCCGACAAGCCCGCCGAGACGACCGGAACGGAGAGCTGACCGATGCTCATCCCCCGCAAGGTCAAGCACCGCAAGCAGCACCACCCGAAGCGCTCCGGCGCTGCTAAGGGTGGCACCACGCTGGCCTTCGGTGACTTCGGCATCCAGGCGCTGGAGAGCCACTACGTCACCAACCGGCAGATCGAGTCCGCGCGTATCGCGATGACCCGGCACATCAAGCGTGGCGGAAAGGTGTGGATCAACATCTACCCCGACCGCCCGCTGACCAAGAAGCCGGCCGAGACCCGGATGGGTTCCGGTAAGGGTTCGCCGGAGTGGTGGATCGCCAACGTGAAGGCCGGTCGCGTGATGTTCGAACTGTCCGGTGTTCCGGAGGATATCGCTCGCGAGGCGATGCGCCGCGCGATTCACAAGTTGCCGATGAAGTGCCGCTTCATCACCCGAGAGGCAGGTGAGAACTGATGGCTACCCTGACCGCCGCCGAGCTGCGGAACCTGGGCCGGGACGAGCTGCTGACGAAGCTCGGTGAAGCCAAGGAGGAGCTGTTCAACCTCCGGTTCCAGGCTGCCACGGGTCAGCTGGAGTCCCACGGCCGGCTGCGCGCCGTCCGCAAGGACATCGCCCGCATCTACACGGTGCTGACCGAGCGCGCGCTCGGCATCACCGAGGACGTCGACTCCGCCCCGGCGGCCGAGACCGAGGTCGAGGCTGACGCCGAGGCCGACGCGGACGACAGCGAGAAGGCCGGGAGCAAGGCATGACCGAGAACGCGAAGGACGAGACCGTGAGCACGACCACCACCGAGGCGCGAGGCCGCCGGAAGACCCGCGAGGGCCTGGTGCTGAGCGACAAGATGGACAAGACCGTCGTGGTCCAGGTCGAGGACCGGGTCAAGCACCACCTCTACGGCAAGGTCATCCGCCGCACCAGCAAGCTGAAGGCGCATGACGAGCAGAACGCCGCCGGCATCGGCGACCGCGTCCTGCTGATGGAGACCCGGCCGCTGTCGGCGACCAAGCGCTGGCGCGTCGTCGAGGTCCTCGAGAAGGCCAAGTAGTTCCCGGCCCGGCGCCCCGGCGCCGACCGGCAACCAATCGAAATCATTCGTTCCGCAAGGCTCACGGACGTGAGAACCAGCGAGACAACCAGGAGATCAACAGATGATCCAGCAGGAGTCGCGACTGAAGGTCGCCGACAACACGGGTGCCAAGGAGATCCTTTGCATCCGCGTGCTCGGTGGCTCCGGTCGGCGCTACGCCGGTGTCGGTGACACGATCGTCGCCACCGTCAAGGACGCGATCCCGGGCGGTGGTGTGAAGAAGGGTGACGTCGTCAAGGCGGTCGTCGTGCGGACCGTGAAGGAGCGCCGGCGTCCGGACGGCTCCTACATCCGCTTCGACGAGAACGCCGCCGTCATCCTGAAGGCCGACGGCGAGCCCCGCGGTACCCGCATCTTCGGGCCGGTCGGCCGGGAACTGCGCGAGAAGCGCTTCATGAAGATCATCTCGCTCGCTCCGGAGGTGCTCTGAGATGGCGCAGAAGAAGCTGCACGTGAAGAAGGGTGATCTCGTCCGCGTGATCGCCGGCAAGTCCAAGGGCCTCGAGGGCAAGATCATCCAGGTCTTCCCCGACGACGAGAGCATCATCGTCGAGGGCGTCAACCGGGTGAAGAAGCACACCAAGGTGCAGCAGGCCCAGCGCGGCGGCACCACCGGTGGCATCGTCACCCAGGAGGCCCCGATCCACGTGTCCAACGTGGCGCTGCTGGTCGAGGTCGAGAAGGACGGCAAGAAGCAGAAGGTGACCACCCGCGTCGGCTACAACCGCGTCGAGGTGCAGAAGCGCCGTCCCGACGGTTCGACGTACACCGGTTTCCGGAGCGTCCGGATCGCGCGGCGTACCGGCGAGGAGATCTGATGAGTGCAACAGCTACCGAGACTGCGACGAACAGGGTCCAGCCGCGGCTGAAGACGAAGTACCGCGAGGAGATCGTCGGCAAGCTGCAGGACGAGTTCCAGTTCGAGAACGTCATGCAGGTGCCCGGCCTCACCAAGATCGTGGTGAACATGGGCGTCGGCGAGGCGGCTCGCGACTCGAAGCTGATCGACGGCGCGGTGAAGGACCTGGCCGCGATCACCGGTCAGAAGCCGCAGGTCACCAAGGCCCGCAAGTCGATCGCGCAGTTCAAGCTGCGCGAGGGGATGCCGATCGGCGCCCACGTGACGCTGCGCGGCGACCGGATGTGGGAGTTCCTGGACCGGCTGCTGGCGCTCGCGCTGCCGCGGATCCGTGACTTCCGCGGTCTGTCCGCGAAGCAGTTCGACGGCACCGGGAACTACACCTTCGGCCTGACCGAGCAGGTGATGTTCCACGAGATCAACCAGGACCGCATCGACCGGGTCCGCGGTATGGACATCACCGTGGTGACCACCGCGAAGAACGACGACGAGGGCCGGGCGCTGCTGCGCGCGCTGGGCTTCCCGTTCAAGGAGAACTGACGTGGCGAAGACAGCACTCAAGGTCAAGCAGGCCCGGAAGCCGAAGTTCGCGGTGCGCGGTTACACCCGCTGCCAGCGCTGCGGCCGGCCGAAGGCGGTCTTCCGCAAGTTCGGCCTGTGCCGGATCTGCCTGCGGGAGATGGCGCACCGGGGCGAGCTGCCCGGTGTGACCAAGTCCAGCTGGTGACCGTCTCCACCTCCGATCTTCTCCCTACTCACCATCTAGTCACCGTAGGTCGCCGAGCGGCGAAACCACGGCGGGAAAGAGGCCCCAGGCCATGACGATGACCGACCCGATCGCAGACATGCTGACGCGTCTGCGCAACGCCAACCAGGCGTACCACGAGTCGACCTCGATGCCGTACAGCAAGATCAAGCAGGGCATCGCCGACATCCTCCAGCAGGAGGGCTACATCTCTTCCTACAAGGTGGAGGAGCCCCAGGAGGGCGCCGTCGGCAAGACCCTGATCGTCGACCTCAAGTTCGGCCCCAGCCGGGAGCGCTCCATCGCGGGCGTCCGGCGGATCAGCAAGCCGGGCCTGCGGGTCTACGCGAAGTCGACCAACCTGCCCAAGGTTCTCGGTGGCCTGGGCGTCGCGATCATCTCGACGTCCCAGGGGCTGCTGACGGACCGCCAGGCCAAGAACAAGGGCGTCGGCGGGGAAGTCCTCGCCTACGTCTGGTGACGAAGAACCGGAAGGAGGACCACTGTCATGTCTCGCATCGGTAAGCTCCCGATCTCGGTCCCGTCCGGCGTCGACGTCACGATCGACGGCCAGACGGTCACCGTGAAGGGTCCCAAGGGTCAGCTCTCGCACGTCGTCGCTGAGCCCATCGCGGTCAACCGGGACGAGGACGGCACGATCGCCGTCAGCCGCCCGGACGACCAGCGCAAGAGCAAGGAACTGCACGGCCTGTCCCGCACCCTGATCGCCAACCTGGTGACCGGTGTGACGGAGGGCTACGAGAAGAAGCTCGAGATCGTCGGCGTCGGGTACCGCGTCCTGTCCAAGGGACCGACCCAGCTGGAGTTCTCGCTCGGGTACAGCCACACCATCACGGTGGACGCGCCGGAAGGCATCACGTTCAACGTCGAGGCCCCGACCCGTTTCTCGGTGCAGGGAATCGACAAGCAGTCCGTCGGCGAGGTTGCCGCCAACATCCGCAAGCTGCGCAAGCCCGAGCCGTACAAGGGCAAGGGTGTGCGGTACGCCGGCGAGCAGGTGCGCCGCAAGGTCGGAAAGGCTGGTAAGTAACCATGGCGATCGGACTGCGTCCGCACAAGCACTCCGCGAAGAAGACCGCGTCCCGGCTTCGTCGCCAGATCCGGGTCCGGAAGAAGATCAACGGCACGGCCGACCGGCCGCGGCTGGTGGTCACCAAGTCGTCGAAGCACCTGTTCGTGCAGGTCATCGACGACGTGGCCGGCAAGACGCTGGTGTCCGCCTCCACCATGGAGGCCGACCTGCGCGGCGCGGAGGCGAACAAGACCGACAAGGCCAAGACCGTCGGCGGCCTGATCGCCGACCGGGCCAAGGCTGCCGGCATCGACTCGGTCGTCTTCGACCGGGCCGGGAACAAGTACCACGGCCGCATCGCGGCTCTGGCCGACGCCGCCCGCGAGGGCGGCCTCGGGTTCTGACATGGCGACATACAAGGAAGAAGGTAGTTCGAAATGAGCGGAGGCCAGCAGCGTCGCGGAGGCGGCGCCGGTGGTGAGCGCCGTGGTCGCGACGGTGGTCGCGGTCAGGCAGCTGACAAGACCGCCTACATCGAGCGCGTGGTAGCCATCAACCGTGTCGCCAAGGTCGTGAAGGGCGGTCGTCGCTTCAGCTTCACCGCCCTCGTGGTCGTCGGCGACGGTGAGGGCACCGTCGGTGTGGGTTACGGCAAGGCCAAGGAGGTGCCCGCGGCGATCGCCAAGGGTGTCGAGGAGGCCAAGAAGGCGTTCTTCAAGGTGCCGAGGATCCAGGGCACCATCCCGCACCCGGTCCAGGGTGAGAAGGCCGCCGGCGTGGTGCTGCTGCGCCCGGCCGCTCCCGGTACCGGTGTGATCGCGGGTGGCTCGGCGCGCGCCGTACTGGAGTGCGCCGGGATCCACGACGTGCTCAGCAAGTCGCTGGGTTCGGCGAACGCCATCAACGTGGTGCACGCCACGGTCGAGGCGCTGCGGAACCTGGAGACCCCGGAGGCCGTGGCCGCGCGTCGTGGCCTGCCGGTCGAGGACGTCGCTCCGGCGGCGCTGCTGAAGGCCCGGGCGGAGGTGTCGTCCTGATGGCACGCCTGAAGGTGACCCAGACCCGTTCCGGCATCGGTGGCAAGCAGAACCAGCGCGACACGCTGCGCACCCTGGGCGTCAAGCGGATCGGCGACACCGCCGTCCACGAAGACCGCCCCGAGGTCCGCGGCATGGTCCGCACGGTTCGCCACCTCATCACCGTCGAGGAGGTCGACTGACATGGCGCTGAAGGTTCACCACCTGCGCCCGGCGCCCGGCGCCAAGACCGCCAAGACCCGCGTGGGTCGTGGTGAGGGCAGCAAGGGCAAGACGGCCGGCCGCGGTACCAAGGGCAGCAAGGCGCGCAACAACATCCCCGAGTACTTCGAGGGTGGCCAGATGCCGCTGCACATGCGGCTGCCGAAGCTGAAGGGTTTCAAGAGCAGGAACCGGGTGGAGTTCCAGGTCGTTAACCTGGACAAGCTCGGACAACTGTTCCCCGAGGGTGGCGAGGTCGGCGTGGCCGAGCTGGTCGCCAAGGGCGCGGTCCGTCGCGGTCAGCCGGTGAAGGTGCTGGGTGACGGCGAGCTGACCGTGGCACTGCAGGTTTCGGTGCACAAGTTCTCCAAGTCCGCCCAGGAAAAGATCCAGGCGGCCGGGGGGACCACCACCGAGGTGTGATGTCCAGGGCTCGTGCGAGCCGGCGCTTGATATCGTGCGCTGGAGTTCGGACGAGCCCTGGTTCGTCTCTTGCCAAGCTGCTTTGCTAGGCCCCTGCCCTGACCGGGCAGAGGAAACATGTGTGGGAGGACAGGGTGTTAGGCGCCTTTGCCAACGCGTTCAAGACTCCGGACCTGCGCCGGAAGATCTTTTTCGTGCTCTTCATCATCGTGATCTTCCGGATCGGTTCGGTCGTTCCGGCGCCGGGGGTCAACGTCCAGTCGCTCGACATCTGCCTGAAGGGCGCGCAGCAGGGTGCGAACGCGAACCTGTACAACCTGATCAACCTGTTCTCCGGCGGCGCGCTGCTGCAGCTCGCGATCTTCGCGCTCGGCATCATGCCGTACATCACCGCCAGCATCATTCTGCAGCTGCTCACCGTGGTGATCCCGCGGCTGGAGTCGCTGAAGAAGGAAGGTCAGGCGGGGCAGGCCAAGATCACGCAGTACACCCGGTTCCTCACGGTCGGTCTGGCGATTCTGCAGGCGACCGCGTTCGTCGCGCTCGCGCGGACCCCCGGACGGCTCTTCCAGGGCTGCCAGGAGCCGCTGCTGCACGACGACAGCTGGTTCCCGGTGGTCGTGATGGTGCTGACCATGACGGCCGGCACCGGTGTGGTGATGTGGCTGGGCGAGCTGATCACGGACCGTGGTGTCGGCAACGGCATGTCGATCCTGATCTTCACCCAGATCGTCGCCACCTTCCCGTCGCAGCTGTGGACCATCCGCAAGGAGCGCGGTCTGGCCACCTTCGTGGTGGTGCTGGCGATCGGGTTGGTGATCATGGCCGCGGTCATCTTCATCGAACAGGCCCAGCGCCGGATCCCGGTGCAGTACGCCAAACGCATGGTCGGCCGCAAGATGTTCGGCGGCACGTCCACCTACATCCCGCTGAAGGTGAACCAGGCCGGTGTCATCCCGGTCATCTTCGCCTCCAGCCTGATCTACCTGCCGGTGCTGGTCAGCCAGTTCCAGCAGGACAAGTCCTGGGCCCAGTGGATCCAGGGCAATCTGGTCAAAGGCGACCACCCGATCTACATGATCTCGTACGTCGCCCTGATCATCTTCTTCACGTACTTCTACGTCTCGATCACCTTCAACCCGAAGGAAGTCGCGGACAACATGAAGAAGTACGGCGGCTTCATCCCCGGAATCCGGGCGGGCCGGCCGACCGAGGAATACCTGGGCTACGTGCTGTCCCGCATCACGCTGCCGGGCGCGATCTATCTCGCGGTGATCTCGTTGATCCCGCTGGTCGCGCTGGTGCTCCTGAACGCGAACCAGAACTTCCCGTTCGGCGGTACGTCGATCCTGATCATGGTCGGCGTCGGTCTGGACACGGTGAAGCAGATCGAGTCTCAGCTGCAGCAGCGTAACTACGAAGGGTTCTTGCGCTGATGAGAATGTTGCTGATGGGTCCGCCCGGGGCGGGCAAAGGCACGCAGGCAAAGGTGCTTGCGGAACGCCTGAATATCCCGGCCGTGTCCACCGGTGACATCTTCCGTGCGAACGTCAAGGACGAGACGCCGCTCGGGCTCGAGGCGAAGCGCTACATGGACGCCGGTGACTACGTCCCGGACGAGGTCACCAACGCGATGGTGCGGGACCGGCTGTCAGAGGCGGACGCCGGTGACGGCTTCCTCCTGGACGGCTACCCGCGCACGCTGGCCCAGGTCGGCACGCTGGACGACATCCTGGCCGAGCACGGCCACAAGCTGGACGCGGTGGTGGCGCTGATCGCCGACACCGAGGTGCTGGTGGAGCGGATGACGAAGCGAGCCCGGACCGAGGGCCGGTCGGACGACTCCGAAGAGGTCATCCGGCACCGGCAGGACGTCTACACCGCCGAGACCAAGCCGCTGCTGCGCGTGTACGCGCAGCGCGGCCTGCTCGTCGAGGTGGACGGGGTCGGCGAGATCGACGAGGTCAGCGAGCGCGTGCTGGCCGCTCTCAAGACGGTGACCGAGTAACCAGCGAATGATGTGCTGTGATCTTTAAAGACCGCGGGATCGAGATCAAGACCCGCGAACAGATCCTTTCCATGCGTGCGGCCGGACTGGTCGTCGGCCGCACGCTGGAGCTGCTCCGCGACGAGGTCCGGGCCGGCATCACCACCGGCGAGCTGGACGCGATCGCCGAGGACCACATCCGGTCCTCCGGCGCGGTCCCGTCGTTCAAGGGCTACCACGGCTTCACCGGCTCGATCTGCGCGTCGGTGAACGACGAGATCGTGCACGGCATCCCCGGTGACCGGGTGCTGGCCGACGGCGACCTGATCTCGATCGACTGCGGCGCGATCGTCGACGGCTGGCACGGCGACGCCGCGATCACGGTGCCGGTCGGCGAGGTGCCGCCGGAGCTGCTCGAGCTGGCCCGGATCTGCGAGGAGTCGATGTGGGGTGGGTTCGCCGCCGCCCGGCTCGGCGGCCGGCTGACCGACATCTCGGCCGCGATCGAGCGGCACGTCCGGGCGAACTCGTCGTACGGGATCGTCGAGGACTTCGTCGGGCACGGGATCGGCTCGGCGATGCACCAGCCGCCGAACGTGCCGAACTTCGGCCGTCCCGGCCGCGGCCCGAAGCTGGTCGAGGGGATGGCGCTCGCGGTCGAGCCGATGCTCACGCTGGGCAAGCAGGACAACCACACGCTCGAGGACGACTGGACCGTGGTCACCGACGACGGCAGGGTCGCCGCGCACACCGAGCACACGTTCACCCTGACCCCGCAGGGTCCGTGGGTGCTGACCGCGCTCGACGGCGGCGAGACCAAGCTGGCCGAGCTCGGCGTCAAGTTCGGCGCCCTCGCCGACTGATTACGGTACGGCGAAGTCCGCTGACTCGCCGTACCGATGGACACTCTGCGTCCACCCGTCGGGGGACGCCAAGGGCCTGCCGCTGAGGCACACTTGAGCTATGCCTCAGTACCAGCCGCACCAACGCTTCACCGAAGCCGACCGGGACAAGATCGCCGGCCGGCTGCGGGACGCGTTCGCGGACGGCCGGCTGGACCAACCCGAGTTCAGCTCCCGCCTCGACCAGCTCTACTCCGTGCAGACGTATGGCGAGCTGGAGCCGCTGGTCCGTGACCTGCCGCCGGCGCGGACGTACCAGACACCCGCGGTGGTGCAGGACAGCAAGCCGACGCCGGCGCCGGGGGAGTTCCCGGAGCGGAAGAAGAAGGACGGCCCGAAGGGGCCCGCCGCCCTGAGCGGTGGCTTCACCCCCGTCGTCATCGTCAACGTGGTGATCTGGTTCGTGATCGGCGTCGCCAACGGCGGGAACTGGCCGCACTTCTGGCCGGTGTGGCTGCTGATCCCGTGGACCCTGTTCGCCCTCAGCAGCCTCGGAAAGCGCCGTTGACAGCGGCCCCGGTCACCCGACGCGTCACCGCCCCACGGTTGCGGCCGGACTGGGGGTGGCAGCTACGGCAGGGGTCGGCAATCGTCTACGTGATCTGGTTCGCGGTCGCCGTACCGCTGGCGATCGCCGGGCTGCTGCTGGAACCGCGCTGGGTCGGCTGGATGATGCTGGTCTGGTTCCTGGTGCTGATCGGGTTCACGGTCGGGCTGCGGATCGCCGACAGCCGGCAGCGGAAGGCCTGGGGCGACGTCGTGGAGCAGATGGGCTGGCGGCTCAGCGTCGACCGGCCGGAGTTGCGGGAGCGGTGGCCGTTTCCGCCGTTCGCTGCTGATCCGGAGGCCGAGGTCTTCGACGTGACCAGCGGCCGGCACCGCGGCCGGGAGTTCGCCACCGGGCGGTTCCGGCACAAGGTCGGCCGGCGCGATCTCGGCTTCGATTTCCTTGATCTACAGGTCGATCGGCCGTTGCCGCCACTGCAGTTGTTGCCGGCCGCCCTGGCGCCGGTGGCGGCCGCGAGCCTGCTGCCGATCAAGCTGACGGTCGACGGGCTGCCCGGCCGGTATTGCCTGTTCAACGGCCGGGAGGACCACGCGGAGGCGGTGCTGCACCCGCGCGCGGTCGAGGCGCTGGCTCAGGTCCCGGCGTTCGGGTTCAGCTGCGAGGGACGGCGGTTCGTCGCGATCCTCCCGGCGTACCGCGACGCAGCCACCGCCCTCGCGCAGTTGGACGCGGCCTGCGACCTGCTCGACCTGATGCCCGAGCAGATCTGGCGCGAAGGCGAGCAATGGGCCGCTACGCACCAGCCCTGAGCAGCGGAACGAGAGCCGCCAGATCCTCGTCGCCGTGCCCGGCAGTCACTGCCTTCCGCAGAAGGTCGCCCATCGGGACGAGCAGCGCGGGATCGACGCCTTGGTCGACCGCGGTGTCGATCAGGTTGTCGTAGCCGGCGGCCTGCATCGCCAGGTTGGAACCCGCCGGCCCCTCGGGACCTTCGTCGAGGTCCTTGGCGATCCGCGGCAGGCTGCCGAGCATCGCTGTCAGCCACGGCAGCAGGAAGTCCTCGGTGAACCGCACCGCAGAGACCTTCTCGCTGGCGGCCAGGGCCAGCGCGTGCTGGGCACCACCGAACATGCCGTACATCCCGCTGAGCAAGGCGATGTCGTGCAACGCGGCCAGGCCCGGGTCACTGCCGACGTACGCCGGTCGCGCCATCGCGGCGAGGTCGGCTTCGTGGCGCTCGAAGGCGACCGGGGAGCCGCTGTAGAAGATTAAGGCGGCGGGTCCGCCGATCATCGCGGGCACGGCCATGATCCCGCCGTCGAGGTACTTCGCGCCCGCCTCCCCGGTCCAGGCGGCCGTGTCCCGGGCCTGCGCCGGAGTGCCGTTGGTGAGGTTGGCGACGGTCTTGCCGGCCAGGTCGAGGCCTTCGAGAGTACGGCGTACGGTCGCGTCGACCAGGAGGCATACGACGACGAGCGGGCTGGCGGCGACCGCTTCGGACGCAGTGGCTGCGCGGGTGGCGCCGAGAGTGTCGAGCTCGGGGGAGCGGCCGGGGGTGCGGTTCCAGACGGTCGTCGGGTGACCGGCGGCCAGAAAGGCCCGGGCGAGGGCGGTGCCCATCGCGCCGAGGCCGAGAACGGTGACAGGAGTCTTCATGGCGTCAACCCTGGCCGGGCGCTTTAGGATGGACAAGTACCCACTAAATAGTGAGGTACTGACGGAAAGGTAAGTGATGCTTCCGTACACCTGCGGCCTGGACGCCGCCGCGGACGTGATCGGCGGGAAGTGGAAGCCGCGGATCCTGTGGGCGCTGCACCACGGACCGATGCGGTTCGGGGAGTTGCGCCGTGAGATCGCCGGCGTCACCGAGAAGATGCTGATCCAGCAGTTGCGCGAGCTCGAGTCCCGCGACATCGTGCACCGGGAGGTTTTCCACCAGGTCCCGCCGCGGGTGGAGTACTCGCTCACCGAGCTCGGCCGGTCACTCAACGTGGCACTGGCGCCGCTGGACGCCTGGGGAGCGGATCATCTGGGCGAGCTGGAGGCCTCGCGAGGGCGCTGAGCGGTCTCGATTGGGTTTCGCCTGGGGGAGTGGCGTACACTCTTTCCTTGGCTCTTTGTAGCCTCTGTCTCGTCGTGCCCGCGGCTGCCTGACCTGTCGGTCGGGAGGGCGCCAAGGACAGAACCATCATTCAGTACGTCGTCTACAGAAGTGCGAGGACATGCCCAAAAAAGAGGGAGTCATCGAACTCGAGGGCACCATCGTCGAGGCCCTGCCGAACGCGATGTTCCGTGTTGAGCTGTCCAACGGGCACAAGGTGCTCGCGCACATCAGCGGCAAGATGAGGCAGCACTACATCCGGATCCTCCCCGAGGATCGGGTCGTCGTGGAGCTGTCGCCGTACGACCTCACCCGGGGTCGCATCGTCTACCGGTACAAGTAAGACCACCACCAACACCTGTCGAAGAAAGAAGCTCGATGAAGGTCAATCCGAGCGTCAAGAAGATCTGCGACAAGTGCAAGGTGATCCGCCGTCACGGCCGGGTCATGGTGATCTGCGAGAACCCGCGGCACAAGCAGCGGCAGGGCTGACCAGCCCACTCGAGCAGTACACAGCACTTTTCGCACCACACTCAGCGCGCATGCTCGTCCAGCAATCTGTACAGCCTGGATGCTGCCCCCGGAACAGAGGCCGGGGCCTTGCCGGTGAAGCACTCACCGAGGCGGGCAAGGACGCGGCGCGCCACCACACCTCTGCCGACGAAAGGAACACCGCCACATGGCACGCCTCGTAGGGGTCGACCTGCCGCGCGACAAGCGCATCGAGGTCGCTCTCACCTACATCTTCGGGGTCGGTCGTACCCGCGCCCTGGAGACGCTGAAGAGCACCGGGATCTCCGGGGACAAGCGCGTCCACGAGTTGGGCGACGAAGAGCTGGTGAAGCTCCGGGACTGGATCGAAGGCAACTACAAGATCGAAGGTGACCTCCGTCGTGAGGTGACCGCGGACATCCGCCGCAAGATCGAGATCGGGTCGTACCAGGGTCGCCGGCACCGCAGCGGCCTGCCGGTGCGTGGTCAGCGCACGCGGACCAACGCCCGCAGCCGCAAGGGTCGTCGCAAGGCGATCGCCGGCAAGAAGAAGAAGTGATGACCCGGATGACCGTCGACCACCCCAGGAGCAACTGACCTATGCCTCCCAAGAGCCGCACCGCGGCCGGCGCGAAGAAGGTGCGCCGCAAGGAGAAGAAGAACGTGGCCGCCGGCCACGCGCACATCAAGAGCACGTTCAACAACACGATCGTGACGATCACCGACCCGACCGGCGCGGTCATCTCGTGGGCGTCCGCGGGCACCGTCGGTTTCAAGGGTTCGCGCAAGTCCACCCCGTTCGCCGCGCAGATGGCCGCCGAGGCCGCCGGGCGCCGGGCGATGGAGCACGGCATGCGCAAGATCGACGTGTTCGTGAAGGGTCCCGGCTCCGGCCGTGAGACCGCGATCCGTTCGCTGGGTGCCGTCGGCCTCGAGGTCGGCACCATCCAGGACGTGACCCCGACCGCCCACAACGGCTGCCGCCCGCCCAAGCGGCGCCGGGTCTGACCTTTCGAGAGGAGCGAGAACAACCATGGCCCGTTACACCGGACCTATGACCAAGAAGTCGCGCCGTCTCGGGGTCGACCTCGTCGGTGGCGACAAGGCGTTCGAGCGTCGTCCGTACCCGCCGGGTATGCACGGCCGCGGCCGCCCGAAGGAGAGCGAGTACCTGCTCCAGCTGCGGGAGAAGCAGAAGGCCCGCTACGCCTACGGCGTGCTGGAGAAGCAGTTCAGCCGGTACTACCAGGAGGCCTCGCGGCGCTCCGGCAAGACCGGTGACAACCTGCTGATCATCCTGGAGTCCCGGCTGGACAACGTGGTCTACCGCGCCGGCCTGGCCCGGACCCGGCGGCAGGCCCGTCAGCTCGTCGTGCACGGTCACTTCACCGTGAACGGCGTCAAGGTGAACATCCCGTCGTACCGGGTGGCTGCGCACGACATCATCGATGTCAAGGCGAAGTCGGCCGAGACGACCCCGTTCATCATCGCCCGGGAGACGCACTCCGAGCGCGTCGTCCCGGCCTGGCTCGAGGTGCTGCCCGAGCGGCTGCGCATCCTCGTCCACCAGCTGCCGACCCGGCAGCAGATCGACACCCAGGTCGCCGAGCACCTGATCGTCGAGCTCTACTCGAAGAACTGATCCGTCGCCGGCCGGTGGCCTCCGGGCCGCCGGCCGGCCGGGTCTGTTTCTTCACCTTCGCGACCTCAAATAGTGGTCGTCGCGAGCAGACAAGGAACACGAAGTGCTTATTGCCCAGCGCCCCACCCTGACCGAAGAGGTCGTCGACGAGCACCGCTCGCGGTTCGTGATCGAGCCGCTCGAGCCGGGGTTCGGCTACACCCTCGGCAACTCCATCCGCCGTACCCTGCTGTCCTCCATCCCGGGGGCCGCCGTGACCAGCATCAAGGTCGACGGCGTCCTGCACGAGTTCTCCACCGTGGCCGGGGTCAAGGAGGACGCCACGCAGCTGATCCTGAACCTCAAGGACCTGTGCGTCTCCTCCGAGCACGACGAGCCGGTCACCATGTACCTGCGCAAGCAGGGCCCCGGTGACGTCACCGCCGCGGACATCGCGCCGCCGGCCGGTGTCGAGGTGCACAACCCGGACCTGAAGATCGCCACCCTGAACGAGAAGGGCCGGCTCGAGATGGAGCTGGTCGTCGAGCGGGGCCGGGGCTACGTCTCGGCGATCCAGAACAAGTCGGCCGACGCCGAGATCGGCCGGATGCCGGTCGACTCGATCTACTCGCCGGTGCTCAAGGTCACCTACAAGGTCGAGGCGACCCGGGTCGAGCAGCGCACCGACTTCGACCGCCTCGTGGTCGACGTCGAGACCAAGCCGTCGATGCTGCCCCGCGACGCCGTCGCGTCGGCCGGCAAGACGCTGGTCGAGCTGTTCGGCCTGGCCCGCGAGCTGAACGTCGAGGCCGAGGGCATCGACATCGGCCCGTCGCCGGTGGACGAGCAGATGGCCGCCGACCTGGCGCTGCCGGTCGAGGACCTGCAGCTCACCGTCCGGTCGTACAACTGCCTCAAGCGTGAGGGCATCCACACCGTGGGTGAGCTGATCTCGCGCAGCGAGCAGGACCTGCTGGACATCCGCAACTTCGGCTCCAAGTCGATCGACGAGGTCAAGCTGAAGCTGGCCGAGATGGGCCTGTCGCTGAAGGACTCGCCTCCTGGCTTCGACCTGCGTGCGGCCACCGAGGCCTACGGCACCGAGGCCGACGACGAGGACGAGAGCTTCGCCGAGACCGAGCAGTACTGAGTCAACCACCCCCGGGCCGAGCGGCCTGAGATTCCTGGAGTCAAGAGATGCCTACCCCCACCAAGGGTGCCCGGCTGGGCGGCAGCCCGGCGCACGAGAAGCTGATCCTCAGCAACCTCGCGACGTCGCTGTTCGAGCACGGCGCCGTCACCACCACCGCGGCCAAGGCCAAGCGCCTGCAGCCGCTGGCGGAGCAGATGATCACCAAGGCCAAGCGTGGTGACCTGAACTCGCGCCGCCAGGTGATGAAGCGGATCAAGGACAAGAGCGTGGTGCACGTGCTCTTCACCGAGATCGGCGAGCGGTACGCCGACCGTCCGGGCGGCTACACCCGGATCACCAAGCTCGGCCCGCGCAAGGGTGACAACGCGCCGATGGTGAAGATCGAGCTGGTCGAGGCGCTGGCCGACTCGCCGAAGGCTAAAAAGCGCACGCCCGCCGCTCCGGCCAAGAAGGCGGCGGCTGCGGACGAGGCCAAGGTCGAGGACAAGGTCGACGAGAAGGTCGAGGACGAGGCCAAGGTCGAGGACGTCCAGGACGTCGTCGCCGAGGACGCCAAGACCGAGGACGCACAGGTTGACGACGTGAAGGCCGACGACGACAAGTGAGTCGCCGGCTCTAGCCACTGACAGTGCCCCCTCACCACACGGTGCGGGGGCACTGTTGCGTTAGATTGCCGTGTGCGTTGGCGGATAGACCTGAGGTACGACGGAACGGCCTTCCACGGCTGGGCCCGCCAGGAGGGTCTCCGGACCGTGCAAGGCGTGCTCGAGGAGACGCTCCGGGTCGTACTGCGATTGCCGGAGCCGCCGACCGCGACCTGCGCCGGACGGACGGACACCGGCGTGCACGCCCGTGGCCAGGTCATCCATGTAGACGTCGAAGGCGCTGTAGAGCCCCTCAGGCTGCTCAGAAGCCTGAACGGCGTACTACCCGAGGATGTGGCTGTTACGGCGGTGACAGCGGCTCCAGAGGGCTTTGACGCCCGCTTCTCCGCTCTCGCCCGTCGCTACGTGTACCGCCTGTGTGACGACCCCGCAGGTTGGGACCCGCTACAGCGCGGTTACGTACTGCGAGTGGGCCGCCCGCTGGATGTGGACCGGATGAACGCCGCCTGCGCCGGGTTGCTCGGTGAGCACGACTTCGCGGCCTTCTGCAAGAAGCGGGAGGGCGCCACCACAGTGCGTGCACTGCTGGAGTACTCGTGGCAGCGGACAGGCCCCGGACAGCTGGAGGGCACTGTGATCGCAGACGCGTTCTGCCACTCCATGGTGCGGGCTCTGGTGGGTGCGCTGATCCCCGTGGGTGACGGACGGCGTGACGTGAGCTGGCCGGCCGCCGTACTGGCTGGGAAGGTGCGGGACTCGGCTGTCTCCGTCCTGCCTGCGCACGGGCTCACACTGGAGGAAGTGCGCTACCCAGCCGACGACGAGTTGGCCGCGCGGGCGTTGCAGGCCCGTCAGGTCAGGGGAGAGGTGCACCAGCGTGGCTGACCACTACTTCTCGGCAGAGCCGGGCTCGGCGGACGTACGTCGTACCGTCGAAGCGCGGATCTGGGGACGGGAGTACACCTTCACCACGGCGACCGGAGTGTTCTCGCGGGACCGCTTGGACATCGGTACGGCGGTCCTGCTGCGCGAGGTGGACCCGCCGAGCGGCTCTGGTACTTACCTCGACCTGGGGACCGGCTACGGGCCGATCGCCTGTGCGCTGGCGGTCGAGGCGCCGAAGGCGGAGGTCTGGGCGGTCGACGTGAACACGCGGGCGCTGGAGCTGACCACGGAGAACGCGCAGCGGGCCGGGGTGGCTGACCGCGTGCATGCTGTGCTGCCGGACGCCGTACCCGAGGACGTGCGGTTCGACGAGATCTGGTCCAACCCGGCCATCCACATCGGCAAGCCCGAGCTGCACAAGATGCTGCTGCGCTGGCTGGGCCGGCTTGCCCCCGGTGGCGTGGCATGGTTCGTCGTCGGCAAGAACCTCGGCGGTGACTCCCTGCAACGCTGGCTGACCGACCAGGGCTATCCCTGCGAGCGGACCGGCAGCGCGAAAGGCTTCCGGGTCCTGCGTGCAACGAACCCGGGGTCATCGCCGTCCTGAGGGTATGGAGGCAGCCTTGGCGGCAGCAGAGGCACGCACGGGCCCGATCGACTTCGAGCTCTGGGTGATCGAGAAGGCGGACGCGTTGCTGCGGTTCGCCTACGTCCTGACCGGCGACAAGAGCCTGGCCGAGGACGCGGTGCAGGACGCCCTGACGACCGCCTGTGCCCGCTGGAGCCGGGTCAGCCGTGCCGACGACCCCGAGGCGTACGTGAAGCGGATGGTGGTCAACGCGCACATCTCCTGGTGGCGCCGCTTCCGCCGCCGCGAGGCGCCGTCCGAGGATCCGGTCCGCACCGGGCCGCCGGCGCCGGACGGAGCCGCGGACAGAGCGGAGTCGGACGCCGTCTGGGCGCTGTGCGCGACGCTGCCGGACAAGCAGCGGGCAGCCGTCGTACTGCGCTTCTACGAGGAGCTCTCGTACGCCGAGATCGGTGCGCTGCTGCACTGCGCCGAGGCGACCGCCCGGTCACACGTGCACCGGGCACTGGCAGCACTGAAGACCACGCTGAGCAAGGAAGGAGCCGAGGATGCCTGAGCACGAGCACGAGTCTGAGCAGGAGCTCGGCCCCAAGATCGCTGACGCGTTCCAGCACCAGGCCGACCGGGCTGGTGGACTGCAGGGCGGTGGGCTGGCAGCAGAGGCTCGCCGGCGGGTCCGCAAGCGGCGGCAGGGCATGGCGATGGCCGCGGCGGCCGTGGTGGTCGCCGTGTCGATCGGAGGCGTCTGGAACGCCATCGGTGAGCCGTCGCCGATCGCGTCGAGCGCTCAGGACAGCGGCAGTAGCAGCCCGGAGCGTGGGACTGCCGGTACAGAGTCGGAGAAGGGCACGCCGAAGTTCGTGCCACCGCAAGCGGACGCGGGCTGCCCGGCGGACCACCCGATCCTTCAGCCGAACGGGGCCACCGCCGTACCGCGGGGGACCGGGCTGGACGTGGAGACCCCGGTCTACGGGATGCAGGCGTGCCGCTACAAGCTCACGCCGGGTGCCACGATGCTGCTCGGCCAGCGATCGTTCAACGCCACCATCGCGCAGCAGGTGGTCGACGCGATCAAGGTTCTGCCTGAGCGGAACCCGGACCTGCCGGTGTTCAAGTGCACCCCGCAGGCCGCGCGGCCGTCGGAGGCCATCGTGCTGCGGTTCGACACGTCCACCGGCGTACGGGAGATCTGGGTGCAGTACGACGGCTGTGACTCGGCCGGCTTCTTCACCGGCTCACGCACCTTCGGTCTGTACTCCGCACCACTCAAGCTGTTCATGACCGGCACGGTCCGCCCGACTGGAGGCACGTATCTGGAGGCACTCAAGGACTGGTGAGTCAGTCGACAGCCGGCCCGCGGTCCTGCCGGGGCCGGAACTGCACGACCCGGCCGGCCGCTGCTGCACCGGACGCCGCGCCACCACCCGCTGCGGCACCACCGCCCAGTCCTCCACCCGGTCCAACGCCGGGCTCGACTGACCTGACCACTGGCTCAGCCAGCACCGTTCGCGGCATCCCGGTTGCGCCCTGGCCGGTCTGGGATCCCAGGAAACGCTGCAGGTCTGCGAGCGATGCCTCCACTTTCTGCACAGCCTGGTAGGTCTCGAGGCTGTCGAGAAGTTCCTGCTCATGTGGCATCAGGGGCGGCTCGGCGCCCGGGTTTGCTGCGTAGTGGGCCTCCGCATCCGCCAGGCGTTCGGTTAGGTCGGCAACTGCACGCTGCGCATGCTCCGCGCCGATGCGGGCCGCCTCCGCTGCGGTGTGCTTACTCGACCACTCGGGCACTTCGTACTGCATCAGCGCACCGAGCTCATGCCGCAGCGACCTGGTGAGCCGGTCGCGCATCAGCACGCGGTGCGACTCCGGCATCACGTCGCCAAGCCGCTTGTCGATCACCAAATCGGCCAGCGCGTTGAACCGCTGCGGCCGCGGTGTCTTGTCGATCGTCGACCAGAACTCGGCGGCCGGGCGATCGGCGAGCACGGCCAGTGCGTCGACGCTGTCTTCCAGGCATCGGCTGACGGCGGGGTACCCCCAGTCGACCTTGGCGTCCAGGATGCCGGGCACCTCCCGGTCGAGCCCGAGCTCCCGGATGATCTCGTCGGTGTCGCGTTCCGACCTGAGCGTCGCTCGGGCCTCTTCGAGCGCGGTGTCCTCGGGTGACATCAGCTTGACCGTGTCCGGGGACCTGTCGTCGCCGAGGACACACATCTGGTGCTCCGCCTCATGGATCAGCACGATCATCGCGTACCGCGCCAGCCAGGGGTCCGCACCCGCGCGCACCAGTGGCTCCAGCACCGTCGGCCGGTGCACAGCGATCGGCCCACCGATCTGCGCGAAGGCCGGGTGCTTCCCGTCGACCTCCTCGTACAGCCGGAAGTTCCACTGCGACGCCATCTCGGAGCGACGTACGACGGACTCGACGACGCCGGCCACCAGCGCGTACTCCGGCGTACCCGGCGGAATCAGCGCCCCAAGACGCCCGGTCGGAGGATGGGCGGCGGTCACGTCCGAATCCTCCCGACCCACCAGGTCACTCGACCCCGTGACCCCGAGTGCGCTGCGATCTGACGTCCCGGTTGACGACGGTTGCGGCTGAAGCTTCCGCTGCTTGGACACCACCGCCCAAGCCCGGCCGCTGATCGTCCAAGAACTTTCGCAAGTCACCCACGTCCCCAACCGACTGCTGCCCCTGCGCCTGAACAGGCTGCTGCCCCTGCGGCTGGAAGGCGGGTGGCTGCGCCTGCTGGCGTTGCCAGGCGAGCACCTCGTCTTCCCAGGTCTGCGCGGCCGGCTGCTGTGGTGCCTGCTGTGCGGCCTGCGCTTGCTGCTGCTGTTGCCAGGCGAGGATTTCCTCTTCCCAGGTCCGTGGAGCCCGCTGGGGTTCGACCGTCCGGTCGGGGGCGGGCTCGGTCAGCACGCGGTCGACCTCGGCCAGCGTCAGCCGGCCCACCTCGGCGCCGCGCTCGGCCTTCGCCTCGAAGTTGTCGCCCTCGATGGCCAGCACCGGGGCGAACTTCTCCTGCAGCGCCTGCTCCAGCCGGCCACGAACCTCCGCCACGTCGCCGGTGATCTCGTCCCGCCGAGCCTCGATCACCAGGTCCGCGACCACACCGAACCGCTCGTTCGACCTGGTCCCCTGGAGCTGCCTGCCGACATCATCTGCGTCCCGGCCGGCCAGCGTGGCGACACCGCTGACCAGCTCCTTGCTCGCCGCCTGCAACGCGGGATAGGCGTCGAGCCGTGGCTGCGTGGGCAGCTCCGGATACCTCACGTCCAGCTGCAATGCCCGGATCACGTGGTGGACGTTGTCCTGCGCCCAGTTCTCCGCCAGGCCTTCCTCGAAGGCCCGCTCGGCTGCCGAGAACCGCACGTTTCCATCGGCGTCCTGCACCTCATGGCACAGGTGCAGTGACTCGTGGGTGAGCGTGACGAGCGCGTCCCGCAGGTTGTAGAGCTCAGCGGGGGTCAGGTCCTCGCCCCGGAACGCCCGCTCCAAGGGCTGCAGCACGGTCGGATCGCTGACGCTCATCCCGCCGTCAGGCCCGGCCGCTCCCTCGGCGCTGCTCAGCTCGAGGTAGATCCGTCCGTTCCAGCGGGTCTGCTGCCGCTCCATGCGGCTGGCAACGGTCCGAATGACCGCCGCCACCCGCGCCCAGTCCTGCGACCTGGGGTCGAGCAGTCGCCCGCGCCTGAATGCCATCGACTCCGTCTCCCCGTTGGTTCGGGCAACCTTAACCGGTCGCGGGGAGGGGGCCCGGGTTGTCAGACTGGGGGGATGGGTCACGTGGATGTCGGCGGGGTCGGGTTCGAGTTGCCGGACGGGCGGGTGTTGCTGGACGACATCACGTTCCGGGTCGGGGACGGAGCCAAGGTGGCGCTGGTCGGGGCGAACGGGTCCGGCAAGACCACGCTGACCCGGATCATCGCGGGTGACCTGAAGCCGCACAGCGGGAGCATCGCGCGGTCCGGCGGGCTCGGGGTGATGCGGCAGTTCGTCGGCTCGGTGCGGGACGCCTCGACCGTGCGCGACCTGCTGCTGTCGGTCGCCCCGGAGGCGATCCAGACCGCCGCCGCCAAGCTGGACAAGGCCGAGCTGGCGATGATGGAGGCCGACGACGAGAAGACCCAGCTCAAGTACGCGCAGGCGGTGGCGGACTGGGGCGAGGTCGGTGGGTACGACGCGGAGGTCCTCTGGGACGTCTGTACGACGGCCGCCCTCGGCATCCCGTTCGACCGGTGCCGCTGGCGCGAGGTGAAGACCCTGTCCGGCGGCGAGCAGAAGCGCCTGGTCCTGGAGGCCCTGCTGCGTGGACCGGACGAGGTCTTGATGCTGGACGAGCCGGACAACTACCTCGACGTACCAGGCAAGCGCTGGCTGGAGGAGCAGCTGCGGGCGACCGACAAGACCGTGCTGTACATCAGCCACGACCGTGAGCTGCTGGCGAACACGGCGACCCGGATCGTCACCGTGGAGCTCGGTGCGGCCGGCAACACGGTGTGGACGCACGGTGGCGGCTTCAAGACGTACCACGAGGCGCGGCAGCACCGCTTCGACCGGTTCGAGGAGCTGCGCAAGCGCTGGGACGAGGAGCATGCCAAGCTCCGCGCGCAGATGCTGATGTACAAGCAGAAGGCGGCCTACAACTCCGACATGGCCTCGCGCTACCGGGCCGCACAGACCCGGCTGCGCAAGTTCGAGGAGGTCGGTCCTCCACAGGCGATCCCGCGCGAGCAGAAGGTCAGCATGCGCCTCACCGGCGGCCGCACCGGCAAGCGTGCGGTGGTGTGCACAGCACTCGAGCTGACCGGTCTGATGAAGCCCTTCGATCTGGAGGTCTGGTACGGCGAACGCGTCGCCGTACTGGGGTCCAACGGGTCCGGCAAGTCGCACTTCCTCCGGCTGCTCGCCAACGGAGGCTCGGACCCGGACGTGGAGCACCGGCCGGTCGGCGACGTACAGATCGCGCTAGTGACTCACACCGGCAAGGCCAAGCTGGGTGCGCGGGTGCGACCGGGGTGGTTCGCGCAGACGCATGAGCACCCGGAGCTGGTCGGACGGACGCTGCTGGAGATCCTGCACCGGGGAGACGAGCACCGGGAGGGCATGGGCCGCGAGCTGGCCTCGCGGAAGCTGGACCGGTACGAGCTGGCGCACGCGGCGGAGCAGACCTTCGACAGCCTGTCAGGTGGTCAGCAGGCCCGCTTCCAGATCCTCCTGCTCGAGCTGTCCGGCGCCACGCTCCTGCTGCTCGACGAGCCCACCGACAACCTCGACGTCGAGTCGGCCGAGGCGCTGGAGGAAGGCCTCGACTCGTTCGACGGCACGGTCCTGGCCGTGACCCACGACCGCTGGTTCGCCCGCGGCTTCGACCGCTACCTGGTCTTCGGCGCGGACGGCTCGGTCTACGAGTCCAACGAACCCGTCTGGGACGAGGGACGCGTCGAGCGAGCCCGCTGACCCTTACAGTTCTCCCACACTGACGAGGGGGGACTCGCATGGCACCAGACCTGGCCGAGACCTGGGCAGGCACGGTCGTGCCCAGCTGGGTCTACCGCTGGTTGATGCCGCTTGCGTGGGTCGCAGCGACCACGGTGTCACTGGTGACGGTGGACGACGTGCCGTGCGCGGAGGATCCCAGCATCTGTGCGCCGGACGTGGCGTTCGCGCTGACCTTGGTTCCGGCCTTCGCCTCGCTGCTCCTGTGGTGGTGGCAGCCCCGCGTCGCCGCCGTCGCGGGGGTGGTGTTCTTCGCGGCCCAGGTCTGGTACGACGGCGGCGCGGTGATGACCGAGTGGGTGCTGTTCGCGAGCGCCTGCGTCGCTTTGCTGGTCTGGTTCGCTGCCAGTCGTCGCAAGCAGCTCGCGCTGACGGCTGACCTGCCGAGACGGCCGGTGACGGTCCCCGCCGCAAAGCCGGTGGGACTGTCAGGGCGGCTCGTTGTGGCGGTCCTGCTGTTGGCGGCCGGAGCTGCTGGTCTCGGGGTCATGCGGTGGCAGGACCAGCGGGAGCAGGTGCATCTGCAACGAGCCGTGGAGCAGACGGCGGTCGCCGGCGAGAGCCAGGACGGCGAACTGGTGCTGAAGCTGCCGGATGGCAACAGACGGGTCGTCAGCGTGCTGGACGACTACGAGCCGGGGGCACAGATCCCCGTGCTGATCGATCCGGCGGATGACGAGTGGGCCCGGCTGCGAGTGGAGCCCGCGGACTACACGCACTGGTACGCCGTGGCAGGAGGAGCGTGGTTGCTGGCGGCCCTCCTTGCCTACCGGGACATGCGCCGACGGCGAGCTCGGCGTCGTGAGTCATGGACCGGCGCCGGCCTGCCGGTCCGGGTCACGCCCGACGCCTCGACGGACTTCGTGATCTGTTCCGCCGGCGGCACCGACGTACTGGCGTTCCTGTCAGCTGACCTGGACGACGAGGCCGCGGACGACCGGCTGTTCGATGCGATCGATCAACTCGACGACGACGAGCCGGACGCGCCGGCGTCTGTTCGGCAGCAATGGCTCCAGACGGTTCAGCGCTATCAGGGCGAGGCAGTGCTGGTGGGCGAGCTGGCCGAGGGCAGTTGGCCGACTGTCCTGCTCGGTGACCTCGCGTTGCGGCCGACGGCTCCGCTGCGCGCGCCACGCCGTACTCCCTGGAGTGTCGAGGCCACGGCGAGCTTGCCTGCCTCGGTGAACGTCGACCCGACGAATGTGCATCTCGAGTTCAGGCTCGTCGACCCGGCGCGGGAGACGCCGCCGCTGCCGTGGTCAGTGCCCACCGAACGGCCATCGTGGTGGTACTGGCCGGCGTTGATCGGGGCCGTGCTGGCCGGGCTGGTCGCTGTCGCGTGGTTCGTGAGCGTCGGCGACTGGGTCCCGGCGATCGGTGCGGCGGCCGGGGCAGTGACTGTGATCGGCTTCGTCGGCGACGCCCTCTTCGATCGCGTCAGCGTCTCCGCAAATGAGGTGCGCTTCCGGAGGGGGTGGTCCGAGCTGGTCGTGGACTGGCGAAGCGTGGACTCGGTCGAGATCCATCCCCACTGGGTCGCGCTCCGGTCCGGGCGTGAGAGCCACCAGATCACTCGGCTGCAACGTCCCGTTGACGTGGCAGGAGTCCTCGAAGCCCTGCGGCTACGGGCGCGGACCGGACTGCCGGCCCCATCGGTCCGGCGCCGGCTGAACCCACAGGCGCTGGTCGACGTGCTCTTCCTGGCGGTCTGTGTGGGCGTCGCCCTCCTGGTGCGGCTGGCCTAGGGGCTGACACACCAGCCGTCGCGGTACGCCGCCCAGTGGTCCGCGGTAGCAGTGAAGTCGACGTACAAGGCCAGGCCGAAGTTCTGGCGGCTCGACGTGCCCAGACCGAGCCGTGCGCCCCGGACCGCTGCGGCCACGGTCTCCGCGTGGCCCCAGTGCGATGGGTTGCTCTCCCAGTACGCCGGGAGGCCCATGAGGAGGTCCGTTGATGCGGGTGTCGCCTCCAGCGCCAGCTTGGTCTGCTGGGCGACGTAGCCGCCGTACAGGGACTCCAGGGGCATCGCGGTGTCGTAGGACATGACCGCGATCTGCTCGACCCGGCGGGCGACCTCCGCGAAGTAGTCCTGCGACCACCACTTGCCCTCGCCGGTGATGGCCAGCGGGAGTGCATTGACTCGCCACAGCGGCTCCAGTTGGGCAGCCGCGACGGACAGCGGTACGGCGCGCTCCGCCGTCAGCACATGCGTTTCGTCCAGTACGGCGAGGAACCCAGCCGACCCGGAGTGCACCGGCTCGAAGTCGAAGTGGATGCCCTGGAACCCCTGATTGAGTACGGCGGCCGACGACGCCACCACCCGCGTCCGCACTGCCGGGTCGTCCAGGTCCATGCCCGGGTTCTTCCCCGGCCGCACGATGTCCCCCAGCCAGGCCTGCACGCGTACGGCGGGAGCCGCGGCCTTCATCGCCGCCGTGAACCACCGGGCCCGCGGCGACACCTTGGCCAGCGGCAGCGTGCCGTCGTGTTCCAGCGGACCGGCGTGCACGTAGAGGTCACGGATTCCCGTGCCTTCGAGTTGACGGGCCAGCGCGGTCACGTCGGCCTCGGTCTTCCGGCCGTCCACCCAGGCGTGACCCAGCCACAGTGCGTCGTTGTTGCGCGTCCGGGCCTCGGCTGCCGGTTCACCGACGTACCGGATCCGTAGCGAGACTGCGAAGGCGCTGAGCGGCACCGGCACGAGCAGCACGAAGACCAGGAGCACGATCATCGCGACCCGGCGACGCCGCGACCAGGTCTTCCAGCGCCGCCTGACGGACGCGGGCCGCCTCACGGACGCAGGCCGTCGAAGACCAGCCCGAGCATCCGGTCCCTGACCTCCGGCTCGAGGCCGACCGCGGTCGCGCCGCGGGACGCGCCGATCAGCAGCGCGTAGACCTCGGCCAGCCCGGCATCACGCCGTACGGCGCCCGCCTCCTGAGCCCGGGTGAGCAGCGTGCCGAACGCCTCCCGCAACCCCGCGCCCGCGTTCCGGGCGTCCGCGCCGCCCAGCGAGCCGGCTGCCGTGAGCGCCTCGGCGATCGCCAGCTTGGACGCGGACTCCGACACCACCTGGGTGAAGAACCCGAAGAACGCCTCGCCCGGATGGTTGCTGCCGGCAAGGTCGAGAGCGGTGTCGCGCAACCGCTCCAGCCGCAGGGTGAGCACCGCCTCGAGCAGCTCGGTCTTGGTCGGGAAGTGCCGGAACACCGTCGCGATCCCGACCCCGGCCAGTTTCGCCACGTCGTCGGTGGACGCGTTCGGCGACCGCCCGAACACCTCGTCCGCCGCGGTCATGATCCTGGCCCGGTTGTCCCGCGCGTCTGCTCGCACCCTGCTCCCCTCTCGCCCCTTCAGCCTAGGAGACGCCGACACTCCCTCATGGGTTGTAACCGAAGTTGTGACTCCGTATATTCGGAGTTGCTACTCCGTTTATCGATGAAAGGCACTGGCGCATGACTCCCGAAGAGGTCTTCCTGAAACTCGTGCACGGCGTCGCCGACCGCGACTTCGACGCGCTGCCGGCGCTGTACGCCGAGCAGACCGACGTCCGGCACCCGATGAACCCGTACGGCGACCGGCCGTTGCTCACCCGGGACGCGCTGAGCGAGCATTTCGGGGTCAACGCCCCGCGGGTGGTCGAGTCGATCCGGTTCCGGCCGGAGAACATCCGGGTCCACCAGACCGCCGACCCGGAGGTGATCGTCGCCGAGTTCGAGTACGCCGGGACCGTGCTGGCGACCGGGGCGCCGTTCCGGGCGCCGGCGATCTTCGTGCTGCGGGTCCGCGACGGGCTGATCGTGGAGTCCCGCGACTACATCGACCACGTGGCGATGGCGAAGGCGCGCGGCCAGGTCGGCCAACTGGTCGAAAAACTGCAGGAACCGGCCGGCGCCCCTGCCGCGTCGTAGTCGGCAGAGGCGCCGGATGGCCCCGGACCGAGGCATCAAGCCCGCCCGGGGCCATCTCCAATCCGGACCGGCATCGCGGTCAGCGCCTTCGCGGCGACGACCAGGCCGGCGGCGGCCAGCACGATGTCCTTCAGCACGTACTGCGCCTCCAGCGTCGGGGTGCCCGGGAACAGGTCGCCGAAGAACAGCACCAGCGGCGCCATGATCCCGACCAGCGAGAACCCGAGCACCAGCAGCCCGGTGCGCAGGAGCTTCCCGGTGACCAGGGTCAGCCCGATGAAGCACTCCAGCAGCGCGGTCAGCAGAACCGCGTTCCGTCCCTCGATGACGCCGAGGGTCAGCGTGTCGATGGTCCGCATCACCAGGGCCTCCGCCGGGCTGGCGCCCGGGAAGAACTTCAGCACTCCGAACCCGAGGAAGATCAGGCCGAGGCTGACCCGCAGGATGTCGATGCTGCGCCGCCCGAGCCAGTCGGCGATCCTGTTTCCCTTGTGGAGCAAGGCGTTCATGGTGGTTTCTCCCTGTCACAGTCGATGTCCACCACAGCGTCGCCGCCGCACTGTGCCTACCGCGTCCGGCAGTTGACGGCAGTTCGCCTACGCCAGCCGCGGTACGACTCAGGGAGACCCTGAGGCCGCGGGGAGTACGTCACTCCAGCCGTCGGCCGTCCAGTTTGAGCCGCCGGACGGTGGTCTCGGGAAAGCGCCCCCGGTCCTGCACGTCCGGGTACGGCGTGACCGTCACCGCCTGCTTCTCGATCCGAAGCACCTCACCGACCAGCACCTCGCGCAACTCCGCGGCGACCTCCTGATGCCCGGCGCTGTCGATCAGGTTGTTGAGCTCGTACGGGTCGGCCGTCAGGTCGTACAACGCCTTCTCCACATAGCGATCCGCCGTCGGCTCGTCACCGATCTCCGGCGCGTGGACGTAGTACTTCCACCGGTCCGTGCGCACCGCACGCCCGACCTCGGACTCGCTCACCTGGATCAACACCGGCTCGTTCGCCGTGCGTTGCCGCAGAGGTACGCCGTCCAGGTGATCGGGCAACTCGATTCCGGCGGCATCGAGCACGGTCGGCACTACGTCGACCGTGCTGACGGGTACTCCGACGCGAGTACCGCCGCGGTAGCCCGGACCCTCGACAACCAGCGGGACCCTGACCGATCCGTCATGCGGCGACCGCTTGTACTCGCTGTTGCGTGTCTTGAAGTGGGACCCGTGGTCCGAGGTGTAGACGACCAGGGTGTCGTCGAGCAGGTCGAGGCTGACCAGCGCGTCGCGGAGTCTGCCGAGGCACTCGTCGACCCGCTTGATCTGGCCGTAGTACCCGGCGGCGTGCTGGTGCGCCGTACCTGGGAGAGAGGCGAGGTCCGGTGGGAGCCAGGCGCCGTTGTAGGTGTCGCGGTAGACCTCGGGGGCCGGATAGTCGTCGTGCTCGTTCTGGTGGTGCGGCTCGATCAGCGAGAGGAAGAGCATGAACGGGCGGTCGTCCGCCGAGGCCCTGGTGACGTAGCGGATCGCGGCGTCCGTCAGCGCGTCCGGGCGGTAGCCGGGCAGGCGGACGGGCTCGCCGTCCCGGTCGTACACGACGGTTCGGAACGCGTCCGAGGTGAACTCGAGCAGGTTGGAAGCCAGCCAGAAGTCGTAGCCGCCTTGCTCCTCGACGGGAACGGGCTCCTGCGTTCCGAGGTGCCACTTGCCGATGTAGCCGGTTTGGTAGCCGGCGGCACCGAACAGCCGGCCCAGCGTCGGCGCATCCGTCGGCAGCGGCACGTTGTTGCGGTAGACGCCGGTGTTGGTCGGATACATGCCCGTCTGCATGGCCGCGCGGGCCGGTGCGCAGACGGGGTTGGTCGTGCAGGCTGTCTCGAACGAGGTGCCGTGCCGGGCCATCAGGTCGAGGTTCGGGGTGATGCCCAGCGGGCTCCCGACGGTGTCCCAGCGCTGCTGGTCGGTGAAGAAGACGATCACATTAGGGCGCATCAGAGTCCTCACTTCAGGCCGGAGAGCGCGATGCCCTCGACCAGGAATTTCTGGGTGATCACGAAGAACACCGCGGTCGGGACGAACAGCAGCAGGGCGCCGGCCGCGGTCAGGTTCCACTGGGTGAAGTACTCCTGGTTGAACAGCGTCAGCCCGATCGGCAGCGTGCGCATCTCGGTCCGGCTGGTGGCGATCAACGGCCAGAGGAACTCGTTCCACTGGAAGACGAAGGTGAACAGGCCGAGCACCGCCAGCGCGGGCTTGCACTGGGGCAGGATCACCCGCAGGTAGATCCGGAACTCGCCGGCGCCGTCCACCCGGGCCGCCTCGATCAGCTCGTCGGGCAGCGGCCGGATGAACTGCCGCATCAAGAAGATGCCGTAGGCATCCATCAGGAACGGCACGATCAGGCCCTGGTAGCTGTCGATCCAGCCCAGGTTCGCGAAGATCGCGTAGATCGGCAGCATCCGGACGAAGAACGGCACCATCAGCGTGGACAGCACGGCGACGAACGCGATCCGCTTGCCCGGGAAGTCCATCTTCGCGAACACGTACCCGACCAGCGGGTCGAAGACCAGGTGCGCGACCGTGATCGCCCCGGCCATCACGAAGCTGTTCACGAAGAACCGCCCGAACGGCGCCGCCTCGAACAACCGGGTGAAGTTCTGCCACTGCAGGTCGGCCGGCCACAGCACCGGATCGCCGGACTGCACCTCGGCGTCACTCTGCAACGCCAGCACGATCATGTAGAGCAGCGGCAGCACGGTGACCAGGCCGAGCGCGACCAGTACGACGTACGCCGCCAACCGGTCACCGGGGAAGAGTCGTTCACGCATGGGCCCGGTCCCCGATCCGCAACTGCAGCAGCGACAGCACCAGTACGACGAGCAGCAGCAGGACGGACAGCGCCGACGCGTAGCCGAAGTCGTTGTCGTTGAACGCGACGATGAACAAGCGATGGGCGTAGAGCGAGGTCGCGTTGCCGGGCCCGCCGCCGGTGACTATGTACGGCAGAGCAAACTGCTGCAATGTACTGATCAATCCGATGATCGAAACAAATAACGTAGTCGGCGCGAGCAACGGCAGCGTGATCGCGAAGAACCGCCGCCACGGCCCGGCCCCGTCGATCCTCGCGGCTTCGTAGTACAAGGTCGGGATCCCTTGCAGGCCGGCCAGGAAGAGCACCATCGTGTAGCCCGCGCCGGACCAGACCGTGATGCCGACGATCGTCGCCAGCGGGTGGGTGCTCAGCCAGGTCTGCCCAGGCAGGCCGACTGACTCGAGCAGCCGGTTCAGGATCCCGACCTGCGGATCGAGGATGTTGCGCCACAGCAGGCCGACGATCGACACCGACGTCAGGTACGGGATCAGGAGCATCGAGCGGAACAGCGTGCGGCCGGGCAGCGCCTGGTTGAGGATCACGGCCAGTCCGAGGCCCACCGCCGTACCGACGATCAGGGTGCCGGCGGCGTACAGCAAGGTGATCAGGAACGAGTGCACCACCTCGGGATCGCTCAGCGCGCGACTGAAGTTGCCCAGGCCGACGAACGTCACCCCGTCGGCGTCGTACAGGCCGGTCATCAGTTGGTTGCCGATCGGGAGGAAGAACAGCAGGGTGAAGAACAGCACCGCCGGAGTCAGGAACAGCCATGCGGTCGCCGCCTGCCGCCGACGGGTCACAGGGCCGCCCCGGCCTGCTTACGGAAGTCGGCCAGCGTCTGCTCGACCGGTGCGCGCTGGATGATCATCTGCTGGTAGGCCTTCTTCCACAGCTCGGTGATCTGCGCGGCCTTACCGCTGGCGGACAGCTGGACGTCCTGCTTCGCCACCACCGCGAGCGCTTTGGCGATCGTGGCCAGGTTCGGGTCCGCGGCGACCGCCGGGTCGGCGGCCCAGCTCTTCCGCGGCATCGACATCCCGGACTCCTTGGTGGCGGCCAGTTCGGTCTTCACCGCGGTCAGCTTGGTGATCAACTCCCAGGACAGCTTGGGGTCCCGTGCCTTGGTCGGGATCATCAGGCCGGCGCCGGCCATCGACGCTGCCTGCACTGCGCCGATCAGCGGTACGGCGAGACCGAGGTCGATGTCCGGGCTGCCCTGCCGGATCGGGCCGATGTCCCACGGCCCGGACACGAACATCGCGGCGCGCTTGGCGGAGAACAGCTTCTGCGGACCGGAGTAGTCCGTCGTCGCGACCGGCGCGGGGGAGAACTTGTGGGTGTAGATCAGGTCCTGCATGAACTGCAGCGCGGTCCGGGCGCCGTCGACGGGCATCATGAACTGCTTGCCGGCGACTTGGCTGAAGTCGACCTTCTGCTGGCTGTAGAACGGACCCGCATAGCTGGCGTCGGCGTTGAGCGCCGTACCACTGACCTTGTCCTTGGTGGTGGACCTGGCGATCTCGAGGAACTCGTCCCAGGTCGTCGGCGCCTTGTCGACCATCGCCTTGTTGTAGAAGACCAGGCCGTTGGCCGTCAGGTGCAGCGGGATCGAGTACGTCTTGCCCTCGTACTGCCGGGCGACGACGGCCTGGTCGATGAAGTCGCCCGGGAAGCCGAACGCTTGGTCCGCCTTGGCGAACTCGTCCAGCGCCAGCACGTTGCCGGCCAGCCCGTACTGCGTCCCGGTCCCGGCGGACACCTCCTCGACCAGGTCCGGCACGTTCCCGGACCGGAAGTCGGCGGTCAGCTTGGTGGTCAGGTCCGGCCACTGGAACTTCTGCCAGTTCATCTGCAGGTCGTGATCCTTGCCGAACTGGTCGATCACCTCCTTGTAGGCCTGGTAGCCGTGCCCGGCGTTCCAGTAGATGGTGAACGTCCGGGCGTCCTGCGTCTTCGCCCCCGGCGTGGCCGGCGCGCAGGCGGTGCCGACCGCGCCGAGGACAGTGGCGCCGAGCCCGAGCTGGAGGAACGAGCGGCGGTCGATTGAGGGCATGACGAACCTTTCGAAGTACTTGGTACGGCACGGGGAGGGTTACGCGGATTCGCGGTGGTTGAGGACCCAGGGCATGGAGAGCTCCCGGGCGGGCAGGGTGGGATCGTCGATGCGCGCGAACAGCGCCTCGACCATCTCGGTGAAGTCGAGCTGATACATGCCGACGCTGGTCAGCGGCGGCAGCGAGTACGACGCCTCGCGGGTGTTGCCGGTCCCGATCACGGCCAGGTCGTCCGGCACCTTCACGCCTCGGTCCACGGCAGCCTGGAGGGCCGCGAACCCGCCGCGGTCGGACTCGGAGACGATCGCGTCCGGTGGCTTCGGTGAGTCGAGGAGCTCGCGGACGACGAGTACGGCGTCCTCCCGGGACGCCGCGCCGACCCGGACCAGGGCCGGGTCGACCTCGACACCGTGTGCTTGCAGGGCGTCGACGTACCCGAGGTGGCGATCGTCCTGTGCGCCGGTGTGGGAGAGGAAGGCGATGCGCTCCCGTCCGGCGTCGAGGAGGTAGGTGGTGGCCTCGGCCAGGGCCTTGCGGACGTTGTTGCGGATGACGTCGACTCCGGGCATTCGGAGGTTGTCGGAGAACGCCATCAGTGCCCGGGTGGAACGGCGGGCCGCGGTGAGATCCAGGTCGTCGCTGAGGCCCGGGGTGAAGATCGCGCCGTCGATGTGCCCGCGGGTGATGACTCTGAGGGACTGGGCTGCGCGGTCCAGGCGCCGTACCGGGACACCTATGACGGAGTAGCCGTGCGCGGCCGCGATGTCCTCGCATTGCATCGTCAACCGATCCAGCCAGGGCCCGACCGGTGGGGCGTACACCAGAGCGATCAACTCCGACCGCTGCCGCCGCAGACTCCGCGCCGCGGTGTTCCCCTTGTACCCCAGCCGCCGAGCCGCCTCCTCGACCCGCCGCCGAGTCGCCTCCGGCAACGGCGTGGTCCGGTCCGCCCGCCCACTCAGCACATACGAGCAGGTAGCCACCGAAACCCCAGCCGCCTCCGCGACATCCCGAAGCGTCGTCCGCTCTTCCCTACCCATGGTGAAAGCATTAACCTGACCAGAGACCCGGTCAATACCCCTAAGTTGGTTAATTCTATAGACATTAACCAAAGGCCACCGCCTCCGGCCGCTCGGGGCGGCTGGGATGTCGAGAGTGGGCGGGGGGCTTCGTCTCTGGGGTAAATGCGGTGGACATCGCACTTACCGGGAGGACTGTTATGCGGAAGCTCGTAGTTCAGCAGTGGGTTACCGTCGACAACGTTGCGGCGGAGGAGGACGGGGGCCTGAGCTTCGTGTCGGGGGAGCCGTTTGACGACGCGGTCACCGACGATCCCTTCAAGAACAACCTGATCGGGTTCATCGACTCGGTCGACACGATGATTCTCGGGGCCAACACGTACAACCAGTCCAAGGGCTACTGGCCGTACGCCAAGGATCAGGGCGTGTACGGCGAGAAGCTCAACAAGCTCACCAAGTTCGTCGCCTCGTCGACGCTGGACGACGCGCCCTGGGGCGACTTTCCGGCTGCGACCGTGACGCGGGACCCGGCCGCCACCGTCCGGGAGCTCAAGGAGCAGGGCGGCAAGGACATCTGGCTGTGGGGGAGCTTGCGGCTCATGCGCTCCCTGGTGGACGCGGGCCTGGTCGACGAGGTCCGGATGCTGGTCTGCCCGGCGACACGTGGCAACGGGACTCGCGTCTTCGAGGACCGGCAAGACCTGACGTTGCTCGAGGCCACCTCGTTCGACAACGGGGTGGCGCTTCTGCGGTACGGGATCAAGCAGTAGACGATAGTCCTGGGCGGCGGCCGTCGACGTCGGTGAAGTCGTACTGCTGAGCGAGTTCGGCCGAGCGGACCACCTGGCCGCTCAGTCGGATGACATCGGGGTCGCCGGCTAGGGCAGCCACGGCGCGGCCGGTGAACTGGGGTGATTCCGAGTCGGTGAGGTCGAAGTGTTCGGCGGCTCGGAGGACTGCCTCGGTGCGGACCAGGCCTGGGTGGAGGGACACCGCGGTCACCCCGTGGTCATCCGGTGCGGTTGTGCCTTCTCCCTTGGTGTGCGAGGGGAGAAGGCACAACACCGAGGGATATCCGCTCGTCAACGACAAACGGCCCCTCCGGGTGGAGGGGCCGTTTGGGGGGTGGGTCAGCGGTCGCCCATGGGGACGTATTGGGTGCCGCGTTCGCCGGTGTAGATCTGCTTGGGGCGGGCGATCTTCTGGTCGCCGTCGTTCAGCATCTCCAGCCACTGGGCCAGCCAGCCCGAGGTGCGCGGGATGGCGAACAGGACGGTGAACATGTCCGGCGGGAACTGCAGGGCCTCGTAGATCAGGCCGGAGTAGAAGTCGACGTTCGGGTAGAGCTTGCGGGAGACGAAGTACTCGTCCTCCAGCGCGATCTTCTCCAGCTCGACGGCGATCTTCAGCAGCGGGTTGATCCCGGTGACCTCGAAGACGTCGTCGGCCGCCTTCTTGATGATCTTGGCGCGCGGGTCGTAGTTCTTGTAGACCCGGTGGCCGAAGCCCATCAGCCGCTCTTCGCCGTTCTTCACGCCCTCGATGAACGACGGGACGTTCTCGATCGAGCCGATCCGGCGGAGCATCTTCAGCACCGCCTCGTTGGCGCCACCGTGCAGCGGGCCGTAGAGGGCGCCGATGCCACCGGCGACCGCGGTGTACGGGTCGACCTGGGTGGAGCCGATCGCCCGGACCGCGTTGGTGGAGGCGTTCTGCTCGTGGTCGGCGTGCAGGATGAACAGGATCTCCAGCGCCCGCACCAGCCGGTCGTCGGCGGCGTACTTGGGCTCGCTCATCTTGAACAGCATGGACAGGAAGTTCGCCGTGTAGCTGAGCTCGTTGTCCGGGTACACGTACGGCTTGCCCTGGGCGTGCCGGAAGGCGAACGCGCCCAGCGTCGGCATCTTCGCGATCAGCCGCCGGATCTGCAGCGCCCGGGACTCCTCGTCGAAGATGTTGCGGGACTCGGGGTAGAAGGTGGACAGCGCGCCGACCGAGGCCAGCAGCATGCCCATCGGGTGGGCGTCGTACCGGAAGCCCTGCATGAAGGTCTTCAGGTTCTCGTGCACGAACGTGTGATACGTCACGTCGTGCGCCCAGGCCTCGTACTCCGCCTTGTTCGGCAGCTTGCCGTTCACCAGGAGATAGGCCACCTCGAGGTAGTTCGACTGCTCGGCGAGCTGCTCGATCGGGTAGCCCCGGTACTCCAGGATGCCCTTGTCGCCGTCGATGAAGGTGACGGACGAGCGGCAGGAGGCGGTGTTGACGAAGCCGGGGTCGTAGGTGGCCAGGCCCCCGTCGCCGTCGGTTGCGCTGATCTGCTTGAGATCCGCGGCACGGATGGTGCCATCGGTGATGGCAAGGTCGAAGTCCTTGCCGGTCCGGTTGTCCCGGACGGTGAGCGACTGTTCGGTCACAATGCCCTCTTCGGAAGCTGGCGTCATCGCCTGGACGAGTGAGGGTAAGTCTTCCGGCGGGACGCGGGTCGGACTGCAATCTTCACCGCTAAACTAGTGCGGTCGGGGATTCCTTCCAAGCCGGGGTCCCCGGTGGGCTTGCGCTCGCTTTGACCCGGAGCCGACACCGCCGGTATTCTGGGCTGCTGTTGTGCGTTCCAGGTCCCAGCCCGTCGGCGGACCGCTCGCCGACGTACCAGTTTTGTCAACCTCTGAGAAACGAAGGTCAACGACCGTGCGCACGTACAGCCCGAAGCCTGCTGACGTCACCCGCGAGTGGCACGTGATCGACGCCACCGACGTCACGCTCGGTCGGCTCGCCGTCCAGATCGCCACCCTGCTGCGCGGCAAGCACAAGCCGACGTTCGCGCCGCACGTGGACGGCGGCGACTTCGTCGTCGTCGTCAACGCCTCCAAGGTCGCCTTGTCCGGCACCAAGCGGACGGACAAGCTGGCGTACCGCCACTCGGGCCACCCGGGTGGTCTGACGGCCACGCCGATCGGCGAGATCCTCGAGAAGGACCCTCGCAAGGCCGTCGAGAAGGCTGTCTGGGGCATGCTGCCGAAGAACCGCCTGAGCCGGAAGCTGCTCACCAAGCTGAAGGTGTACGCCGGTCCGGAGCACCCGCACTCGGCCCAGCAGCCGAAGCCGTTCGAGATCACCCAGATCGCCCAGTAAGCGATCGACGAGCCCTGTAAACGAGGATTTTCAGCGTGAGCGACATCACCACCGAGACCGAAGAGTTCGACCCCGAGGTCCCCATCGACAGCGAGGGCCCGGTCGCCTACACCTCCGAGACGAGCCCGACTCCGGAGCAGCGCGCCGAGACGGGTCGCGTCGCGGTGATCAACCCGGCCGGCGCCACCGGCCGCCGCAAGGAGGCCGTCGCCCGCGTGCGGATCGTGCCGGGCAGCGGCAACTGGAAGATCAACGGCAAGCCGCTCGACGTGTACTTCCCGAACAAGGTGCACCAGCAGCACGTGAACGAGCCGTTCGTCGTCGCGGGCCTGGAGGGCTCGTACGACGTGATCGCCCGGATCAACGGTGGCGGCATCACCGGCCAGGCCGGTGCGCTGCAGCTGGGCGTGGCCCGGTGCCTGAACGAGGCCGACCAGGAGGCGAACCGCCCCGGTCTGAAGAAGGCCGGTCTGCTCACCCGCGACGCGCGGATCAAGGAGCGGAAGAAGGCCGGTCTCAAAAAGGCCCGCAAGGCGCCGCAGTACAGCAAGCGCTGATCATCTGATGGGTCGTTTGTTCGGCACGGACGGAGTCCGTGGCCTGGCGAACGTGGACCTGACCGCGGAGCTTGCGCTCGACCTCTCGGTCGCGGCAGCTCACGTACTCGGCGAGGCCGGTGCCTTCGAAGGGCACCGGCCGCGCGCCGTTGTGGGGCGGGATCCACGCGCCAGTGGTGAGTTCCTGGAAGCCGCCGTGGTGGCCGGTCTGGCCAGCGCCGGCGTCGACGTGGTCCGGCTCGGCGTCCTGCCGACCCCGGCCGTGGCCTACCTGACCGGCTCGACCGGCGCCGACCTCGGCGTGATGCTGTCCGCCAGCCACAACCCGATGCCGGACAACGGCATCAAGTTCCTGGCCCGCGGCGGGATCAAGCTGGACGACGCGATCGAGGACGCGATCGAGGCCCGGATGGGCGAGGAGTGGCAGCGCCCGACCGGGTCGGACGTCGGCCGTGTCTCTGACGACGGGCAGGGGTTCGAGACCTACGTCTCGCACCTGGTCCGCTCGGCGCCGAACCGGTTCGACGGCCTCAAGGTCGTGATCGACTGCGCCAACGGCGCCGCCTCGCAGACCGCGCCGGAGGCCCTGCGCCGGCTCGGCGCGGAGGTGATCACGTACGCCGCCGCCCCCGACGGACTGAACATCAACCTGGACTGCGGTTCCACCCACCTGGAGGGCCTGCAGCGCGAGGTGCTCGGTCACCGCGCCGACCTCGGCATCGCCCTCGACGGTGACGCGGACCGCTGCCTGGCCGTCGACGCGAACGGCGAGCTCGTGGACGGCGACCAGATCCTCGCCATCCTGGCGCTGGCGATGCGCGACAGCGGTCGGCTGTCCAACGACACCGTGGTCGCGACCGTGATGAGCAACCTCGGGTTCGTCCAGGCGATGGTCCGGGAGCGGATCGCGGTCGAGCAGACCAAGGTCGGCGACCGGTACGTGCTGGAGGCAATGAAGGCCGGCGGGCACAAGCTCGGCGGTGAGCAGTCCGGGCACGTGATCCTGTCCGACCACGCCACCACCGGCGACGGCACGCTGACCGCGGTCATGCTGCTCGCCCGGGTCGCCCAGACCGGCAAGACGCTGAGCGATCTGGCCGGCGCGATGACCCGGCTCCCGCAGGTGCTGGTCAACGTCAAGGACGTCGACAAGTCCCGCGCCGGCACCGACCCGGCAGTCCAGGCTGCGGTGGCCGAGGCCACCACCCGCCTGGGTGACACCGGCCGAGTGCTCCTCCGCCCCTCGGGCACGGAGCCCCTGGTCCGGGTCATGGTCGAGGCGGAGTCGTCCGACACCGCGCACGAGATCGCCCACTCGCTCGCCGACGTGGTCGCCGCTGCACTGAAGCTCTGACAACTTCCGGGGACCTCGGACATCTGACCAGATGTCCGAGGTCCCCGTTTGCTGTCCAGGCCCTAGCGGGTGCCGACGAACTGGCTGACGTGGTACGCGGTTGACGGCTGGTTCGGGTCGTTGTTGAGGTGGGTCCACTTGGAGACCATCAGGTGGAGAGAGTCCCGGGTCGACCACGGGTGGATGAATCCGCCGTACAGGCCCGGCTCCTCCCACGGGAACACCTGGACCTTCTCGCCGGTCCACACCTGGTCCGGGCCGGCCGCCGTACGTGTGACGATGCAGCCGGTCGCGCAGTTCAGGTACGACATCGCCCAGGTGCCGTCGGCCAGCCGCCGTACCGACGGCTCGCCGAAGCGGCCGGTGAGGATCGGGGTGCAGGGCCGGTTCCAGCCCCAGTTCGACCCGTTCCAGCCCCAGCCCTGGTAGGACTCGGGGTAGAACATCTCCTCCCAGGGCACCCGTTGCAGCATCATCGGGCCGTCCTGCCGGCCGGAGCGGACCGAGAACACGTAGACCCAGTCGCCGTCGCGCTGCATCGTCCACATCTGGAACGGGTTCGCGTTGTCGCCGTCGTTCCACCACTTCAGCGGCGTCCGGAAGAAGTCGTTGCCGTTGTCGGAGTACGCGAGGCCGGCGTAGTTGGACTTCCAGAGCGCGTTGCGCGGACCCGGGTTCCAGTTCTGGATGCTCATGTACGACACCAGTTGCCGGCCGGTCTCGGGGAAGCTGATCCCGTCGTTCGGGATCACGGTCACCTCCCAGACCCCGTCGATGCCGATCCCGTTGTGCCCGTTGTGCATGATCTCCGGCGCCCGCCCGTTGCCCGCGACCTTGGCCGCGCTGTCGAAGACCACGCCGCCGGGATCACCGGGGTGTACGGCGGACCGCAGCATCACCGGGGAACGCCAGTCGTTGTTCGGCTGCTCCGGCCACGGGGAGTTGAAGGTGTCGCCGAACAGGTAGCCGATCGAGCCGTTCTCCAGCACGTACGGGATGCCGAGGTCGGTGCCCGCCACCTGCCACCGACTGTTCGTGTCCAGGTCCGCCCCGGTCAGTCGCTTCTTCCACCGCGCCGCCTGAGCACGCCCGGGCCGCAGCAGATCGGGTACGACGGCCGCCGCCAGCCCGGCGCCACCGACAGTTCCGAAGAACGCACGTCGGGACAGTGTCATCGGAGTCCTCCAAGTGAGTAATCGATTTCCCCGTCGATTGTCCGCCCGGAAACGCGGTCCACTCCGAAACTCCCCGACCCCTTCGAGCACCATTGAAAGGCCGCGCTCAGGCAGCGGCCGGCAGCCTGATCCCGGTTCGCTTGGCCCAGTGCCGCCCGGAGCCCAGATGTGTCACGAACGCTCGCTGCAAGGTGCACCAGCCGGCATCGCGCGACCGATCCGGCCGGGCTGCGAGCATGTCGTCCCGGTCCTGCTCCGAGACCCCGCAGAACTCGAGCAGCTGCACAGCCCGGTCGTCATCGGGGAGGCTCACGCCGTCCGCGGGACGCCTACCTTCCAGCCAACCAATTGCCGTCTCCGAAAGCCCCAGCACGTCCTCGTCCTCCCAGCAGGCCGACACGTTCAAGGGTGATCACACCACGGGCCGCGCGGCCCACGCACGACTCAACTGACGGAGATGTCCACCGACGGACGGAGTTTTGCAGCTTCGGCGAGAGCCGCGTGGGTGGGGTTGTCGAGGAAGCTCTTGAGCAAGGTGGTGTCTGCCGGGTCGGTCAGCCCGGGGATGGCGATCTGCTCGTAGGCGGCCTGGAAACGCGGACCCCAGCGGCGGGTGCCGAGGCGGGCGGTGCGGGAGCAGTTGTCGACCATGTAGGCGACGTCGCGGGCGTGCATGTACGGCAGCAGCGAGTCGACGGCCTCGATGATCGACTCGTTGACGATCTCGGACCACGGGTGGCCGCGGTCGGCGAACTCGTCCACCTGGGCGACCATGGTGGCCACGAACAGGCCGGCGGTCAGCGGGTCGATGGCGATGGTCGCCGTACCGCGGCGAGCATGTACCTCGGCGGCGTGCAACCACATCGGGCTGCCGCCGATCTTGGTCATCGGCCGGGTCGCGAGCCGGCCCTCGGCCAGGATGACGCTGCGCAGCTCGGTCCCGTCGGCAACTTCGTCGTAGATCTCGGCGACGAGCTCACGAGCCGGTCCGTAGGCCGCGGTGTACGCCCGGTCGAACACGTCCTGGTCCGCTTCGCTCAGGGCCGCCCGGACCGCGGGCAGACCGGCGTCGGAGATGGTGCGCGCGATCGGGCCGGTGATCGCCTCGGTGGAACGCTCGTACGCCGACACCGGATCAGCGCCCTCGATCCGGAAATGCCGGTACAGCGCCTCGACGAGACCGTGGACCGCGCCCAGCAGGATCGCGCGCTCGCCGACGATGTCGGACTTGTACTCGTTCTCCAGCGTGGTCAGGAAGGTGTACGGCGAACCCAGGCCGACCGACCACGCGAGCGCGCGGTCCGTCGCGTGCCCGTCCGGGTCGGCGTGGACGGCGATGCTCGCGTTGATTCCGGCGCCGTTGACGGTCGCGCCCTGCTCGTAGAGCCGCCGTACCGAGTCGCCCATGCCTTTGGGGCAGACCGCGATCACCGGGTGGCCGGCGGGGAAGTCGCCGCCGGTCGCCTTCAGGTGGCCGAGCAGGAAGCCGTGCGACAGGCCGATCGTGGCGCCGGGCTTCAGGACGGCGAAGATCTTCTCGTGGTTGGCGGCCAGCGCCGCGTCGGCGATCAGCAGGATCAGCAGGTCGGAGTCGGCGGCGACGGCCAGCCAGTCGCCGAGGGTGCCGTTCTCCTCGGTGAAGCCGTGCTTGCGGGCGTCCTCCGCCGACGACGAACCCGGTCGCAGTCCGACGGACACCGTCACGTCGGTCCCGGCGAGCGAGTCGCGCAGGTTCAGCGCCTGGGCGCGGCCTTGCGGACCCCAGCCGAGCACGCCGATCCGCCGTGCGCCGTGCAGTGCCTCGGGAAGCAGCGGGAACAGGTCCTGGCCGCCGCGCAGGATGGTCTCCGTTCCGCCCGGAACGGTCATGGTCTCGGTGCGAAAGACCGACGAGGTGAAGGTGCTCATGCCGTTCAGTCAAGGCGGTCTGAGAGCATTGCGGCAAGCGCAACATCTGCACCGGGTCGTTGCAGGGAGTGGAAGATGGAACATCGCGAGCTGGAGCTGTTCCTGCATCTGGCGCGCACACTGAACTACGGGCGCACCAGCCTCGAGTGTCATGTCAGCGCGGCCACGCTGACCCGGACGATCCAGCGGCTGGAGGTACGAGCGGGTGCTCGCCTGCTCGACCGCGGTCCGCGCGGCGTCGTACTGACCCCGGAAGGTCAGCGGTTCACGTCGTACGCCGAACGGGCTTTGGAGCTCTGGGACGACTACCGGACTGGGGCTGACGAGCCGGCCGAGCTGGCCGGCGTGCTCCGGATCTTCGCCACGGTGACCGCCTGCCAGGCGTTGCTGCCCGACCTGCTGGCGCCTTTGCGGGAAGCGCATCCGCAGATCCGGCTCGACATCCGCACCGGCGATGCGGCGGCTGCCCTGGCCAGGCTCGACGAAGGCGAAGTGGACGCGGCGGTCGCAGGTATTCCGAAGCGGTTCCCGCAAACGATGGTGACTCGCACTGTCGCCGTCACGGACCTCGTCCTGGTGACGACAGATCCCGCGGCAGACGGTCCGTTCGTCGTACCCGCCCGTGGTCTGGTGCGCGAGGCAGCCTTCCGCTGGTTCCGTCGCCGGGGCATCAAGCCGGCGATCGCGGCAGAGCCGGATGGGCATGAAGCCCTGCTTGCGCTGGTGGCACTGGGTTGTGGCACCGGGATCGTGCCCCGGCTGGTCCTGGAGTCCTCACCCTCGGCGGACCGGCTGATCGAACTCCCCGCTGACCTCGAACCGCTCACGATCGGCCTCTGTGCCCGCCGGGCCGACCTGCGCAAACCCCTGATCGCAGCCCTCTGGGGACTGACCTGAAGTACGCGCGGAGAAGCCGGACCTCCTCCGCGCGTACTGCTTCAGGACTCCAGACCGACGGCCTTCAACGGATTCGGCCACGCCTGGAGGGCGGCGTGCAGCGTCGGGTCCTGGACGGTCGCCAGGGCTTCGGCGTACGCGTCGGTGATGACGTCGGCGATCTGAACCGGTGTGCCAAGGGATGCAGACCGTACGGCGGCCTCGACCATGGCGACGCTGACGACGTTGGAGTGCACCTCGGACTGCGGGACCGTCGACTCCCGGACGGCGTCGACGAACTCCGCCAGTGAGCCCGCGATCTGCTCGGGTTCGTCCAGCAACGCGGACGGCAACGCCTCGCCTGATTCCAGTTCGGCGACGGGTGGGTTGTCGCCGTCCCAGGTCGCCGTACCGCCGGCTGCGCTTGCCCGCCAGCGGCCGTTCCACGACGTCTCCAGGCCGGGTGCGCACCAGCTTCCGGTGAAGGCGAAACGAGTGCCGTCGGCAAAGGTGAACACGGCGTTGGCGGCCGCGTTGCCGTCGAACCAGCTCCAGTCCGGGTTGTAGGACTCGCAGTACACCGACACCGGTTCGGAGCCGATCAGCTTGCGGGACAGGTCGAACTGGTGAATCGCCATGTCGACAAGCAGTGGCTCGGCCATCCGCTCCCGGAATCCGCTGAAGTGTGGCGCCTTGAAGAACTCGCAGGACAGTGACCCGATCCGGCCGAGCTCGGCGAGTTGGCGGCCGAAGGCGTTGCCGGCCTGGAAGTAGCGCCGGGACTGCGACACCATCAGCAGCTTGCCGCTCACCTCGGACGCGGCGACCATCCCGAGGCACTCGCGGACCGTCTCGGCCAGCGGCTTCTCGCACAGCACTGGAAGCCCACGCTGCAAGGCCTCCACGCTCACCTTGGGATGCGCGACCGGCACCGTGACGTCGATGACCGCATCCGCCGCGTCGGCGAGTTCACCGAGCGACGCGGCCACCGGTACGGCGCCGTACCCGTGCTCGTCGGCCGCCTTCCGGGCCACGTCGACGTCGAGGTCGACCAGGCCGACCAAGTCGACATCAGGATTGTCGGCAATCGTCCGGAGCCAGGCCCGGCCCATGCCGCCGGCGCCGACCTGGAGAAGGCGCAATGGCTCAGGCATCAGCACGCTCTTCATGGGACTCAGCCTCGATGGGGCCGGTGTAGCCGTGGCCGTTGAAGAAGTCCTCGGTCTCGTAGCGAAGGAGAGTCGGCACCTTCCGCTCGGGCAGGTCGGTGTTCACCCACGCGACGCCGTTCGCGATCACCTTGCGGACGTCCTTGTGGTGGTAGACCGGGTAGTCCTGGTCGCCCGGCGAGAAGTAGAAGATCTTGCCGTGCCCGCGCCGGAACGTGCAGCCGGACCGGAACACCTCGCCACCGGAGAACGACGAGACGAAGATCAGCTCGTCCGGCACCGGGATGTCGAAGAACTCGCCGTACATCTCCTGCTGCTCGATGATGATGGGGTGCGGCACGCCCTGCGCGATCGGGTGCGTCGGGTTCACCGTCCAGACCAACTCGCGGTCCCGCTCACTGCGCCACCGCAGCGTGCACGACGTCCCCATCAGCTTGCCGAAGATCTTCGACCAGTGGCCGGAGTGCAGTACGACGAGACCCATCCCGGACAGCACGTGCTGGTAGACCCGCTCGACCACCGCGTCGTCGACCTCGCCGTGCGCCGCGTGCCCCCACCACACCAGGACGTCGGTCCGCGCCAGCACCTCCTCGGTCAAGCCGTGCTCGGGCTCGTCGAGCGTCGTCGTGCTGACCGACACCTCGGCGCCGAGGTTGTCGCTGATCCCGGCGGCGATCGTCGAGTGCATGCCGTCGGGGTAGATCTCGGCGACGTGCGGCTCGACCTGCTCGTGCCGGTTCTCGCCCCAGACGAGTACACGAATCGTCATAGTTATCTGTCCTTAAGGGTTATTTGACGGCTCCGCCGATGGCGCCGGCGGCGATGTACTTCTGCGCGGCGACCAGCAGCACGATGGCCGGGATCGCCGAGAGCACCGCGGTCGCCATCACCGCGTTCCAGTTCTGCACCTGGGTGCCGAGGTACTGGTAGATCCCGAGCGTCACCGGCCGCACGCCGCCCTTGGTGGTCAGCGTGAGCGCGAACAGGAAGTCGCTCCAGGAGAAGAGGAAACTGAACAGTCCCGCGGTGATCAGGGAGTTCTTGCTGATCGGCAGCACGATCGCCACGAACGCGCGGAACAGCCCGGCGCCGTCCACCCGCGCGGCCTCCACCAGCGACGGCGGCAGCGAGAGCATGAACGAGCGCAGGATCAGGATCGCGAACGGGATCCCGCTGCTGCAGTTGGCCAGGATCAGGCCCGGGATCGAGTTCAGCAGCCCGAGCCGCTCGTACGCCGTGTAGAGCGCGTTGGCGATCACGATGCCCGGGATCATCTGCGAGATCAGGATCGCCAGCAGCCCGACCGACACCCAGCGGGACCGGAACTGCGAGAGCGCGTAGGCGCACGGGGTGGCGATCGCCAGGCTGAGCACCACGGTGCCCGCGGCAATGATCATGCTGGTGACCAGGTTGCCGCCCTGCTCGCTGAGCGCGCGCTTGTAGCCGGCGAAGGTCGGGTCCAGCGGCAGGAAGCCGGCGGTCAGGGTGTTGCCGGACTGCTGCAGGGACGCGTTCACCATCCAGTAGACGGGGAACAGCATGACGCACAGGATCAGTACGCCGATCACGGTGTAGACACCGCGACGGACAGTTGAGTCGGTCATCGTCGTACCCCCTTCCTACTCGTCGACGGCGCGCCGGGTGCTGCGCAGGTAGAAGATCGCGAACAGGAACGAGATCGCGATCAGGATGTTGCTCAGTGCCGCGCCCTCGCCGAACTTGAAGTCGATGAACGACCGCTCGTACGACTGGGTCGCCAGCGTCTGGGTGGCGTTGGCCGGACCGCCGCCGGTGAGGCCGAGGATGATGTCCAGGACCTTGATCGTGTAGACCACGCCGAGCATCAGCAGTACGCTCGCCACCGCCCGCAGGTTCGGCCAGGTGATGTACCAGAACGCCCGCCAGCCGGTGGCGCCGTCCAGCTGACCCGCCTCGTACAGCTCGTCCGGGATCTCGGACAGGCCGGAGTACAGCAGCGTCACGTTGAACGGGATGCCGATCCAGATGTTCACCCCGATCACCGCGATCAGCGCGACCGACGGCGAGTTCAGCCAAGGCACCGGGTCGTCGATGATCCCGATCCCGGTCAGCGTGCGGTTGAGGATGCCGCTGTCCTGCTCGAGGATCGACCGCCAGGTCGCGCTGGACACGATCAGCGGCAGCAGCCACGGCAGCAGGAGCAGCGACCGCAGCACGCTGCTGAGCGGGAACTTCCGGTGGAAGAACAGCGCCAGTCCCAGCCCGATGACGAACTGGAAGCTGATCGAGCCGATGGTGAACAACGCCGTGTTGACCATCGCCTGCGAGAACAGGTTGTCGGTCACCACCGCGGTGTAGTTCTTCAGCCCGACCCAGGGCGCCTGCCCGGTGAAGAAGGTCCGCAGGCCGTAGTCCTGCAGGCTCATCATGAAGTTCTTCACCACCGGGTAGCCGAACAGCGCGACCATCGCCAGTGCGGCCGGCAGCACGAACAGGACCTTGGTCAGGTCCTCACCCCGGTGGCGCCGGCCCCGGAGCCTGCGAACAGGCTCCGGGCCGGGTGTCTCCGTCGTACGCGTCAAGGTCGCGTGCGCCATCGCGATCAGCCGCCGGAGGCCTGCTTGAAGGCGTCCTGGGCCGAGGCCTTACCGGTCAGCGCCAGCTGGATGGCCTGGTAGATCACCTTGGCGGCCTCCGGCCACTTCTCGCCCAGCTTGCCGGTCCGGGACCGCGCGGTCTTGATCTGCTCGGTGAACGCCTTCATCGACGGCACTTCCTTGACGTACTGGTCGAGCAGCGCGGTCTTGGTCGGCACCGTGTACCGGGCCTTCGCCCAGGCCAGCTCGTTCTCGTCCGAGTTCAGGCACTTCACGAAGTCGGCGGCCTTCTGCTGCTTGGCCTGGTCCTTGTTCAGCGGGACCGTCCAGGCCTCACCACCGAGCGGCGCGACCGGCGTCTGGTCCGGCTTGTTCAGCGGGAACGTGACCACCTCCCACTTGACGTTCGGGGCCTTCTCCAGCGCCGGGATCTGCCACGGACCGTTCACCATCATCGCGGCCTTGCCGGCCACGAACTGGTCCTTGGCGTCGCCCTGGGTCCAGTTGATGACGCTCTTCGACGCCGAGCCGGACTGCACCAGGTCGACCCACAGCTGCAGTGCCTCGGCCACCTGCGGGCTGGTCAGGTCGGTCTCGTCACCGCCGTTGGTCCACATCGCCGGCAGGAACTGCCAGGAGCCTTCGTACGTCGCGTTGGCGTTGAAGGCGATGCCGTACCGGCCGGGCTTGGTGAGCTTCTTGGCCGCGACCTTCAGCTCGTCCCAGGTCTTCGGCGGCTGGACGCCGGCCTCCTGCAGCATCTGCGTGTTGTAGAACAGCGCAATCGTGTTCGTCACCGGCGCCAGTCCGTAGAGCTTGCCGTCGTACGACGTCGCGTCGACCATGCCCTGGATGACGCCGTCCCCAGTCAGGCCCATGTCGTTCAAGGGCGCCAGCGCACCAGTTGCGGCGATCTGCTGCACGTCCGGGTTGTCCAGCATCAGCACGTCCGGCAGCGTCTTCGACGACGCCTGCTGCAGCACCTTCTGGATCAAGGTGTCACCAGGCACCGTCTCCCGCTGGATGGTGATGCCGAGCTGGCTGGCGCACGAGTCGAGACCCTTCTGGACCAGCGACTTGTCCGGGTCGTTGTTGTAGTAGTCCAGAATCGTGAGGCTCTTGACGGTGTCGCCGGACGAGGCCGAGGACTGGTCGCCGCCGTTGTCACCACAGGCGGCCAGCACGAGCGACAGGGCCGTCGCACCCGCCAGCGCAGCGGTGAGCCGCTGACTGATCATGACTTGCGCTCCTTCGGAGGGGATGGTCGGAGGCCACTCAGGGGTGCGTTGATCAAAACGCTTAACCGTGGGCCGCCGAGAGGGGCCGTTCACTTGTGGGATTGTCGGTAAACCGCTTAACTGAGGTGTCCAAGGACTATGTTCCTTGGGTCACACCGGTGTCAATAGTTCAGAGGGGACCGAATCGCATGGTGACCATGAAGGACGTCGCCCAGCGCGCCGGTGTATCGATCGCGACCGTCTCCTTCCTGCTGAACGACACCAAGCCGGTGACGGCGGCCACCCGGGCCCGGATCGAGCAGGCGATGGCCGACCTCGGCTACCGCCGCAATGTGGTCGCCCGGGCGCTGGCCAGCCGGCGGACGCACATCATCGCGATGGCGTACCCGGCGCTGGACCACAAGTTCGGCTTCTCGGCCGCGGAGTTCTTCACCAGTGCCGCCGACGCGGCTCGCAAGCAGGACTACCACCTCGTCCTCTGGCCGGTCGGCAACGACGGCACCGAGCTGACCGAGCTCGTCGGCCAGGGTCTGGTCGACGGCGTCGTGCTGATGGAGGTTCAGCTGGACGACCCGCGGGTCACGGTCCTGCAGCAGGCTGGGACACCGTTCGCGATGATCGGGCGGACGAGCACGCTCGAGGGGTTGTCCCATGTCGACATCGACTTCGATCGGACGGTCGAGGACGCGGTCGAGTACCTCTACGGTCTCGGGCACCGGCGGCTGACGCTGATCTCGGGCAACCTCAACGACCCGCTGTTCAGCACCTACGGACCCTACGTCCGTTCCGAAGCGGCCTACCGCCGGGTCGCCGCGGAGTACGGCCTGGAGACCGTCGTACTGGAGAGCTCCGGCTCTACGATGGCCGGACAGGACGCGATGGCCCGCCTCGTCCGCGAGTATCCGGACACGACCGCCGTCCTGATCGTCAACGAGTTCGCCGCGCTCGGCGCGGTGGCCGGCCTGCACCGCCTCGGCCGCCGGGTCCCCGAGGACATCTCGGTCCTGCCGTTGCTGATGGCTCCGGAGATGGCCGCCCTCACCAACCCCGAACTCAGCATCATGCGGACACCCGGCCCCGAGCTCGGCCAGCTCGGCACCGAAGCCCTCATTCGCCAGCTGGAAGGCGCTGACCCCCTGCCACCCCAACTGGTCCCGGCCAAGCTCCACCCGGGCGCGACCACCGCTCCACCCCCGGCTACGTAGCGTCAGTTAGTAGTTTGCCCTTGACCCGCTGTGGTGGTGTGGGTAACTTTCGCGTCGCGGGGGAGCGCCTGTAATTCAATAACCTGTAGGGGGTCTGTCATGTCCGCCTTGCGCCGATTGAGCCTCGCCGGCCTCGCCACCGCTACCGCGATTGCCGGGGTCGGAGTCTCCACCGCCGCCAGCGCTCAACCGCCCGAACCCGTCGGGAACGACCAGGCCGCCCAACTCGGCCGCACCATCCAGCGGATGTCGCTGGAGGAGAAGGTCGGGCAGATGTTCGTGCTGTTCGGCTACGGGCCGAACGCCAACCAGCCCGACGCCCGCAACACCAGCCTGTACGGCGTCGCCACGCCCGCCGAGGTGGTCGCCAAGTACAAGCCGGGCGGCTGGATCTACTTCAGCGCCCGCGGCAACGTGGAGAACCCGACGCAACTGGCGACGTACTCGAACCAGTTGCAGCAGACCGCCACCAGCGTGGGCCTGCGTGTCCCGCTGACGATCGCGACCGACCAGGAGCAGGGCGTCGTGGTCCGGATCGGCCCGCCGGCCACTCAGTTCGGCGGCAACATGGCGCACGGCGCCACCCGGAACACCGCGGACGCGCGGACCGCCGCCGGCATCACCGGCCGCGAGCTGAAGGCGATGGGCATTCGGCAGGACTACGCCCCGGTCGCTGACGTCAACGTGAACGCGCTCAACCCGGTGATCGGTGTGCGCTCGTTCTCCAGCGACCCGCAGCTGGTCTCGGACATGACCGTCGCGCAGGTCCAGGGCTACCAGCGCGACGCCGGCATCATGGCGACCGCGAAGCACTTCCCGGGCCATGGTGACACCCGCGACGACAGCCACACCGCGCTGCCGACGATCAACCACACCCTCGAGGAGTGGAACACGATCGACGCGCCGCCGTTCAAGGCCGCGATCAAAGCCGGGATCGACTCGATCATGACCGCGCACATCGTGGTCCCGTCGCTCGACCCGTCCGGCGACCCGGCGACGCTCAGCAAGCCGATCCTGACCGGAGTGCTGCGCGAGCAGCTCGGCTTCAAGGGCCTGATCATCACCGACGCGCTCGAGATGGCCGCCGTCCGCCAGCAGTACGGCGACGCCGAGGTCGCGGTCCGGGCGATCGAGGCCGGCGCGGACCAGTTGCTGCTGCCGCCGGCGCCGGACGTGCAGTTCAACGCGGTCCTGGACGCGGTCCGCTCGGGCCGGATCAGCGAGAAGCGGGTCGACGAGAGCGTGCTGCGGATCCTGCTGATGAAGCTGAAGAACGGCGTCCTGCTCAACCCGTACGTCGACCCCGCGAAGATCCCGTCCACGGTCGGCACGCCGGCCAGCCTGGCGACCGCGCAGAAGATCGTCGACAAGTCCGTCACGCTGGTCAAGAACGACGCGAACGCCGTACCGCTCAGCACCGACCCGCGGAAGATCCTGGTCACCGGGTGGGGCGTGAGCACGACGCAGTCGCTGGCCAACAGCCTGACCACCCGCGGAGCCACGACAACGGTCGCGCAGACCGGAGCGGCGCCGTCCGACGCGGCGATCGCGGATGCCGTGGCCAAGGCCAAGCAGAACGACGTCACCGTCGTGCTGACGATGAAGGCGTGGGACACCACCGTCACGGACAAGCTGGCCAAGCAGCAGAAGCTGGTGAAGGATCTGCTCGCCACCGGCAAGACGGTGATCGTGGTCGCCGTCCGCGACCCGTACGACATCGCGTACTTCGACGCGGCGCCGACGTACCTGGCCACCTACGGGTTCGCCGCGGTGTCGATGGAGTCGCTCGCGAAGGCGCTCTACGGGGAGATCAGCCCGACCGGCAAGCTCCCGGTCGACATCCCGGTCGCCGGCGACCCGGCGACGCCGCTCTACCCCTTCGGCCACGGACTGACCTGGTGACGATGGAGTTCACCCGTCGCCAAACCCTCGGCCTCGCCGCAGCTGCGGTCGCCGGCACCACCGTTGCCGGCACCACGGCTGCGCACGCAGGCAGCGACCGCTGTGTCCGCGAGACGCTGCAACGGATGACGCTGGAGCAGAAGGTCGGCCAGCTGTTCGTCTGCTACGCCTACGGGCCGACGGCGGACACGGCCGACCCGCGCAACACCAGCCTGTACGGCGTTGCCACGCCGGCCGAGGTGGTCCGCAAGTACCACCTCGGCGGGGTGATCTACTTCGCCTGGACGGACTCGACCAAGGACCCGCAGCAGATCGCCCGGCTCTCCAACGGGCTGCAGAGCGCGTCGATCGGCAGCACCGGGATCCCGCTGCAGATCAGCACCGACCAGGAGTACGGCGTGGTGTTCCGCGTCGGACCGCCCGCGACACAGTTCCCGGGCGCGATGGCGCTGGGCGCGACGCGGTCCGGGCAGTTCGCCCGGCTCGCGGCCGGCATCGGCGGCCGGGAACTGCGCGCGGTCGGCGTCACCACCGACTTCGCGCCGGTCGCCGACGTCAACGTGAACCCGCTGAACCCGGTGATCGGGGTCCGCTCGTTCTCGTCCGACCCCAGGCTGGTCGCCGAGCTCACCGCCGAACAGGTGAAGGGCTACCAGCGCGACGGCCGGATCGTGTCGACCGCGAAGCACTTCCCGGGTCACGGCGACACCCGGGACGACAGCCACACTTCGCTGCCGACGATCAACCACAGCGTCGAGGAGTGGAACACGATCGACGCGCCGCCGTTCCGGGCGGCGATCCGGGCCGGGATCGACGCGATCATGACCGCGCACATCGTGGTCCCGTCGCTGGACGCGTCCGGCGACCCGGCCACACTGAGCCGGCCGATCCTGACCGGGATCCTGCGCGAGCAGTTGCGCTTCGACGGGGTCGTGATCACGGACTCCCTGGGTATGAAGGGCGTCCGGGACAAGTACGGCGACGCGGAGATCCCACTGCGGGCACTCGAGGCCGGCGTCGACCAACTGCTGATGCCGGTGAACCCGCAGTTGGCATTCGACTCGGTGATCGGCGCCGTTCGCGCCGGCCGGATCAGCGAGGAGCGGATCGACCAGAGTGTCGAGCGCATCCTGAAGCTCAAGCTGAAGACCGGCGTCGTGGATCGCCCGTACGTCGATCTGACGCAGGTCGCGAAGGTGGTCGGCACTCCGTCGAACTACGCGGCCGCGCAGCGGATCGCCGACCGCAGTACGACGCTGCTGAAGAACGACGCGGGCATGCTGCCGTTGTCACCGGCGCCGCGGAAGGTCCTGGTCGCCGGGTACAGCCCGGCCGCCCTCGGGACCGCACTGCAGGGTCGGGGCGCGACAGTGACGGTCAAGGACACCGGCGCGACACCGACCGACGCCCGGATCGACGAGGCGGTGGCGGCGTCCGCGGTCGCCGACCTCACCGTCGTACTGACGATGAAGGCGTGGGACACCACAGTCACCGACAAGCAGGGCAAGCAGCAGAAGCTCGTCAACGCCCTGCTGGCGACCGGGCGGCCGGTGATCGTGGTCGCCGTACGGGATCCGTACGACGTCGCGTACTTCCCGTCGGCGAAGACCACGCTGGCCACCTACGGGTATGCGGCGGCGTCGATGGAGGCGCTGGCGAAGGTCCTGTACGGCGAACTCGCGCCGACCGGGAAGCTGCCGGTCGCGATCCCGGCGCAACCCGACCCGGCGCAGACCCTGCACCCGTTCGGGCACGGCCTCACCTTCGACCCGCGGGATACCCGGCTGACCGTTGCCTCGTACAACATTCATGCCGGCGCCGGGTCGGACAACGTGTTCGACCTGGAGCGGACCGCGCAGGCCCTGAAGGCGCTCGACGCCGACGTGATCGGGCTGCAGGAGGTCGACGTGCACTGGGGTGCGCGCAGCGAGTGGCTGGACACGTTGGCCGAGCTCGCGCAGAAGCTCGGGATGTACGCCGGGTTCGCGCCGATCTACGACCTCGACCCGCCCGCGGCCGGTCAACCACGCCGGCAGTACGGCGTCGGCGTACTGTCCCGCTTCCCGCTGGTCCGGATCGAGAACCACCCGATCACCCGGCTCTCGACCCAGGACCCGAACCCGGTCCCGGCTCCGGCGCCCGGCTTCCTCGAGGCCGAGCTCGACGTTCGTGGCCGCCGGGTGCACGTGTACTCCACCCACCTGGACTACCGCGCCGACCCGTCGGTCCGGCAGGCCCAGGTCGCCGACACGATGAAGATCCTCGCGCAGGACCGGCGGAAGGACCTGCAGATCCTGACCGGCGACTTCAACGCCGAGGCGAACGCTCCCGAGCTCGCCGGGCTGTGGAGCCGCCTCACCGACAGCTGGACGGCGGCCGCCTCGACGGACGGCGGTCCCAGCACGTACCCCGCGGTCGATCCGGTGAAGCGGATCGACTTCGCCACCGTCGGCGCCGGGTTCCGCGTCCGGTACGCCTCTGTACCCCCTGAGCAAGCGGCCAGTGACCACCGCCCCGTGGTGGCCGACCTGTTGTTCCGCCCGTAACGCCTTTGCCTGAAGGAGAAGACCGATGAAGCGCCGCAGTTTGCTCGCGGGCGCCGGTGCCCTGGCCGCCGCCCCCTTGATCGACGTACCGGCGGCCCAGGCCGACCCGACGCCCAGCAGGCGCAAGACGATGACGGGTGCGGAGGTGCTGGCCGCGGACGGCTGGCGCGCGCTGGCCGGCCAGAAGGTCGGCGTGATCAGCAACCCGACCGGCATCCTGCCCGACCTCAGCCACATCGTCGACACCATGCACGCGTCCGGGCAGGTCAACGTGGTCGCGGTCTTCGGACCCGAGCACGGCTTCCGCGGATCCGCGCAGGCCGGCGGGTCCGAGGGTGACCACATCGACCCGCGCACCGGGATCATGGTCTACGACGCGTACGGCGCGACCGCGACCAAGCTCGCCGACCTCTACACGAAGTCCGGCGTGGAGACGGTTGTCTTCGACATCCAGGACGTCGGCGCCCGGTTCTACACCTACATCTGGACGATGTACGAGGCGATGATCGCGGCCACCCGGACCGGCGCGAAGTTCGTCGTGCTGGACCGGCCGAACCCGGTCGGCGGGTACGCCCGCGGCCCGATGCTCAAGCCCGGCTACATTTCCGGCGTGGGCAAGGAGGAGATCATCCAGCAGCACGGGATGACAGTGGGCGAGCTGGCCCGGCTGTTCAACGCCGAGTACCTGCCGCTGGACGCCGACGGCAAGCAGCTGACCGAGCTCCAGGTCATCGAGCTGAAGAACTGGAAGCGGGACCAGTTGTACGACGACACCGGCCTGACCTGGGTGATGCCGAGCCCGAACATGCCGACCCCGGACACCGCGCTGCTCTACCCGGGCATGTGCCTGTTCGAGGCGACCAACATGTCCGAGGGTCGCGGTACGACGCGGCCGTTCGAGCTGATCGGGGCGCCGTACGTCGACTACAAGTGGGCCGAGGCGCTCCAGACCAAGGACATCCCTGGAGTGGAGTTCCGGGAGGCGTACTTCACGCCGTTCATCTCCAAGAACGCCAACGTGCTGTGCGGCGGCGTCCAGGTGCTGATCACCGACCCGCACAAGGTGGAGGCGATCACCGCCGCGACCCACATGATCGTGGAGGCGCGCCGGCTGTACTCAGGCTTCGCCTGGCGGACCGAGAACCCGCCCGGGCGCTGGATCGACCTGCTGACCGGGTCGGACCGGTTCCGGACCATGCTGACCGCGGGCGCATCGGCCGAGGAGATCGTGGCGGCCTGGAAGTCCGAGACCGACGCGTGGACCGCGCGGCGGGCGCAGTACCTGCTCTACAAGGGAGCGCACCGGTGAGACGTGTCGTCGGAATCGCGGTAGTCTCCACCGTGATGCTCGCCCTGACCACGCCGGCGGTTGCCAACGGCAACAGATCGGGCCGGTTCGACCGGCCGTACGACGGCTACGCACCGAAGACGACTCTCTTGCGCGAATCCACTCCGGCCCAGGCCGGTCTCGACCCCGCGCCGATCGACGCGGCGCTGGCCCAGGTGGACGCCTGGACCAGGCCGAACGGTACGGCGAAACCCCTGTACGCCGGCGCGGTCACGCTGCTCGGCCACGACGGGAAGATCGTCACCAAGACGGCCACCGGGATGGCGCTCAAGTACGCCGACGGAGCCGGCACCGAGCTGCCCGCCGACCAGCAGATCCCGATGCGCACCGACACCATCTTCGACATGGCGTCGGTGTCCAAGCTGTTCACCTCGATCGTGGTGATGCAGCAGGTGGAGAAGGGCAAGGTCGGCCTGGACACGCCGATCGCGTCGTATGTCCCGGAGTTCGGGGAGAACGGCAAGCAGGCGATCACGGTCCGGCAGGCGCTCACGCACACCACCGGGCTGCCGGCCTGGCTGCCGCTGTGGAGTGCCCGGCCGGATCCGGCCTCCCGGATGCAGATGGCGCTCACCGCGACCCCGACCAGCCCGGCGGGGACGAAGTACCTCTACAGCGACCTCAACCTGATCGCGCTGGGTGAGCTGGCGCACCGGGTGACCGGCAAGACGCTGGACAAGCTCGTTGCCGACGGCATCACCAAGCCGCTGCAGATGCGCGACACCGGCTACAACCCGGACGCCAAGAAGAAGCCGCGGATCGCGGCCACCGAGTTCCAGTCCGTGCCGCCGCGCGGGATGGTCTGGGGTTCGGTGCACGACGAGAACGCCTGGTCGCTGGACGGCGTCGCCGGTCACGCCGGCGTGTTCAGCACCGCGGACGACCTGGCGATTCTGGCCCAGACCTTCTTGAACGGCGGGAGCTACCGCGGCGCCCGGATCCTCAAGGAGTCGTCGGTGACCGCGATGATCACCAATTTCAACGGAGCCTTCCCGGGCAACGACCACGGGCTCGGGTTCGAGCTGAACCAGCGCTGGTACATGAACGGCCTGTCCGGTCCGCGAGCGGCCGGCCACACCGGGTACACCGGGACGTCGCTGGTGATCGACTTCGACTCGCGCTCGTTCGCGATCCTGCTGACCAACCGGGTGCACCCGAGCCGCAACTGGGGCAGCAACAACCCGGCGCGGCGGGCTGTCGCCCAGGGGCTGGCGCTCGCGCTCGGCGTCGGGCCGCGGCACGGGAAGGACGCCTGGTTCTCGGGTACGACGGACGGCGCGACCACGACCCTGGCCGCGCAGGTCGCCGTACCGGAGGGTGGGGCGAAGCTGTCGTTCGACATGTTCGTGGACACCGAGGAGACCGACCGGCTGTACCTGGAGACCTCGGCGGACGGAACCACCTGGACCAAGGTGCCGTTCACCGTGCTGGACCGGGGATCCGTGATCGAGCACGACGGGACGATCAGCGGCTCCGGCGACCGGCACTGGCACCAGGTGTTCGCCGATCTCGCGGCCGGTGAGCAGACGATCCGGTGGCGTTACACCTCCGACGCGCTCTACCAGGGCCGGGGTGTGTACGTCGACGGTGTGAAGATCACGAGTGAGAGTGGTGTTCTTCTCGACGGAGAACGAACGCCTGAGTCATTTACCGCCAACGGTTGGAGACTTTCGCGTCGGTGACACCACAGGGTGGTAAGTCGCCGTACCGTGCTGTCATGAACTCTGTTTCCTCTCCAGAACCCACGGGGCCGCTGCTGGTCCGGGTCCGCGCGGTGATGCCCGCGCTGGCGCCGGCCGAGCAGCGGGTGGCGAACGCGGTCCTCGCGGACCCGGGCGGAGTGGCGGCGATGACGATCTCCGAACTGGCCGAGGTGGCGTCCACCTCGGAGACCACGGTCATCCGGTTCTGCAAGCAGATCGGCGTCCCCGGCTACCCGCAGCTCCGCCTGCAGCTGGCGGCCCAGTCGGCGCAGGAGAGCATCCGGCCCGAGGTCGGCGGCGACATCGAGCCCGGTGACTCGCTGGCGGACGTGATCAACAAGGTCGCGTTCGCCGACGAGCGGGCGGTCCGCGAGACCGCCCAGCAGGTCGACGTCGACACCCTGGCCAAGGTGGTCGAGGCTGTCGTCAACGCACCGCGGGTGGATCTGTACGGCTTCGGGGCGAGCGCCTTCGTGGCGCTCGACCTGCAGCAGAAGCTGCACCGGATCCGCCGGGTCGCGTTCGCCTGGTCCGACGTCCACGTGGCGCTGCCCAGCGCCGCGTTGCTCGGCGACGGCGACGTGGCGATCGGCATCTCGCACACCGGTACGACGGTCGAGGTCGTCGAGGCGCTCGAGGAGGCGGCCAAGCACGGCGCTACAACGGTCGCCGTGACGAACTTCCCCCGGTCCCCGCTGGCTCGGACGGCCGACCTCGTGCTGACCACGGCTGCCCGCGAGACGACGTACCGCTCCGGCGCCATGTCGAGCCGGATCGCGCAGCTGACGGTGATCGACTGCCTGTTCATCGGCGTCGCCCAGCAGGTGCTGCCGGACGCCCGCAAGGCACTCGAGGAGACCGCGAGCTCGGTGCGCGGCCACCGCCTCAAGGGCTCCGAGTGAGCATGTCAATCATTTCCGTCAACGATCAACAGAATTGAAAATCCTTCAGTAGGAAACTAACATCGGAGCTGTGACCACGCCGACGGAGCAGCGCAACCCCAGGACGCTCGCCATCGATGCGGTGGGCACGACCGAGATCCTCCGGATGGTGAACGCCGAGGACGCCCGGGTGGCCGGCGCCGTCGGAGTCGTCATCCCCGAGCTGGCCCGCGCTGTGGACGCCGGCGTCGAGGCGGTCCGCAGCGGCGGCCGGGTCCACTACTTCGGCGCCGGTACGTCGGGTCGCCTGGCCGTCCTGGACGCGGCCGAGCTGCTGCCGACGTTCCACGCGCCGGAAGGCCTGGTGGTCGCCCACCACGCCGGCGGCATGGACGCGCTGCTCCGCGCGGTCGAGAACGTCGAGGACTCCGAGGAAGGCGGCGCGCTCGACGCGCGCACGGTCACCGCCACGGACCTCGTCATCGGCCTCGCAGCTTCCGGGAGCACGCCGTACGTCGCCGGCGCCCTGAAGGCCGCGCGAGCGGTCGGGGCGACCACCGTCCTGGTCACCTCGAACCCCGCCGCCCCCCTGGCGCCGCTGGCCGACATCGTGATCGCCGCCGACACCGGCCCCGAGGTGATCGCCGGCTCCACCCGGCTCAAGGCCGGCACCGCCCAGAAGATGATCCTGAACGCCTTCTCCACCACGCTCATGATCAAACTGGGCCGCACCTGGTCCAACCTGATGGTCGACCTGGTCGCCACCAACAAGAAACTCCGCGGCCGCATGCTCCGCATCCTCGCCGAAGCCACCGGCGCCGACCCCGAAGCCTGCGAATCCGCCTTGGCCGAAGCCGACGGCGAACTCAAACCCGCCCTCGTCCACCTCCTCACCGGCACCCCCATCCCCGCCGCCCGAGCCGCCCTTGAAGCCGCCCACGGCCGAGTAGCCACCGCCCTGACCACCCTCGGCGCCCCCGCCTAACCGGGAACTGGTGGGCTTGAACAGGCTATTTGCTGTTCAAGGCCAGGGGAGGGGTGGCCAGGTCGGGAGTTCTGGCACGGCGGCGGGCATCGAGCCGGGCGGTTAGTTGTCTCGGGCAATCACTGAGGGGTTCAGCGGGCGCGGGCCGTGGTACTCGGTTAGGTGGATCTCGGGGGTTGAGGTGGGGGCCGCGACGGCTAGTACTGCGTTGGGGGTGTTGGGGAGGTGTTGTACGGCGAGGGTTGGGGTGGTGGGGAGGGGGCCGGTGGGGAGGGGCATGGGGCGGTGGAGGGCTTCGGGGCTCAGGGGGTGGCCTAGGGCTTTGGTTACTGCTTCCTTGGCGGTCCATAGGCGGAGAAAGGCGCGCATGGTGTCGGGCTGGCGGGACATCCAGTGGAGTTCTGTGGGGGTGAACCAGCGGTTCGCGAGGGCGTTTACCTCGCGGGGGTGGATGTCTTCGATGTCTATGCCGATGGGGGCAGCAAAGGAGGCGGCGGCCGCGATCCAGGAATGGCTGCGGCTGAGGCTTACGGCGAGGCCGGCTATGCGTGGTTGGCCGGATGGGGCGTGGTGCAGGGATGGGGTGCCTCCGAGTAAGGAGGCGGCCAGGTCGAGCAGCAGCGTGTGGGCGGCCGACGAGTTGCCGGCCGGGGCCAACCAGACGTGTACCGAGTCGTCCACCGGTAGAAGGTAACTGCTTCAATACTGGTCCTCTGCAGCGGGGCGTAACTGGATCTGTAGGGGAGACCGGTCTGTTCTTAGCGTTGAAGCATGACCACTTGCGAAGTAGCTCTCAGCCCCGCGGCACCGCGTCTGCTCACCGGTCAGTTCGGCCGGCTGCTGTTCACCGTGTTCGGGTCCGCGCTGAGCATGTACCTGCTCACGTCGGTGGTCCCGCTCTACCTGGCCGCCAGCGGATCCGGTGGCATCGGGGCCGGGCTGTCCACGGGCGCGATGATGCTGTCCGCGGTGGGCGTCGAGCTGCTGGTGCCCAGGATGATCGCCCGTTGGGGCTACCAGGTCGTCCTCGGGCTCGGACTGGTCCTGCTGGGTGCGCCGTCCCTGGTCCTGCTGACCACCGCATCCCTGCCGCTCGTGCTCGCGGTCTGTGTCGTCCGCGGCGCCGGACTGGCGATTCTGGTCGTCGGCGCGGTCGCGCTGATCGCCGAGGTGACCCCGGCGCACCGGCGCGGTGAGGCGTTCGGTGTGTACGGCGTGGTCGTCGGACTGCCCGCCGCGATCGGGCTGCCGCTGGGCGTCTTCCTGACCGGCGTGATCGGCTTCGACGCCCTGTTCGTTCTCGCCGCCGCGTCCTCGCTGATCGGTCTGCTCACGCTCGGCGGGATGCCCCGGCGGCCCAGCGTGGAAGAGCAGCACGTCAAGGTCCTCGGTGGTCTGCGCGGGAGCGGTCTGCTGATGCCGACGTTCGTGTTCGCCGCGGTCACCGTCGCCGCCGGCATCAGCGTCACCTTCCTGCCCCTGGCGGTTGCCGAGGAGAACCAGTCCCTGGTGGCCACCGCCCTGCTGATGCAGGCCATCACGGCACCCGGCGCCCGCTGGCTGGCCGGTCGGTACGGCGACCGCGTCGGTCCGGCCAAATTGCTGCCGGTGGCGCTGGTCCTGGCCACCCTCGGCGCCGGCGCCCTGGTCCTGATCGGGAGCGCGACCGCGATCGTCGTCGGCTCCACCCTCTTCGGGATCGGCTTCGGCGCCGCGCAGAACCTCACGCTGTCACTGATGTACAACCGCGTGCCGAAGTCCCGCTACGGCCAGGTCAGCGCGTTGTGGAACCTGGCGTACGACGGCGGCTGGGGCGTCGGCGCCATCGTCTTCGGCGCGATCGTCGCGGGCACCGGCTACTCGGTCGCCTTCGCCCTGACCGCAGCCGTCGTCGCGGTCGCGATCCTGCCCACGCTTCAGAGCTTGCGCAGCCGGACGTAACGTACGGTGTGGTCGGCGCCCTTGCGGAGGACCAGGGTGGCGCGCGATCGGGTCGGGAGGATGTTCTCCCGCAGGTTCGGGCCGTTGATGCCGTCCCAGAGCGACTCGGCCTTCTTGACCGCCTCGTCCCGGCTCAGCTCGCCGTACCGGACGAAGTACGACTCTGGGTTGCGGAAGGCCGTCTCCCACAGCTTGAGGAAGCGGTGCACGTACCAGGACCGGACGTCGTCGGCGGCGGCGTCGACGTACACGGAGAAGTCGAAGAAGTCGCTGACCGCGAGGCCGCTCTTGCCGTCCGCGTGCCGCGGCGCCGGCTGCAGGACGTTCAGGCCCTCGAGCAGCAGGATGTCCGGCTGCTCGACGGTGGTCCGTACGCCGGGCATCCGGTCGTAGTGCAGGTGTGAGTAGACCGGCGCCTCGACCGTGTCCATCCCGGACTTCACCTCGACCACGAAGCGCAGCAGCGCTTTGCGGTCGTACGACTCCGGGAAGCCCTTGCGCATCATCAGGTTCCGGCGTTCGAGCTCGGCGTTCGGCCAGAGGAACCCGTCGGTGGTGACGAGCGCGACCCGCGGGTGCTCGGGCCAGCGGGCCAGCAGCTCGCGCAGCAACCGGGCGGTGGTCGACTTGCCGACGGCAACCGACCCGCCGATGCCGATCACGAACGGCGTCCGGGTCGCGGCCGGCTTGCCGAGGAAGCTCTCGGTGTCGGCGTGCAGGGCGCGGGCGTGCCGGACGTACAGCGAGAGGATCCGCGACAGCGGCAGGTAGACCTCGCGCACCTCGTCCATGTCGATCTCGTCGCCGAGACCGCGCAGCCGCTCGATCTCCTCGGCCGTCAGCGGGGACACGGTCGTCTCGGCCAGTTGCGCCCAGGCCGCCCGGTCCAGCTCGGTGTAGGGAGTCACCTCCCGCGTCGGCTGCAGCATGAGGCCATTCTTCCCACCCCGGCGGATACGACCCACCCCGGGCGGGCGTGGCTTACGTCTCAACTACCTCACCGGACCGACTCCGGAAACCGCTTGCTCGACCTATTGACGGCCTGTGGGACCGTGCGTACGGTGTGTCCACGTTCAAGTATCGAAGTTCTCGACGAAAGTTTCGAGACCTCCGTGTGAGCGACAGAAACGACTCGGTGAGGAGGCTGCGGGCGTGCACAACCGCCGTGTTGAGGTACAGCGCCGCCGGGGTGTCTGGGCGGACGTGAAGCGGGACTGGCGGCTGTACGCGCTGCTGGCGCTGCCGATCGCGTACTTCGTCATCTTCAAGTACCTGCCGATGGCCGGGAACATCATCGCGTTCCGCCGCTTCGTGCCCGGCGGGTCGATGTTCGGCGAGCAGTGGGTCGGGCTGCGCTACCTCCGGATGTTCATCGAGGACCCGACCTTCTGGCAGGTGTTCCGCAACACCGTGGTGCTCGGCGGCCTGAGCCTGCTGGTCGTGTTCCCGATCCCGATCGTGCTGGCGCTGCTGCTCAACGAACTGCGCGGGCAGCGGTTCAAGAAGTTCGTCCAGACCGTGTCCTACCTGCCGCACTTCATCTCGGTGGTGATCGTGGCCGGCATGATCCTGCAGCTGGTTTCGCTGCACGGCACGGTCAACCAGGTGCTGAAGGCAACCACCGGCAGCACGGTGAACTTCATCCAGGACGCGGACTGGTTCCGGGCCATCTACGTGTCCTCCGACGTCTGGCAGACGGCCGGCTGGGGCACCATCCTCTACCTGGCCGCGCTCACCCAGATCGACGACACCTTGTACGAGGTGGCCCGGATCGACGGCGCCAACCGGTGGAAGCAGACCTGGCACATCACCCTGCCCGGGATCGCGCCGGCCGTGGTGACGCTGCTGATCCTGAACATCGGCTCGTTCCTGTCGGTCGGGTTCGAGAAGATCCTGCTGCTCTACAACCCGCTGACCTACGAGACCGCCGACGTCATCTCGACGTACCTCTACCGGGTCGGCCTGGTGTCGAACAACTTCTCCTACGCGACCGCGATCGGCCTGTTCGAGGCCGTGGTCGGCCTGACACTCGTCTTCGGCGCCAACGCGATCTCGCGCCGCGTACTGGGAGCGGGACTGTGGTGAACCAGGCGGCCGGCATCAAGGACAGCACCAGCTACCGGGTCTTCCAGGTCTTCAACGTCGCGATCCTGCTGCTGGTCGTGGTGCTCACGCTCTATCCGTTCCTGAACATCGTCGCGCAGTCGTTCAGCAGCGAGTCGGCGATCAGCGCGGGCAAGGTCAACCTGTTCCCGGTCGGCTTCGACACCTCGACGTACCAGGTCGTGATGAACGACGCGATGTTCTGGCGCAACTACGGCAACACCGTGCTCTACACCGTGGTGGCGACCGCGATCTCGCTGGTGCTCACCACCTGTATGGCGTACGTGCTGTCGAAGAAGCACCTGCGGGGGCGGACGTTCATCATCGGGTTCGTCGTGTTCACGATGTTCTTCAACGGCGGGCTGATCCCGAACTACGTGCTGGTCTCCCAGCTCGGGATGAAGAACACGCTGTGGGCGGTGGTGCTGCCGAACGCGATCAGTGTGTTCAACCTGCTGGTGATGAAGGCCTTCTTCGAGAACATGCCGCCGGAGCTGGAAGAGGCGGCGATGATCGACGGCCTGACCACGTTCGGCATCCTGCTGCGGATCGTGCTGCCGCTGAGCAAGGCGATCCTGGCCACGATGATGCTGTTCTACGCGGTGGCGAACTGGAACGCCTGGTTCGGCGCCTTCCTCTACCTCGACGACAAGTCGCTGTTCCCGGTCACCATCTACCTGCGGAACATGATCGCCGGCGCCACGTCCGGCACCTCTGCCGGCGCGACCGGTGACGACCTCACCCAGATCGCGGCCAGCATCAAGGCGGTGACGATGGTGCTCACCGTCCTGCCCATCCTCTGTGTCTACCCGTTCGTCCAGCGGTACTTCGTCACCGGCGTGATGCTCGGCTCCGTCAAGGGCTGAGACGCCGGACCGCCCGTTGTGAAAGGCCAAACTCTTGAAAGGCAGGCACACATGATCAGCTTGAGAAGGGCGGGGGTCGCCCTCGCCCTGGTGGCCGCACTCGGTCTGTCCGCGTGCAGTGGCGGCGGCGGTGACGAGGAGGCCGACACCAGCAAGAACCGAACCGGTGCCATGGACAACTATGCCGTCGGCACCCAGTTCAAGGCGACCGAGCCGGTGACGTTCTCGGTGCTCTACAACGACCCGCCGACGTACCCGTACAAGAAGGACTGGCTGCTCTGGACGGCGATGGCCGAGCAGAACAACGTGACCTTGCAGCCGACCGTCGTACCGCTGAGCGACTACGAGCAGAAGCGGTCGCTGCTGGTGTCCGCGGGGGACGCGCCGCTGATCATCCCGAAGACGTACCCGGGCCAGGAGTCGGCGTACGTGTCGTCCGGCGCGATCCTGCCGGTGAGCGACTACCTCGACCTGATGCCGAACTTCCAGGACAAGGTGAAGAAGTGGAAGCTCGAGCCGGAGATCGACACGCTGCGCCAGCAGGACGGCAAGTTCTATCTGCTGCCCGGCCTGCATGAGGAGCTCTGGCCGGACTACACGCTGAACATCCGCGCCGACATCTTCAAGCAGCAGGGCATCCCGGTGCCGAAGACCTGGGAGGAGCTGTCCGCCGCGCTGACCAAGCTCAAGCAGGCCTATCCGGACAAGACGCCGTTCTCGGACCGCTATCAGGGCAAGAACCTGCTCAACCAGCTGGCCGTGGCCTACGGTACGGCGGCCGGCTGGGGGTACGGCGACGGAGTCAAGTGGGACGAGGGCGCCGGCGAGTTCAAGTCCGCGGCCGCGATGCCGCAGTACAAGGACATGGTTGCCTACCTCAACAAGCTGGTGACCGACAAGCTGCTCGACCCGGAGACGTTCACCCAGCAGGACGACCAGGCGATCCAGAAGTTCGTCACCGGCCAGTCGTTCGTGATCAGCGGGAACTCGCAGGAGATCACGACGTACCGCAAGACCATGGACAGCACGCTGGGCAAGGGCAAGTACGAGGTGGCCCGGATCCTGGTCCCGGGTGGTCCGGCCGGTCAGGTGATGGGCGGGTCCCGGCTGGAGAACGGGATCATGATCAACGCCAAGGCCAAGGAGCAGCCGAACTTCGTCGCGATGATGCAGTTCGTCGACTGGCTCTGGTACTCCGACGCCGGCCAGAGGTACGCCAAGTGGGGTGTCGAGGGGACGACGTACCAGGAGAAGGACGGCAAGCCCGCGCTGCTGCCGAACATCGACTACAACGGCCTGAACCCGGGCGCCGGGAAGAAGGACCTGCGCAAGGACTTCGGCTTCTCCGGCGGCGTCTTCGCGTACGGCGGGACGACCGAGCTCCTGCACTCGATGATGGTCCCGGCGGAGCTGAAGTGGCAGGAGGAGATGGCCGCGACGCACAAGCCGGTGGCAGTCCCACCGCCGTACCCGCTGAGTGACGCGGACCGGGAGCAGGCGACCCTGCTGAACACGCCGCTGACCGACTACGTCAACCAGCAGACCCTGAAGTTCGTGCTCGGGCAGCGGCCGATGGGCCAGTGGGACGCGTTCGTCCAGGAGCTCAACGGCAAGGGCGCGGAGAAGTACCTGAAGATGGTCAACGACGCGCACTCGAAGTACGAATCGGAACACGGCGGCAAGTGATGTCGACGCTGTCGACCGGGTTCGTCGACGGCAGGCTGTACCGGGCCTGCTCCTTCGTCTACCACCTGATGGTGGTCGAGGGCTGCCTGGTGATCGCGCTGCTGCCGACGTTCGCCACGGTCCTCCCGCTGGCGCCGGATCCGCGCAACGCGCCGCTGTTCGCCGTTGCGCTGATCCCTGCAGGCCCAGCAGTGGTTGCGGGCCTGTACGCCGTGTGCCGGAAGGACGGATCGCCGGCGCGGGATTTCGTTCGGGGGTACCGCTCGAGTTGGCGAGAGGTGCTCAAGGTGTGGGTGCCGGCGGTCGTGCTGATCGCGACCACGCCGGCGTTGGTCGCGGCTGTGGTGGCTGTATGGCTCGCCAACGCGGTGGTGATCACGTCCCGGTTCTCGTTCCGCGGGCGTGACACCGCGCGATTGGCGGCGTACTACCTCGGTGCGCGCTGGCGGTGCACGCTGAACGTCCTGGTCCTGGGCGCGGCGTTCACGGTCCTGGTGGCGCTCACCTCTGATTGGGTTGCGGTCTTGCTGTTGTCGCCGGCGCTCTACCTGCTGGCGCGAGTGACGCGACCACTGGTCGCCGACGTGGAGAAGAGGTTCGTGTGACGATCTGGTACGGCGGCGACTACAACCCCGAGCAGTGGCCGGCTGACGTCTGGGCCGAGGACGCGCGGCTGTTCGACCTGGCCGGGATCAACACCGCGACGATCGGGGTGTTCTCGTGGGGCCTGCTGCAGCCGTCCGAGGACGTGTACGACTTCAGCGTGCTCGACCGGATCACCGAGTCGCTGGACGGCCGCAACGTCATCATGGCCACCGCCACCGGAGCACACCCGGCCTGGCTGGCGCGCAAGTACCCGGAGGTCACGCGGGTCGACTTCGAGGGCCGCAAGCATGTGTACGGCGCTCGCCACAACCACTGCCCGTCGTCGCCGGTCTTCCAGCGGCTCTCGGTCGAACTCGCCGGCCGCATCGCCGAGCGGTACGCCGACCTGCCCAACCTGGTCGCCTGGCACGTCGGCAACGAGTACGGCGGCTCCTGCTACTGCGACAACTGCACGACCGCCTTCCGGGTCTGGCTGCAGAACCGCTACGGCACGCTGGAGGCGTTGAACCACGCCTGGTGTACGACGTTCTGGAGCCACACGTTCTACGACTGGGACGAGATCGTCGCGCCGTCCGCGTTGAGCGAGCACTGGCGTGGACCGAACCACACCGCATTCCAGGGCATCACGCTCGACTACCTGCGGTTCATGTCGGACGCGCTGCTGGAGAACTTCAAGGCGGAGAAGGCCGCCATTCGCCAACACAGCGACGCTCCGGTGACCACCAACTTCATGGGCTTCTACCGGCCGCTCGACTACTTCCGCTGGGCTGAGCACCTGGACGTCATCTCCTGGGACAACTACCCGCCGGACGACCGGTCGGCGCCGCGGATGGCCCTGACGCACGACCTGATGCGGGGTCTCAAAGGCAAGCCGTTCTGGCTGATGGAACAGACTCCCTCGACGACCGCCTGCCGGGACGTGAACCCGGTCAAGCGGCCGGGAGTCATGCGGCTGTGGAGTTACCAGGCGCTGGCGCACGGCTCCGACACCGTGCTGTTCTTCCAGTTGCGTGCGTCCCGAGGTGCGTCGGAGAAGTACCACGGCGCGGTGATCAACCACGCCTCCCGGTCCGACACTCGCGTGTTCGAAGAGGTCGCTGAGTTGGGCGCCGAGCTCCCGTTGCTCGAGGGCATCGTCGGCGCCGAGACTCGCAGCAAGGTCGCACTCATGCTCGACTGGAACAGCTGGTGGGCGGTCGAGATCTCCGACGGTCCGTCCCGGCACGTGTCCTACGTCCAGACCGCGATCGCCTGGTACACCGCCCTCCAACGCCTCGACGTGGATGTCGACGTCATACCGGTCGATGGCAACATCTCGGCGTACGACGTGGTCCTGGCGCCGTTGCTGCACATGGTGCCGGACGAGTTGGGGAAGCGGTTGAAGGGCTTTGTCGCGGGCGGCGGGAAGTTCGTGACCGGCGTGCTGTCCGGGCGGGTCGACGTCGATGACAACGCGTTCCTGGCGGACGTTCCGGGACCGCTCGCGCGGGTGCTCGGCATCCGGGTGGACGAAACCGACGCGCAGCCGCCGACGGTGGTGAACCCCGTGCAGTTGGACGGCGTCACGTCCGAGGGCTCGCTCGTGTTCGACCTGGTCATCCCCGAGCACGCGGAGGTGGTGGGGACGTACACCTCGGACTTCTACGCGGGTACGGCGGCGGTCACGCGGCACCGCTTCGGTGCGGGGCACTCCTGGTACCTCGGGACCATGCTGGACGCCGCCGGACTGGACGCCGTACTGGGGTCGGTGATCGAAGAGGCCGGGTTGACCGGGTCGTATGCGAGGATCGACGGCGTCGAAGCGACGCGGCGGTACAAGGACGGTCAGCGGTATCTCTTCCTGCTGAACCACGGGGACCGGGAGGTACGGGTGGCGGCCGACAAGTCAGGGACCGAGCTGCTCACCGGCTCGCAGATCGAGGCCGGCGACAAGCTGGTGCTCCCGGCGACCGGTGTGGTGGTGTTGCGGTCGGATGACGTTTGACCCGTGCTGGCTCGGTGGCCAGCGGTTGCCCGAGGTCACCATCCACGCATCCGGAGCGCTGGCGCAGACGATCCGGGCCGAGCTCCGGCAGACCCGCCGGGTCCGTCATGACGTAGAGGTTGCCCTGTGCACCCTTGGTCGGCTCGAAGAGACGCCGCTGGCTGCGTGGGTCGAGCAGGCATTGCCGGCCGACGGGCTCGGGTCCGAAGGCTTCGTGGTGACGCGACTAGGCAACCAACTGGTCGTCGCCGCCGAGGGCGGGCGCGGCCTGCTGTACGGGTACTTCTACCTGCTGCGGTACTTCGAGTGGATGACCGGCGACTTCACCGTGGTCGAGCGGCCGGCGGTCCCGGTTCGGATGGTCGCGCACTGGGACAACCTCGACGGCTCCGTCGAGCGCGGGTACGCCGGTGGATCGATCTTCTTCCGCGATGGCCGGGTGGTGCAGGACCTGACTCGGGTCCGCGCGTACGCCCGCCTGCTGGCCTCGGTCGGGATCAACGCGGTGGTGGTGAACAACGGCAACGTGCACGCGGCTGAGACCCGGTTGATCAGCGACTACCTGCCGGACCTGTCCCGGCTCGCCGCGGTGTTCCGCGAGTACGGGATCGTGGTCCACCTGTCGGTGAACTTCGCGGCGCCGATCGTGCTCGGTGAGCTGGAGACGGCCGATCCGCTGGACGAACGCGTGATCCGCTGGTGGTCGGCGGCCGTCAGCCGGGTGTACGACGCGGTGCCGGACCTCGGTGGTTTCGTGGTCAAGGCGGACTCGGAGAACCGGCCCGGTCCGTACAGCTACGGGCGGCACCACGCCGATGGCGCGAACCTGCTGGCTCGGGCGCTGGCGCCGTACAAGGGGACTGTCTACTGGCGGTGCTTCGTCTACGACTGCCATCAGGACTGGCGGGACCGGAGTACGGATCGGGCGCGGGCGGCGTACGACCATTTCGTCCCGTTGGACGGGTTGTTCGAGGACAACGTCGTACTGCAGATCAAGCATGGGCCGCTGGACTTCCAGCCGCGTGAACCCGTTGCGCCGTTGCTGGGGGAGTTGCAGGAGACCCGGTCCGCGGTCGAGTTGCAGGTGACACAGGAGTACACCGGTCAGCAGAAGGACCTGTGCTACCTGGGTCCGTGGTGGCGGGAGATCCTGCAGTTCGACACCACCGGCTCCGGTGGGGCGACGCTCGCCGAGCGCGCCGATGCGGTCGTGGGTGTCGCCAACGTCGGTGACGATCCGAACTGGACCGGCCACAAGCTTGCCCAGAGCAACCTCTATGCGTACGGACGGCTGGCCTGGGATCCGGCCGCCGATCCGGTCAGCCTGCTGCACGAGTGGGCCGCGGCGACGTTCGCGGTGGACGACCGGACCCGGGCCGAGCTGGTCGAGATCATGGCGGACTCGTGGCGGACGTACGAGCGGTACACCGTGCCGATGGGCGTCGGGTTCATGGTCACGCCGGGCACGCACTACGGGCCGAACGTCAACGGGTACGAGTACTCCGAGTGGGGGACGTACCACTTCGCCGACCGGTACGGCGTCGGCGTCGACCGGACCGTGGCGACCGGATCAGGCTTCACCGCGCAGTACCCGGAGCCGCTCGCCGGCAGCTACGAGAACGTCCACACCTGCCCGGACGAGCTGCTGCTGTTCTTCCACCACGTGCCCTACGACCACGTGCTGCAGAACGGTCGCACGGTCCTGCAGCACATCTACGACACCCACTTCCAGGGGTACGACGAAGTCGAAGCGATGCTCGCCCGCTGGAAAGGCATCGCCGACCGCCTCGACCCCGCCACCCGCGAGAACATCTCAGCCCGCTTCGAGCTGCAACTGCGCAACGCCCGCGAGTGGCGAGACCAGGTCAACACCTACTTCCACCGCCTCAGCGGCATCCCCGACGCAGCCAGCCGCACCATCTACCGGTAGTCGACGGCATCAAACTATGATTGAATCAAACTATGATTGAATCATAGTTACTCCGAAGGGTGGGCGGCTGATGAGGTTCAAGGGACGGGCGGCTGATCTGGATCTGCTGGACCGGCAGCTCAGCACGGTGGCCGCCGGGAACGCTGACAGTCGTGGGCGGGCCGTGATCATGACTGGGCGTCGCCGGGTCGGGAAGTCTCGGCTGGCCCAGGAGTTCTGCGACCGGTCCGGTCGGCCTTACGTGATGTTCCAGGCCACCCGCGGCCGGCGGCCGGAAGCCGAGCGGGCAGACTTCGTCTCGGCGCTGTCCGGACTGCCCGAGGCCGACCTCGTGGCCGGTTTCCAGTCCGGAGATTGGAACCAGGCGCTGCGTTCGCTGGCGATCGCGCTGCCCGACGACACCCCGAGCATCGCGGTGATCGACGAGGTTCCCTGGCTGGTGGAACAGGATGCAGAGTTCGAGGGAGCGCTGCAGACGGTTTGGGACCGTTACCTCTCGGCCAAGCCTGTCCTGCTGGTCCTGGTCGGCAGCGATCTGTCGGTGATGGAGGCGCTGCAGGCCTACGGCCGGCCTTTCTTCGGGCGGGCAGCGAAGATGACAGTACGACCGTTGCACCTGGCTGATGTGCAGGAGATGACGGGCCTGGATGCCGCCGACGCGGTCGACGCACTCCTGATCACCGGCGGCTTTCCGGAGGTCGTCCAATCGTGGCGGGAGGGAATGAGTCGCCAGGCCTTCTTGCAGGAAGCCGCGAGCAATCCGCTCGCGCCGCTCCTGGTCGCGGGCGAACTGTCGTTGCTGGGGGAGTTTCCGGAGACGTCGCAGTCGCGTGCGGTCCTCGAGGCGGTTGGTACGGGCGAGCGGACGTTCTCGGCAGTCGCTGCTCAGGCCGGCGGTGGCGGTGGGATGCTCCCGGGAACCCTTTCGCCACTCCTGTCCACTCTGCAGACCAAGCAGGTCTTGGTCGCTGATCTGCCGCTGTCCACCAAGGCGGACAGCAAGAACAAGCGGTACCGCGTCGCCGATCCGTATCTGAGATTCTGGCTGGCCTTCCTGCAGCGCGGAATTCCGCTGATCGAGCGCGGTCGCGGCGACCTGGCGCTGGAGCGAATCGAACGCGGCTGGACAAGCTGGCGGGGTCGGGCAGTCGAGCCGCTCATCCGCGAGTCCCTGGTCAGACTGCTACCTGACGAGGGGTGGCCCACCACCGAGGCGGTGGGCGGGTGGTGGAACCGGCAGAACAATCCCGAGATCGATCTGGTCGGGGCCGATCGGGAGCCGGTTGCTCGCGCGGTGCACTTCGTGGGATCGATCAAGTGGCTGGATTCCAAGCCGTTCGGCGGACGCGAGTATCAGGCACTGGCGCGGGACATGGTGGTGGTGCCAGGCGCCGGGCCGGATACGCCGCTGGTTGCCGTGTCGCGATGCGGTGTGGAGAAGGGCATACCTCTCGCTGTTCACTGGGGTCCGGACGACTTGGTCCGCGCCTGGCGCTAGCTGATCTCGCGGGAGTCGGCGCGCAGGGAGCGGGTGTGGTCGACGTGGCGCTCGGGTCCGGTGATTGTCACGGTGTGGGTGGATTGGACGTCGGCGCTGGACTTCGCGAGTCGGAGGTGGATCTCTCCGGGCTCGACGATGCGCGCGCCGGTGCGGTCCGCGAACGAGGTGAGGTCGGCGTGCACGGTGAATTCGATGGTGCGGGATTCGCCGGTGGGGATGTCGACGCGGTGGTAGCCGATCAGGCGGGTGACGGGGCGGGTGACTCGGGCGACTGGGTCGCCGAGGTAGAGCTGGACGATCTCGGTGCCGTCCGTCGCGCCGGTGTTGTGGACGGTGACCTGGACGGTGACTGTGCCGTCGGTGGGCACGCTGTCGCGGTCCACGATCGCGTTGGTCCACTCGAAGGTCGTGTACGACGTTCCGTGGCCGAACGGGAAGAGCGGTGTCGGGTCGACGGATGAGACCTTGTTGCGGCCGCCGAGCGGTTGGTGGAGGTACGTCCCCGGCTGAGCGCCTTCGCTCCGCGGCAGGCTGACCGGGAGTCGACCGGACGGGTTCACGGCTCCAGTGAGGACCCGGGCCAACGCCGGTCCGCCTTCCTGGCCGGGGAAGAACGCTTGCACGATGGCCGCCGTACGGTCTGCGAATCGGCCGAGTGCGTACGGGCGTCCGGACAGCAGTACGACGACGACAGGCGTACCGGTGTCGAGGACTGCGTCGAGCAGGTCGGCCTGGCGTCCGGGGAGGGCCAGGGTCTCCACGTCACAGCCTTCGCCCGAGGTGCCGCGGCCGAACAGGCCGGCCCGGTCGCCGAGCGCGACGATCGCAACGTCGGCCTCGGAAGCTGCGGTGATCGCCTCCTCGAAACCGTCGTCGGAGTCGTCGTCGACACCGCACCCTTCGGCCGTCTTCAGGTCGATGCCTTGCGCAACGAGCGCCTCGGCGAGGGTGAGGATCGGGACGCCGTCGTCGGTCCCGGGATAGCGGGGCGCGATGTGGATCGGGAACGTATAGCAGCCGAGCATCGCGTGCGCATCCATCCCGCGCGGGCCGACCAGCGCGACCTTCTTGCCCGGGGCAACCGGCAGTACGCCGTCGTTCGCGAGCAGCACGATCGACTCGTCGGCCAACCGCGCCGCGATCTCCCGGTTGGCCGGCGTGTCCAGCTCGACCGGGCCCGTCGGCTCGAGGTCCAGGTCGGCGTCGAGCAGGCCGAGATCGCACTTCTGCCGCAACACCCGGCGGACAGCCTGATCGACGTACTCGACGTCTAGTCGCCCCTCCTCCACCTCGGCGATCAGCGCGTCGGCGTACGTGTGCACGGTCGGCAGTTCCACGTCGATGCCGGCCTTCAGCGCCAGCGCGGCCGCCTCGCCGTCGGTGCCAGCGACCTGGTGCAGAGTGCGCAGGAACGCGATCGCGAAGTAGTCCGCGACGACCGTCCCGTCGAAGCCCCAGGTGTCGCGCAGCAGCGTGGTCAGCAGCTCCGGGTCGGCGGCGACCGGTACGCCGTCGATCTCGGCGTACGAGTTCATCACCGTCCGGACACCGCCCTCGACCACGGCCAGCTCGAACGGCGGCAGGATCACGTCGGCGAGCTCGTGCCGACCCATCGAGACCGGCGCGAGGTTCCGGCCGGCGCGTGAGGCGGAGTAGCCGGCGAAGTGCTTCAGCGTGGCGTGGACGCCGCCGTCCTGCAGGCCACGGACGTACGCCGTACCGATCGTGCCGACGAGGTAGGGGTCTTCGCCGATCGTCTCCTCGGTGCGGCCCCAGCGGTAGTCGCGGGTGACGTCGAGGACGGGGGCGAGGCCGAGGTGCGTGCCGGCCGACTTCATGTCCGTGCCGATGTGGCGGGCCATGGTCTCGACGAGTTGCGGGTCGAAGGTGGCGCCCCAGGCGAGCGGGGTCGGGTAGATGGTGGCGCCGTACGCCGCGAAGCCCGTCAGGCACTCGTCATGGGCGATCGCCGGGATGCCGAAGCGGTTGGCGGCCATGATCTGCCGCTGTGCCGCGGCCAGCGACCGGGCGCCCGTGGTCGGGTCGACCGGCCGGGTCCCGAACGGGCGGGTGAGCTGGCCGAGACCGTCCCGGATCACGTCGTCCCAGACCGGCGGGTCGGCGCTCATGTCGTGCTGGTACGGCGCGACGTCCTCGCCGCTGTCCCCGGCGCCGACCCACAGGCCGGCCAGCTGGGAGACCTTCTCCCGCAGGGTCAGCTCGGCCAGCAAGGCCTCGACCCGGTCGTCCGGACGTGCGGTCGTGTCGCGCCAGGCGGCCATCAAGCTCCTCGAAAGTTTCGGACAAAGTCACGATACCTCCGACGAGGTTAGCTTGTATTCTGCTGCTTGCACAGCCTCGAACCGGGTGGAGGAACGTCGTGGGTCAGCGGATGACCATCTCGAAAATTGCGGAGCAGGCGGGGGTCTCGGTGCCCACCGTGTCCAAGGTGCTGAACGGCCGCTCCGACGTCGCCGAGGAGACCCGGGCGAAGGTCGAGAGCATCATCCAGGAGCACGGCTACCGCCGCCGGACCACCAGTACGGCGAGCAGCCCGATGATCGACCTGGTGTTCCACGAGATCGGCGGCGCGTGGGCGGTCGAGCTGATCCGCGGCGTCGAGGAGGTGGTCCGCGCCGAGGGCGTCGAGCTGGTGCTGTCCGAGTGCGGCGGCGCCCGGCGGCCACGGCAGGAGTGGATCGAGTCCGTCCTGCTCCGCCGCCCGCTCGGCGTGATCATGGTGTTCTCCGACCTGGACGCCGACCAGCGGGCGCAGCTGGAGGCGCGACGGATCCCGTTCGTGGTGGTCGACCCGGTCGGCGACGAGGGGGACGACGTACCGTCCATCGGCTCGGCCAACTGGAACGGCGGCCGGATGGCGACCCTGCACCTGCGCAAGCTCGGGCACACCAGGATCGGCATGATCGGCGGCCCGGTGGAGACACTGTGTTCGCGGATGCGGGTCGACGGCTACACCGACGCGCTGCGGTCGACCGGGGTCGAGATCGATCCGGCGCTGATCCGGGCGGCGGAGTTCGAGGTCGACAGCGGGCACCGCGAGGCGCTGGCGCTGCTGAAGCTGCCGGAGCGGCCGACCGCGATCTTCGCGGGCAGCGACCTGCAGGCGCTGGGGGTGTACCAGGCGGCGCGGGAGCTCGGGCTGGAGATCCCGCGCGACCTGTCAGTGGTCGGGTACGACGACCTCCCGGTGGCGCAATGGGTCTCGCCGACACTGACCACCGTCCACCAGCCGCTGCGCCAGATGGCCGAACTGGCCACCCGGATGGTCCTGGACCTTGCCCGCGGCGTCACCCCCGCCGCCCTCCGCATGGACCTCGCCGTGGACATGCGCATCCGCCAGAGCACCTCGGGACCGCCCAGCTAGGGTGGTCGCATGATCGTCGGCGTAGGTATTGATGTGGTCGACGTTGAGCGGTTCATGAAGACCCTCGAGCGCACACCGGGTCTTCGGGATCGCGTCTTCACCGCTTCCGAGGCAGCCAGACCACCGGCGTCGCTCGCCGCCCGGTTCGCAGCCAAGGAAGCGCTGGCCAAAGCACTAGGCGCGCCGGCCGGCATGCACTGGCACGACGCCGAGGTGCAGACCGACGAGACCGGCCGCCCGTGGCTGGAGATCAAAGGCACCGTCGCCGATCAGGCCGGCCGCCTCGGCGTACAGAGCCTGCACCTGTCTCTGAGCCACGACGCCGGCATCGCCTCCGCCGTCGTCATCCTGGAGGGCTGATGCGCCGCGCGCACACCGTCGAGCAGGTCCGGACGGCCGAGGCCGACCTGATGGCGCGCCTCCCCGAGGGCACCCTGATGCAACGCGCCGCGACCGGCCTCGCGGTTGCCATCAGCAACTTCCTCGGTCACACGTACGGCGCTCGTGTCGTCCTGCTGATCGGGTCCGGCGACAACGGCGGCGACGCCCTGTACGCCGGGGTCCGGCTGGCTCGACGCGGTGCCCGGGTGGTCGCCGTACTGCTGTCGGACAAAGCACATGCCGCCGGGCTGGAGGCGCTGCTGGCGGTCGGTGGACGTGTCGGCTCGACGGATGACATCGCCTCCGCGGATGTGGTCGTGGACGGGATCGTCGGGATCGGCGGGCGTCCCGGCCTCCGCCCGAACGCGCTGGCAGCCGTCGAGGTCGCCGCTCAGAAGGGCATCCCGATTGTCGCCGTCGACACCCCGTCGGGCGTCGACGTCGACACCGGCGAAACCCCCGAACCCCACGTCCGTGCTGCTCTTACCGTCACCTTCGGCACCCACAAGATCTGCCACTTCATCGACCCCGCCGCCACCGCTTGCGGCCCGGTCCATCTGGTCGACATCGGTCTGGACCTCCCGCCTGCGCCGGTCGAGTCTCTCCAGGCCTCCGACGTACGAGCGCTGTATCCCGTCCCGCATGGCGAGTCCGACAAGTACTCCCGCGGCGTACTCGGGTTGATGGCCGGATCCGCGCAGTACCCGGGAGCGGCCGTCATCGCCACCGCCGGCGCACTCGGCGGCCCGCTCGGCATGGTCCGGTACGTCGGCCCCGACGCAGTAGCAGCCGAGGTCCGGGCGGCCCACCCGGAGATCGTTGCCGGTGAGGGGCGCGTGCAGGCGTGGGCAGTCGGCTCCGGTCTCGGCGACGAGCTGGACGTCAGCCGGGTCCGCGACCTCCTCGACGCCGAGGAGCCGATCGTCCTCGACGCCGACGGCCTCCGGGCACTCGAGGACTCCGGCGACCACACCGGCGTACTCGCGACACCACACGCGGGCGAGCTGGCCCGACTGCTAGGCGTCGACCGCGCCACCGTCGAAGCTGAACGCCTCAAACACGCCCGCCTGGCAGCCGAACGCTACGACGCCACGGTCCTCCTCAAAGGCTCCACCACGGTGATCGCCGCCCCCGACGGCCACGTCCGCGTCAACACCAACGCCACCCCCTGGCTAGCCACCGCCGGCGCCGGCGACGTCCTGGCCGGCCTCTGCGGAGCCCTCCTCGCCGCCGGCGTGACCACCCTGGACGCCGCCAGCCTCGCCGCCTACCTCCACGCCGCCGCCGCCAACCTATCCTCCGCCTCCGGCCCCACCACCGCCCTCGCCGTAGCCGCCACCCTCCCCCAAGCCACCCGCCAACTCCTGCACGGCTAATTCCCCCACGCAGCCGCCACGCCCGCTCCTGCGCCGCGTGCTCGCCAGCTGCTCCCGCCCGCCCCGTATCTGTGCGGCTATCGCCGCGCGCTCCGTGGTCCCGCGGGGTCAGCCCACCAGAGCGTGGGTTGGCCCACCGGATTCTGGTTGGCCAACCCACCGCGAGATGGGCTGGCCCACCACCCGCGCGCCCATCACCCCCTTCTCGCAACCCCGCTGACCGATCACGACTCACGGGACCACGAGGCAGCCGAAGGGCGGGGGACACCACGGGTGCGGTTGCGGGGGAGGCGTGCGGCGGATAGGACTGGAGGGCTGGTGTCTCCGCCGCCCTAGGAGTTCACATGAAGCGGTTCGTCGTCCTTCTGGTTTTGGTGCTGGTTGCCGCGTTGCCGGTGCCTGCTGAGGCAGCGAGCACGGAGTACGTGGCTGATGCGGGGACGAAGATTCATGTGATGGGGGAGTGGGCCCATCCGGATGACGACACGAGCATCATCGGGCCTTGTGGGGTGTGGCATCAGCGGTACGGCGTGAAGTGTGGCGTCATCATGGTGACGCGGGGAGAGGGTGGGGGGAACGCGGTCGGGACCGAGCTCGGGCCGGAGCTCGGGTTGCGGCGGGAGAACGAGGACCGGGTGGCGCACTACCGGTCCGGGACCGTGGACATCTTCAACCTGGACCGGATCGACTTCTTCTACAACCAGAGTGCGCCGCTGACGCAGTACTTCTGGGACTCCGACGAGACGCTGCGCCGGGTCACCCGGGTGATCCGGGAGACGCAGCCGGAGATCTACATCGGGTTCACGCCGACGCTCGCGGCTGGGCACGGCAACCACCAGCAGGCGGGCCGGCTGATCTGGGAAGGCGTGCTCGCGGCCGCCGACCCGACGCGGTTCCCCGAGCAGCTCAAGGGGCCGCGCGCGCTCAGCACCTGGCAGGTCAAGAAGGTGTTCTCCGGCGGCAGTACGGCGGGAACCGGCGGTACGACGTCCGCCGCGAACTGCACCACCGGCTTCACCCCGAGCGGCCTGGACGCCGTCGCGGGCGTGTGGACCGGCTACGAGTCGCCGTACAAGTGGCCGGCCGGGAACCTGCAAGGACAGCCGGCGGGTTCGGCCAAGATCTGGCAGCAGGTCGCGGACGAGGGCCGGGCGGCGTACCCGACGCAGAGCCGGGTGATGTTCAAGGGAACGTCGGCCCCGGCGTGCCCGCGGTTCGCGATGACCCAGTCGTTCGTGCCGTTCCAGCCGAACACGAGCTCGTCGGCCGGCCTGGACGAGGCGATCCTGTTCGGTGCGACCAAACCTGATCGGGGCGGCCTGCCGCTGGGCACGCTGCAGTACCTGACGTTCAGTCGCTTCTACAACGTCGCCGGCGAACCGTTCCAGGCCACCGTGCACCTCAAGGCGGCACAAGGAAAGCTTGCCCCAGGCAACATCAATCTGACCGTCCCGCCGGGCTGGGCCACCGACGGCCCCAAGCCGGTCCCAACCCAAGCACAAGCCGAGGTCACGTTCACAGTCACACCCGCAGCCAACGCCCAGGTCGACCAGAACGCCAAGATCGCCGCGACCTACACCACCGCGAAGGCGACCGGCTACACCGACAACGTCGTACGCATCGTGGCTGCCGCCGAGGGCCGCTTCCAGCGTTGGGGCAACTGGCAGGAGTACGACGAATGGCTGGCGACGACCGCGCCGCAGGCCAACCGCCTCGGCCGTTCGCAGGCGATCCAGTCGATGGCGATCGGCAGCACGATCGACGTCCCGGTCGTGGTCCATAACTGGTCCGCGCAGCCGCAGAGCGGTGCTGTATCGCTGGATCTCCCTGCGAACTTCACCGTGGACGCGCCGTCGAAGCCCTACGATCTCCAACCCGGCGGCGAGACCACAGTCACCTTCAAGCTGACCAACACCGACACCACCCTGCCCGCGACGCAGAACGTTTCCATCCCGATCCGAACCGCGACCGGCAGCGAGACCCTGACCCTGACTCTGGTGCCGACGACAACCATCCCGCAGGCGCAGCCGGTCGTCGATGGGAGGGCCGAGTCGGGTGAGTACCCGGGCCCGGCCCTCGACCTCGGCCGGATCTGGCAGGGTGCGGCGAACTGCGCCGGCGTGGACGACTGCGGCGTTTCGTCAACAGGTGAAGGCAATTCGGCCAAGGTCAGCTGGTCGGACGACGCGCTGTACTTCTTCATCCACGTCCGCGACGACTACCAGTCGTACGCCGTGACACCGGCCGAGTGCGTCGGTCACTGGCAGGCCGACTCGGTCGAGATCCTGCTCGACCCGCGCGGGACCGCGTCACAGGCCCTGATGGACACGGCCAACACGTTCAAGCTCGGCATCTTCCCGTTCAGCCAGAGCGGCGGGCCGTGCTGGTCGCGGGACGCGGACAACCACCAGGGCTACTCCAGCGGTGAGCTCGACACCGGCAACGCGCCCGGCGTCCAGGTCGCCTCGACGGCCCAGTGGGTGGGCAGCAACGAGACCACAGTCCCGCATGCGTACGCCGGTGGCGGCTACGACCTCGAGGTGAAGATCCCGCTGGCCACGCTGCCCGCCGCTGTCGACCCGTCCAGGTTGGGGCTGAACATCACGCCGTACGACAACGACGACACGTCAGCAGCCGGTACGACGACCTTGCGGCATATCGACGTGAGCACGCGACTCGGCTGGTCCGCACTCGGGTCCGTGCAGTCCGACCCGTACCGCTGGGGCCTGGCGACCCTGCCCGGCTACACCCCGCCCGCGGATCGCCCGACCACCCCGGCGCCGCCGAACGTCTCGAACCCGAACCTCAACGGCGCGCTCTCGCCGCAGACGATCGCCCAGTCCGCGCGCAACGGCGTACCGATCTCCGGTCGCGTCCCCAGCACCGACCTCGAGATCCTGTACGCCGACCTCGGCCAAGCCGGCGTGGACATCTATGCCCGGTCGGCCGGCACCGGCACAGCGCGGGCGTTCCTGACCACCGGGTTGATCGACGCCATCCCGGTTTGGACGACCAGTTGTTCACCGGCCGCCGACCCGCCACCCTACTACGGCCTGACGCCCTGCGCCGTCACCGACGGCGCCACGCCGCCGTGGTCACCCGACATGAGTGGCCGCGTCGTGAAGCAGGCGACCAAGGACATCACCCGCGGCACGAACCGCTGGTCCATCCCGCTGACCCCGGCTCAGCGCGAGAAGCTGGCGGCAGACGGTCGCCTGCTCGTCTCCTACGAAACCCCGCAGAACACCGTCCAAGCCTTCGACCTGCGCCTGCGCTGATCTTCGGGAAGAAAGTGGTCGCTAGGCGACCACTTTCTTCCGGAGAGCGGTGGCTCAGCGGGCGGCGGTGAAGTCGAGGCCGTTGGCGCCGGAGCGGAGCTTGAGTCGGTTGGAGTCGATCTGGTAGCTGACATCGCCCTTGAGCCCGCTCAACAGGGTCTGCTCGAGCTTGCCTGCATGACCGGGACAGGCACGGCGAGTCGTGGCGATCTCGCCGAACGTCAGCTTGCCGGTCGCCTGCGCGACCTTGCCCTGGAGTTCGTTGCACCCGGTGGAGCCGGTGACGCGTTCGCCGTTGATCGTGATCCAGGCCTTCTCGGAGCCGACCTGGTGGGAGGCGGTGTCGTTGCTGACCACGGTCTCCAGCGACCACTTGGTGCCGTCGAGGGCGAGGTCGGGCTCGGCGGTCTCGCGGTCCGTCAGCGAGATCGTCGTACCGCCGGAGGTGAGGGTGAGCCGGTCGCCCTCGAGCTTCCAGGCTGGATCGGAGGTCAAGATCTTCGACAGCCAGCCGTCCTGCCGGTGCCGGGGTTCGTCGCAGCCCATCGCGGTCATCGCGAGTTGCTTGTCCAGCGACAGCTTGCCGTCACCGGTGTCCACCGCCGACTGCATGGAGTTACATCCGGCTTCCGCGATCAGTCGCCCGTCGTCGGAGAAAGTGAGCCGGATCCGGGAGTTCGGGACCAGTTGCTTCGGCTTCCCGTCCTCGGTCACGGCGGTGGACAGATAGGTCCGGCCCTGGAGCGACGCACCGGTGCCAACACCGGCGCCGGACTCGTTTCCGCAGCCCGCCAAACCCAGTAGCAGACCGGCTCCGGCGACCGCGATCATCCGCATCTTCACACCCTGAGGACGCGGTCGAACGAGCGAGCGTTGCAACGTGCACTCTGCGTAAAATCGGTACCCCGGGGTTGGCGTTTCACATCACGGTTGGATAACGTCGGGCGCCGTACGCGCGAGAGCGAAACGAGAAGGACAGGGCCGGCGCCCCCTCGGCGCCTGGTCTGCCCGGATCGGTACGGCGAATCGGGGACGTCGGCTGGTCCTGGCCACCCTGGGGAAACCAACCGAAAAGCTGAGGGCCGCGCTGGAGTGCTGGGGCAGGCAGTGGGGCCCATCGAGCAGACGAGGAATGTTTCGCATGCCCCCCACCCGAACTGCCCGAAGCCGCATCGTCGTGCCGGCGGTGTTCCTTGCCATGGGCGCGCTTGTCGCAGCGCCCATCGCCGTTCAGGCGGCCAAGGACTCCCCTGTCGCCGCGACCACTGCGAGCGCTGCGACGGACAGCACGGCTTCGACCCTCCCAAGCGTCGGACGCGTCGAGTCCTGCGTCCTGGACTCCAACTCCGGTTGCACGGTGGTGCACGGCTTCGGCACGAAGCCGGTTGCCATCACCGCGACCGGGGCCGGGCCGTCGATCCTGTCGATCGACCCGACCCAAACCAACGACAAGACGTACCGCCTCCGGGCCCTGAGCCGCAACGGTGACAGGTACGCGGCCGGCACGAAGCTGCGTTACACCGCGCACTACGACTTCGTCCAGGCCCCGGCGCAGCCCACCACGCCGACTCCGACGTCGAGCCCGACGGCCACGTCGACGCCGACCACGACGCCGACGTCGAGCCCGACCACCACCTCCACCCCGACCGCGACGTCGACCCCGACGACAACGTCGACTCCCACCGCGACGTCGACCCCGACGTCGACGAGTAGCCCCTCGAAGAGCTGCACCAGCCCGGTGTGGACCACCACCTCGAGCAACAACCAAGGCGAGGGCCGGACGTTCGGCTCGTACTACGTCCACAACAACATGTGGAACAACGACAACGGCACCTACACGCTGGGCGCCTGCAGCTGGGACAACTGGTGGGTCGACGTGACCCAGCCGCTGCCCGGTGACAAGGGTGTCCAGGCCTACCCGAACGTGCACAAGGACTACGCCGACGTCCCGCTGTCGAAGATCCAGTCGGCCAAGTTCGCGGCCACCACGCCGGCCAACTGCCCGAGCTGCATCTACAACGTCGCGTTCGACGCGTGGATCGGTGATGGCCTGAACAACGAGCTGATGATCTGGACGGACAACAAGGGCCAGGTCCCGGCCGGCAGCAAGGTGGGCACCGTGACCTTCGGCGGCTTCACCTACGACGTCTGGCACCAGAACGGCTACACCGCGTATGTGTCCCAGGTGACGCAGAAGGCCGGCACGATGCCGCTGGCCGACTTCTTCAACGACATGGTCAAGCGCGGCTGGGCCCCGAAGGCCACGACCTGGCAGGTCGACTTCGGCGTCGAGGTGGTGTCGACCGGCAACACCAAGCAGCGCTTCAGCTTCACCGACTTCTCCATCCAGGAGAACTGACCCCTCACACTCTCGCGTGAACCTCGGCGGCCGCCGCAACACCTGTTGCGGCGGCCGCATTGCATAGGGTTGCCCGCGTGACCGGACTGGTGATCTTCGACAACGACGGTGTGCTGGTGGACTCGGAGCGGCTGGCCAACACGATCCTGGCCGAGCTGCTGACCGAGGCGGGCCTCCCGTACACCTTCGAGCAGGCGGTCCGCGACTTCATGGGCGGCAGCATGGCCTCGATGCGGCAACAGGCCGAGGCGCAGCTGGGCGGTCCGTTGCCGGCCGACCTGGAGGACCGCTACCACCAGCGGCTGTTCGACGGGTTCGCCAACCTGCAGGCGATCGCCGGCGTCGAGGTCGTGCTCGACCACCTCGACGCCGTCGGCGTCCGGTACTGCCTGGCTTCGTCCGGCACGCACCGCAGGATTCGTACGGCGCTCACCGCGGTCGGTTTCCTGGACCGTTTCGAGGGCAGGATCTTCAGCGCGGAGGATGTTGCCCACGGCAAGCCCGCACCGGATCTGTTCCTGCACGCAGCGAGCCGGCTGGGTGTGAAACCCGCTGACTGCGTGGTGGTCGAGGACAGTCCGCTCGGCGTCGCCGCGGCCAACGCGGCCGGCATGAAGGTGTTCGGGTACGCCGGGATGACGGACCCGGCGAAGCTGTCCTCGGCGGACGCGGTTTTCCACGACATGGCCGCCCTGGCGGAACTGATCGACTGGGCCTGAGACACTGGAAGCGCTATGACTACTCTCCAGTCACATGGCGGCGAGCGCCCGGTCCGTGCCGAGGCGGTCGTCGACCTTGCCGCGATTCGTCACAACGTCACCACCCTGCGTGCCCGCGCCGAGGGCGCCCAGCTGATGACCGTGGTCAAGGCCGACGGCTACGGCCACGGCATGGTCCAGGTCGCCCAGGCCGCCCGCGAAGCCAGCGCCGACTGGATCGGCGCGGCCGTGCTCGAGGAGGCGCTCGCGCTGCGCGACGCCGGCGACACCGGCCCGATCTTCTGCTGGCTGACCACCCCGGGCGAGCCGCTGTCCGAAGCCATTGCCGCCGGGATCGACCTGTCCGCCGGCGCGCCGTGGGAGATCGACGAGCTCGCGGCCGGCGTCGAGGACCGGCCGGCCCGGGTGCACCTGAAGATCGACACCGGCATGAGCCGCGGCGGCGCCGTACCGGAGGAGTGGCCGGCGCTGATCCGGGCCGCGCTCGCCGAGGCGAAGACGGGGCGGATCGAGATCATCGGGATCTGGTCGCACCTGGCGTCGTCGGACGAGCCGAAGAGTGCGGCCAACGAGGCGCAGTTGGCCACGTTCACCGAGGCCGTGGAGATGGCTGAGACGTTCGGTATCGACGCCGAGTTCAAGCACCTGGCCAACTCCGGCGCCACCCTCGCGCTGCCCGAGACACACTTCAACCTGGTCCGCCCGGGCGTCGCGACGTACGGGCTCTCACCGTTCGGGCACGCGCTGCCGTCGGCCGAGCTGGACTTGGTCCCGGCGATGACGCTGAAGGCCCGGCTCGCGATGGTGAAACGCGTCCCGGCCGGCGCGGGTGTCTCCTACGGCCTGACGTGGACCGCGCCGCGGCCGTCGACCCTCGGCCTGATCCCGCTCGGGTACGGCGACGGCCTGCCGCGGCACGCCTCGAACGGCGGCCCGGTCCAGGCGCGCGGCGAACGCCGTACGATCGTCGGCCGGATCTGCATGGACCAGTGCGTGGTCAACCTCGAGGACGACGAGGCAGCCGCGGGTGACGAGGTCGTGCTGTTCGGCCCCGGGACCGGCGGCGAGCCGACCGCGGACGACTGGGCCGACGCGGCCGGCACCATCAACTACGAGATCGTCACCCGGCTGGGCGCCCGCATTCCGCGCCGGTACGTCGATAGCGAAAGGTAGACCGGCATGTCCAAAGCAGGGCGGACTGCCGGTTTGATCGGAGCCGCGGTCGGAGTGCTGGCCGCGGGCGCGGCAGCCGGGGTCGCGGTCGAGCGGCAGGTGATCGGGCGCCGGTCGAGCCAGCGCGCGCAGCTCGAGGCCGAGCCGTTCGGCTCGCTGCGCGGTACGCCGCACGTGTTCACGGCCGACGACGGCGTCGAGCTGTACGTCGAGGTCGACGAGCTCAAGCGGTCCCGCCGGCCCGCGCCGCCGAAGCGCCGCTTCGGGAGGAAGCTGCCGTTGCCGCCCGAGGACCTCACGGTGATCTTCGCGCACGGCTACGGGCTGAACATGGACTGCTGGCACTTCGAGCGCCGCGACCTGGCCGGGATCGGCACGATGGTGTTCTACGACCAGCGGTCGCACGGCCGGTCCGGGCGGTCGCCGAAGGAGAACGTCAGCATCGACCAGCTCGGCCGCGACCTGTACGGGATCTTCCAGGAGTTCGCGCCGACCGGTCCGGTGATCCTGATCGGCCACTCGATGGGCGGCATGTCGATCATGGCGCTCGCCGAGCAGCACCCGGAGCTGTTCGGCGACCGGATCATCGGCGTCGGCCTGTGCTCGACCAGCGCCGGCGCTCTCGACCGGGTCCCGATCGTGTTCCCCGGCAAGGTCGGCATGCTGGCCCGGGCGCTGGCGACCCCGACGGTCGCCGCGCTGGCCCGGATCCCGGACGTGGTGGAGCGCAGCCGGAAGGCCGGCACCGACATCAGCTATCTGCTGACCCGGAAGTACTCGTTCGGCTCCGAGGTGCCGCCGGCGTTCACCGAGTTCGTCAACGAGATGATCGCCGCGACGCCGATCTCGGTGATCGCGGAGTTCTACCCGATCTTCGCGCTGCACGACAGGTTCCACGCCCTGGAGCCGCTGCAGAAGGTGGAGTGCGTCGTGATCGGCGGTGACAAGGACCACCTGACCCCGTTCGAGCACGCCGAGGAGATCGTCCGGCACGTGCCCGGGGCGGAGCTGGTCGAGGTGAAGAACTGCGGGCACCTGGGCCTGATCGAGCACCACCGTGAGTTCACGGCCGCGCTCCTTGGCATGATCGAGCGAGCCGAACAATCCCTGGGACACACATGACCGACTTGCACGTCGTCGACGCCGCCGCTGAGCACGCGGCGGAGATCGTCGCGGTGATCCACCACGCGTTCTCCACGCGGCGGGTGCTCGACCCGCCGTCGACCGCCCTGTCCGAGAACGCGACCACCGTCACCGACGCGGTGACCAAGCACGGCGGGCTGCTGGTCCGGGTCAATGGCGCCCCGGCTGGTGCGGTGCTGTTCGAGGAGACCGGTGACGTCCTGAACCTGCGCCGGGTCTCGGTCGATCCGCGGCACCAGGCGCGCGGCGTCGCCTCGGCGATGGTCGGTTGCGCCGAGGAGGTCGCCGTACGGCGTGGGTTGAGCCGGGTGCAGCTGGTCGCTCGGGTGGAGTTGCCGGACACCGTGGAGTTCTGGCGGCGGCGTGGGTACTCGGTCGTCGAGCAGCACGACCACAACCTGATCTACGCGAAGGCGATGCCGGCCGAGCTGACCGTGCCGACAGCCGACGACATGCGGGCGATCGGCGAGGAGATCGCGGGTCAGTTGCGCGCGGGCGACGTACTGGTGCTGTCGGGTGACCTGGGCGCGGGCAAGACGACGTTCACGCAGGGCCTCGGAGCCGGGTTGAAGGTGCGCGGCAGCATCACGTCGCCGACGTTCGTGATCTCACGGGTGCACCCGTCGCTCGCGGGCGGGCCGGCGTTGGTGCATGTGGACGCTTACCGGCTGGGCGGGTTCGCCGAGCTCGACGATCTCGACCTCGACGCGAGCCTGGACGACGCGGTCACGGTCGTCGAGTGGGGCCACGGGCTGGCCGAGTCGCTGGCGCCGGACCGCTTGGACATCGTGGTGACCCGCGGCGACGACGACACCGACGAGACCCGGGAGATCCGGGTCACCCCGGTGGGCACCCGCTGGGCGGCGTCCGGCCTTCGCGTGTCTGTACTGGAGAAGAACTGATGTTGCTTGCTTTCGACACCTCGAGTGCCGCGGTCACGGTTGCGCTGGCTGATCCGGTCAGCGGGGAGATCCTGGCGTCGTCCACGACCGTCGACGCGCTGCGGCATGGTGAGTTGCTCGCGCCTGCGATCGCCTCGTGCCTGGAGACCGCGGGTTGCTCGGTGCGGGACCTGACGCGGATCGCGGTCGGCGTGGGACCTGGCCCGTTCACCGGGCTGCGGGTCGGTCTGGTGACCGCGCGGACGATGGCCGACGTACTCGGGATCGAGGTGGCCGGCGTGTGCAGCCTCGACATCCTGGCGCGGCAGACCGACCTCGCACTCCCGGTCGCGGTCGCGACCGACGCGCGGCGCAAGGAGATCTACTGGGCCCTGTACGACGGTCCCGCCGCGGACGGCAGCCGTCGTCGGCTGGAAGGGCCGGCCGTGGACAAGCCGGCCGAGGTGGCACACGTCCTGTCCGGCCTGCCGGTGATCGGGCGTGGCGCGGTGCTGTACGCCGAGGCGCTCGGGGTCGCGGATGTCGCGGTCGCCGAGTACCCCTCGGCCGAGGTGCTGGCGACCGGCGTCGCGACCGGGACGCTCGACGTCGTCGGACCGGACCCGCTGTACCTGCGCCGTCCGGACGTGACGCTGTCAGGCGGCCCGAAGAGCGTGCTACCGAAGTGAGACCTGCCATTCGACCGGCGACCGCGGGCGACCTGCCCGCTCTGGTCGCGCTGGACGAGGTGTGCTTCGGGTCGGAGGCCTGGAGTACGGTCTCGTGGACGGGCGAGTTCGAGCGGCGGTCCGAGGACCGGGTGATCCTGGTCGCGGACGAAGGAGCCGTCGTCGGGTACGTCGTACTGCTGGTGCCGCCGGTGGCCCTGGACGTGGTCGAGTTGCTGCGGATCGCGGTGACCCCGGCCGAGCGCCGTACCGGGATCGGCGGCCAGTTGATGACGGCGGCGCTGGCGAAGTGCCGCGGCCGGACGGTTCTGCTGGAAGTTGCTGCGAGCAACGAGTCGGCGGTCGGGCTGTACGCCGGGTTCGGGTTCGAGGAGATCAGCCGGCGGCGCGGGTACTACGCCGGTGGCGAGGATGCGGTGATCATGCGGTGGCGGGAGGACGAAGAGTGAGCGGCAGTGAGCCCCTGATCCTGGGGATCGAGACGTCGTGTGACGAGACCGGGGTCGGAATCGTCCGCGGGCAGACGCTGCTCGCCGACGCGATCGCGTCCAGCGTCGAGGAGCACGCCCGGTTCGGCGGCGTCGTACCGGAGGTCGCGAGCCGCGCGCACCTGGAGGCGATGGTCCCGACGATCCGGCGCGCCTGCGAGACCGCCGGTATCAAGCCGACCGACGTCGACGCGGTCGCCGTCACCAGCGGGCCCGGTCTGGCCGGCGCGCTGCTGGTCGGTGTCGCCGCGGCCAAGGGACTCGCGCTGTCCCTCGACAAGCCCTTGTACGGCGTGAATCACCTCGCGGCGCATGTCGCCGTCGACACGTTGGAGCACGGTGACCTGCCGAAGGGCTGTGTCGCGATGCTGGTGTCCGGCGGCCACTCGTCGCTGCTCGCGGTCGAGGACATCACCGAGGGCGTGGTGCCGATGGGCAGCACCATCGACGACGCCGCGGGGGAGGCCTTCGACAAGGTCGCGCGGGTGCTGGGCCTGCCGTTCCCGGGCGGTCCATATGTCGACAAAGCGGCCCGGGACGGCGGTGACCGGCTGTACGTCACGTTCCCGCGCGGGCTGACGTCGCAGCGGGACCTGGAGCGGCACCGGTTCGACTTCTCCTTCTCCGGCTTGAAGACAGCCGTGGCGCGCTGGGTCGAGGCCCGGCGCCGGGACGGCGAGGACGTGCCGGTGAACCACGTCGCCGCGGCCTTCCAGGAGGCGGTGTGCGACGTGCTCACCCGGAAGGCGATCGACGCGTGCAAGGACCGTGGGTTCGAGCACCTGCTGATCGGTGGCGGGGTCGCGGCGAACTCACGGCTGCGGGCGATGGCCGAAGAACGCTGCGCCGAGGCGGGAATCGCCGTACGCGTGCCGCGGCCCGGGTTGTGCACGGACAACGGCGCGATGGTGGCAGCGCTCGGCTCGGAGTTGGTCCGGGCCGGAAAGGCGCCGTCGCCGCTCGGGTTGCCGGCGGACTCGTCGATGCCGATCACCGAGGTGCTGAACAAGTGAGGTGGACCGGGCCGGACGGCTTCGAGGCCGACGACTCCACCGAGCGCGTCGACGTCGAGGTGGTGCACGGCTTTCTGAGTACGTCGTACTGGGCGGAGGGGATCCCGCGGGAGGTCGTGGAGCGCTCGATCGCGGGGAGTCTCAACGTGGGCGTGTACGACGCGGACGGAGCGATGGTGGCGTTCGCGCGGACTGTGACGGACCGGGCGACGTTCGCTTGGCTGGCTGACGTGTTCGTGGTGCCAGAGCGGCGGGGGCATGGGCTCGGCAAGTTTGTGGTGTCCACGCTGCTCGACCACCCGGAGCTGACGGGGATCCGCCGGTTCATGCTGGCGACCGCTGATGCGCACGAGCTCTACCGCAGTTACGGCTTCGCGGAACTCGAGGACCCGAGCCGGATCATGGTCATCCGGCGGGATGCTGCCGAGTTGTACGGCACAGCCTGAGTTCTGCAGCGCGGGGAAGGGCGCGGCAGAGACCTGGGGCTGGTGCGCCGCTCGATCCCCAGGTGAACGGCCAGCGGCAAACCGGTTCTGCCCCGCAGCCTGCCCGACCCAGGTGAACGGCCGAAGTCACCAGCGTGACACCCAGTCGACGTCCGGCTCCTCATCCGGATGTCGACTTTAGTGGCGGGCCTCCGGGAGGCTGCAGCAGCAGACGCAGCACCTCGCCCACCGGAAGCCTCCCGAAGGCCCGCTCGTAGAATCGATCATATGTTCGACTGTGCTCCCAGCGCAAGTTCGTCTATCGAGTGATCCGGTCCAGGAAGGCGAACAGCGCCGGTTTCGCGGCCGTCCCGGTCTCGTCCAGGAGCTCGACGCCGTGCGCGGTGGAGCCGGTGACCACGACCAGCTTCTTGTCCTTGGCAGGTACGGCGGCGAAGTCCTTGCGCACCTCCGCGACCGGCAGGCTGTCGCCGTCGCTGGCCATGTACAGCGAAGGCACCTGGAGCTTTGCGGCCAGTGGCGTGGTCGGCATCCGATGCTCCACGTCGTACCAGGACGCGCAGCTCAACACCGCGACACCGGAGACCGCTGGGGTGATCATGGAGCCGCCGATCATGGAGACGCAGCCGCCGATCGAGCCACCGGCCAGCACGACCTCGGTCGCGCCGGCGGCCCGGACCTGGTCCACAACGGCCTGCAGCTCCTTGACCCGATCCAAGCCGGTGAGGGTGCCGTACTCCCACAGCGCGACCCGGTAGCCTCGGGCGACGAGCTCGGTCGCGACACCCGACCAGTCGCACGGCGATCCGCCCCACTCGTACGACAGCACGACGGCCCGAGTGGCGTCACCCAACTGCACGCCGCTGACCGCGGTGCCGCCGGCAACCGGCGCGGTGAACGCCTTCGCGTCCTGGGACGGGCATGCGGCCATCATCCCGATCGCGGCGGATGTCGTCGGCGAGCTCGGTGGCGGTACGGCTGGATCGGACCCGGACCCGCATCCGGCCAGTCCGAACGCGACGATGACGAAGAGGACCGCGGACCGACCGACGTTCAGCATGGCCACCTCCCAGACGGCAGTTATACAGGTCAAGCGGCCGACTGGCTGGGCGCGACTCGACGGCAGGAGTAGGCAACCGCATCGCGATTGATGCGCGTGATGATGAGAGTGGCGCTTCGAGAGCCCCTGGGTGCCAGCTTCTTCCGCAACTGGGCCGGGTCCACGTCAACGCCGCGCTTCTTGATCTCGAGGGTGCCGATGTCGTGGCTGTGAACCCAGGAGCGCAGCGCCTTCTCCTTGTAGGGCAGCTCTTCCACGACCTCGTACGCCGACGCGAGCGGAGTCGGCACCAGGTCGTCAGCGGTGACGTAGGCGATCCGCGGGTCCAGCAGCCAGCCGTCGACCGCGCCAGCCACAGCAGTCACCAGACCGGCGCGCACCACAGCGCCGTCCGGCTCGTAGATGTACTGACCCACCGGACCGGTCTCGGCCTCGGGTGCCTCGGTGACAGTCGCGCCGCTGGGCAGCAGCGTGGCCCTACGCGTGGTCCCGGCGTAAAGGCGACCGGACCACAGTGCCGCCTCCTTCACCTCGCCGGCGTCGCTGATCCACTCCGCCTCCACGCCATCCGGTACGGCGTCGTGCGGGATGCCGGGCGCGACCTTCACACACGCAGTGCGGCTCAGGAGCTCGGTGACAAAGGACCACGGCGGCGAGTAGGCGTTGTGGTCGAACACGCGTCGCCCGTCCGCCCGCCGTGCCGGGTCTGCGAACACCACGTCGTACGGCGCGAGGTCGAAGGACTCGGCGTCGCCGACGACCACCTCGCCGGGCAGTCCGAGTGCGGTCAGGTTGGCGCGGGCGGCGTCAGCCGTGGCTGGGTCGCGTTCGACGCCAGTGACCCGTAAGCCGGCGCGTGCGGCGCTGATGAGGTCGCCGCCGATGCCGCAGCCCAGGTCGACCACAGTGCTACCCGGTAGCGTCGCCGCGATGCGCTGGGCCCGGTGTGAGCCGACAGTACTGCGGGTTGCCTGCTCCAGACCGTCTGGCGTGAAGTACATCCGTGCAGCGTCTTGGCCGAACTTGGCGATCGCCCGGTGGCGCAGTGAGGCCTGTGTGACCGCAGCACTCACCAGCGTGGCGTCGTACTGCTTGCGAAGCTTCTCGACGAGCTGGAGCTCGCGGCCTGGCTGGAAGTGCGCGCATGCCTCGGCAAGTAGCTCAGCGCCAGCGCCGTCCAGCAAGCCCGTGACTGTCACCCCGTCACTTTAGAGGGGGCTCGAGCAGCTCCTGCTCCAGCTTCGGGTGGCCATCGAGTAGAGGCGCCAGTTCATGGCTGAGCGGGTCTTCGGGCCGTAGATGCCGTCCACGGTGAGCCCGTGCTTGCGCTGGACCATCCGGACCACTGCGCGGGTGTTGGTGCCGTAGATGCCGTCGACAGCGAGCTTGGTGCCGTAGCAGAAGTTCAGGTTGCGCTGGAGCACGCGGATCGCGGTGTCCGGGTCGCCGAACACGGTGGAGCCGCGGTGTGGGTCGTCGCCGTACATCAGGTTGCAGTAGGTGCTGGAGGCGCCGTACACGGACGGCATCGGGATGCCCCACGTCCTGTTGACCGGCACGAGCATGGCTGACCGGCACTGCGGCAGTGCAGCGGCCGCGGCGGCGGCTCTGGTGCTGGCAGTGTCCGCAGCCGGCGCCTGCTCCGCCGGAGCGACGGCTGGTGCGTTCGCACCGGGCGCCGAGGTGGGCTGGTCCTTCGAGGCACCTGCGGCGACCGCGCCGACCGCGAGCCCTCCGACCGCGGCCAGAACCACGACAGCGCGACCGGACAATTTGGGCAGAGAGGGAAAGCTGAAGGCCATAGTCTCTCCTCGTGACGCCGTTAACACAGAACGGTCCCACGCCAACCCCGGCTTGACCACATTCCGCACCTACGTGATCACAGTGCGACGGGTCAGCCGATGCGGTCGAGTAGTGAAGGGTGCCCATCCGTGTCCGGGCCCGGATTTCCGCCGTTGGCGAGATCTTGGCACTCGAGTTGACCGAGTGCTAAAGGCGGCCTAGATTCGGAGTTGGCACTCTCCGGTGGAGGGTGCCAGCGGTCCGGCCCTTGACCCCCGCGACGGCAGGGGAGCGCGACCATCGGAGAACCACAGACAAGCGAATCGACCGTGGAGGTCAGCAAGTGTCGGTCACGATCAAGCCGCTCGAGGACCGCGTCCTCGTCGCGCCGCTCGAAGCCGAGCAGACCACGAAGTCCGGCCTGGTGATCCCGGACACCGCCAAGGAGAAGCCGCAGGAGGGCGAGATCCTCGCCGTCGGTCCGGGCCGGATCGACGACAACGGCAACCGCGTCCCGCTGGACGTCGCCGTCGGCGACAAGGTCATCTACTCCAAGTACGGCGGCACCGAGGTCAAGTACGACGGCCAGGACTACCTGATCCTGGGCGCCCGCGACATCCTCGCAGTCGTCAGCAAGTGACGATCCCAGGGCGTGAGCCGACGGCCCGGCGTCGCCGGGTCGGCGCACGCCCTGCCCGCTGTTCCTGACTGACACCGCCCTGGTGCCGAGCCCGGCGCCGGGGCGGAGTCGGTCCGGTGCCGCGGGACGTCTGCCTGCTGCAACGAAGACATTTACGAGAGGGACTGGTTTTTTCCATGCCGAAGATCCTCGAGTTCGACGAGAACGCGCGGCGCGCCCTGGAGCGCGGCGTCGACAAGCTCGCGAACACGGTGAAGGTGACGCTGGGGCCGAAGGGCCGCTACGTCGTGCTGGACAAGAAGTGGGGCGCCCCGACCATCACCAACGACGGTGTCACCGTCGCCCGTGAGGTCGAGCTGGACGACCCGTTCGAGAACCTTGGTGCGCAGCTGACCAAGGAGGTCGCCACCAAGACCAACGACATCGCCGGTGACGGCACCACCACCGCGACGGTGCTGGCGCAGGCGCTGGTGCACGAGGGCCTGCGGGCGGTCGCCGCCGGCGCCAACCCGATGGGCCTGAAGCGCGGTATCGAGGCGGCCGTCGAGGCCGTGTCGGCCAAGCTGGTCGACACCGCCCGCGCGGTGGACGACAAGGGCGACATGGCCCACGTCGCCACCATCTCCGCCCGGGACGCCGAGATCGGCACCCTGATCGCGGACGCCTTCGACAAGGTCGGCAAGGACGGTGTGATCACCGTCGAGGAGTCGAACACGTTCGGCACCGAGCTCGAGTTCACCGAGGGCATGCAGTTCGACAAGGGCTACATCTCGCCGTACTTCATCACCGACGCCGAGGCCGGCGAGGCGGTGCTGGAGGACCCGTACATCCTGATCCACCAGGGCAAGATCTCCGCGATCGCGGACCTGCTGCCGCTGCTGGAGAAGGTCGTGCAGTCCGGCAAGTCGCTGCTGATCATCGCCGAGGACGTCGAGGCCGAGGCGCTGTCCACCCTGGTGGTCAACAAGATCCGCGGCAACTTCACCTCGGTCTCGGTCAAGGCGCCGGGCTTCGGTGACCGCCGCAAGGCGATGCTGGAGGACCTGGCCGCGCTGACCGGCGCGCAGGTGGTCGCTCCCGAGGTCGGCCTGAAGCTGGACCAGGTCGGTCTGGAGGTGCTCGGCACCGCTCGCCGGATCGTCGTCACCAAGGACAACACCACCGTCGTCGAGGGCGCCGGCGCGGCCGACGCGATCGAGGCCCGGGTCAACCAGATCAAGGCCGAGATCGAGCGCACCGACTCCGACTGGGACCGCGAGAAGCTGCAGGAGCGGCTGGCCAAGCTGGCCGGCGGCGTCTGCGTGATCAAGGTCGGCGCGGCCACCGAGGTCGAGCTCAAGGAGAAGAAGCACCGGATCGAGGACGCCGTGTCCGCGACCCGGGCCGCGATCGAGGAGGGCATCGTCGCCGGTGGCGGCTCCGCTCTCGTGCACGCGGCGACCGTCCTGGACGACAGCCTCGATCTCGAAGGTGACGAGGCCACCGGTGTCCGGATCGTGCGTAAGTCGATCGTCGAGCCGCTGCGCTGGATCGCCGAGAACGGCGGTTACGAGGGCTACGTGGTGACGTCGAAGGTGGCCGAGCTCGAGTCCGGCAGCGGCTTCAACGCCGCCACCGGTGAGTACGGCGACCTGCTGGCCCAGGGCGTCCTGGACCCGGTCAAGGTGACCCGGTCCGCGCTCGCCAACGCCGGCTCGATCGCCGCGCTGCTGCTGACCACCGAGACGCTGGTGGTCGACAAGCCCGAGGAAGAAGAGCCCGCCGCCGCCGGTCACGGCCACGGCCACGGTCACTGACCCTCAGGTCGAACGACAGCCGCCCGGCCGGTCCTCGGACCAGCCGGGCGGCTTCTTTTGTGCGCGTGTGGTTGGGTTGGGGCGTGATTCGGGAGCGGGTCGAGGCGGATCTCGAGAGCTGTGCCGGGATCCTGCGGGAAGTGCACGAGAGCGCCGGGTATCCGGTGAACTGGCCGGACGATCCGGCCGCGCGAGTCCGGTCGTACCCCTGTCGACTGGGGTGGCGACCACGCGTCCGCCGTACTCCACTTCGAACCCCCGCAGTGACTACGCTCCCAGGATGGAGCTGACGGCATCGGCGCTGGTAGGCGAGTTGCGGTCGCAGGCGCGGCCGGACGAGTTCCCGCAGAAGCACTACCACGGCTCGGCTGCGGTGCTCGGGGTCCGGATGGGGACCCTGTTCGAGATCGCCAAGCGCTTCACCGCGATGCCGTTGACCGAGGTCGACCGGCTGCTCGACGTCGCGGAGTACGAGCCACGCCTCGCGGCGTTCTGCGTGCTCGATTTCAAGGCTCGCAAGGCGAAACTGCCGGCCGCGGAACGTCGCGGCTGCTACGGCCTGTACCTCGGCCGGCACGACCGGATCGACACCTGGGACATGGTCGACCGGGCCGCACCCCGGGTCGTCGGCAGCTATCTGCTCGACAAGCCGCGGACCCCACTGTTCGAACTGGCCCGCTCGACCGACCCGCTGCGCCGACGGACCGCGATGACGGCGCCGCTCGCCTTCACCGGCTCCGGCGATCGCGACGCGCTGGCCGACCTGTTCGCGCTGGCCGAGGTGCTGGTCGACGACACCGACCCAGTGGTATCGAAGCCGGTCGGCATCGCACTCAAGTACGCCGGGACCGCCGACGAGCCCGCTCTCCGCGCCTTCCTCGACAAGTTCGCCGCCCGGATGCCGCGGCCCGCCCTGCGGTACGCCGTGGAAAAGCTCGAACCACACGTCCGCCGGTCCTACCTCGAAGGACCACGCGCCGCCGGCGGATCGCGCAGTATCTGAACCCGTGGGTAGTGACAGATCGTGATCAAAAACCTGGTGTGATCACGAATTGCCACTAGGCAAGAGAAGATGAGCGCCGTACCATCTTTCAGGCTGACCGGTCCAACACGAGGGGGCGAGGGGTGACCGAGGTCCAAGTACCGCACACCCACGACCGGGTCGAGCTCAGGGATCTTGCCGCGCTTGCGAGCGAAGGCGACCGGACAGCTCTCAACGACCTGTTGACAAGGGTGCGCGCCGTGGCTCACCGCTACGTGCGGTCCCGGCTCTGGACGTACCCCGGCGGCGCCGACATGGTCGACGACGTCGCGCAAGAAGTTTGTGTCGCGGTGTTCGGCGCGCTCAGCCGGTACCGTGATGAGGGGAGGCCTTTCGAGGCTTTCGTCTACGGCATCGCGGCCCGCAAGGTCGCCGATGCCCAGCGTGCGTTCGCAGTGGCCGACGTTTCGACGCCGGACCTGCCGGACGGCGCGGACGAGTCACCGACGCCGGAAGAGCACGCGGTCCGGCATTCGGAGGTCCAGCACATCATGGGCCTGCTGGACAAGTTGCCGGAGAAACTGCGGGAGATCCTGCGGCTCCGGGTGGTAGCGGGGATGTCAGCCGAGGAGACCGGCCGGGCACTGGGAATGACACCGGGGGCGGTGAGGGTCGCACAGCATCGAGCGTTGAACACGCTCAGGGGGTTCGTGGGGCATGAGGCACAGCTGGAACGAGGAGCAGGGGAGGGGAATCATGGCTGACCGTTTCGACCTGGACGCGATCGACGCCGATGACGCTCTTCTCGACCTGCTGGCCGCTGGTGGGGAGTCCGCGCGTATCGCGGGAGAGAATGACCCGGCCGTCAAGCTGCTGGCCGAGCTAAGGCTCGCGGTGGAGGTCGAGGACGAGCTCCCGGTGGAGACGATCGACGACCCGGAGAGCTTCCTGGCGCGCTGCGCGGCGCTGAACCCGGTGACGGACCCGTTCGCCCGCAAGGTGGCGGCGCGTGGTCTGGCGCTCGGGGTCGCCGCGGTGGCCGCGCTGTCGGTCTCCGGCGTCGCGGCGGCCGTCACCGGCGATCCGCTGTCGCCGTACGAGAAGGTCATCGAGAAGATGGTCGACGCGGTCCGTCCGCAGACCAGCTTCCCGAAGGAGCAGCTCGACGGAATGCCGGTGGTCGACAAGACGAAGATCGTCAAGGTCGCCAAGGACTTCCAGAAGAAGCAGGAAGAGCGTCGCGAGGCCGAGGAGCAGGCCGCCGAGAAGGTCGCGCCGACGCCGCCGGCCACGGTCGAGCACGCCCTGCCGGAGGTGCTGCAGCGGGTTCTGCCCAAGCAGAACCCGACCGTCACCTCGGTCGCCCCGAAGCCGGTCGAGACGACCAACCCGACGGAGACCGGCACCGGGAAGACCGACGAGAAGCCGGCCGACGACCCGACGACGGCGCCGAGCACGGATCCGACGACCGAGCCGTCGACCGAGCCGTCGACCGAGCCGACCACGACGCCGTCGACCGACCCGACCACGCCGCCGCCGAGCGAGCCGACCCAGGACCCGACGACGACGCCGAGCGCGCCGCCGAACGAGGAGACCGGGACCGGCGACACCGGGAACAACCCGGTCACCGACCCGACGACGACGCCGACCACGGTGCCGAGCAACGACACGGGCTCGGACCAGGGGACCGAGACCGGTACCGGGCAGGACTCGACCGAGGACAGCACGCCGCCGGCGGATGACCCGGCTGAGGAGCAGAACCCGCTCGACGGGCTCACCGACCTCATCGAGAAGGTCCTGCCGGACGTGCTCCCGACGCCGACCGGTGCGCCCGTCGACGTGCCGGGCGCGCTGGAGATCTTCGGCAACGAGGCGAAGCACTCCAGCGGACAGGTGGCGACCGGCTCGGTCAAGCAGACCTACGCCAAGGGCAAGCACTCCAGCGGCAACTACGCCGAGGGCAAGCACGCCGCCATCAGCCGCACCCACGGCTCCACGGACGACACCGAGGTCCTCCAGATCCTGGACGTCGTCAACAAGCCGACCAGCAGCTGACACCGTCCGCCCGGGCCTGACCCGGGCGGACTTCGCGGGGCCGCCGTACTGCCTGTGTACGGCGTGTGACGGCTGCCTGTGGATGGCGGATTCGGGCGTTGGCTGTGGGCGGCATACGATGGTGTCCCGTTCTCGCCGTGTAAAGGTGCCTGTTTTACCCATGGACATCACACCCGCTGGAGTTCCCGACAAGTTCGCCGTCCTCGGCCTCACCTTCGACGACGTACTGCTGCAGCCCAACGAGTCCGACGTCATCCCCTCCGAGGTCAGCACCCGGACCCGGGTGAGCCGTAACGTCGAGGTCAACATCCCGCTGCTGTCCAGCGCGATGGACACCGTCACCGAGGCCCGGATGGCGATCGCCATGGCCCGGCAGGGCGGCCTCGGCGTCCTGCACCGCAACCTTTCGATCGAGGACCAGGCCCAGCAGGTCGACCTGGTCAAGCGCTCCGAGTCCGGCATGATCGCGCAGCCGATCACCATCGGCCCGGACGCCAGCATCGGCGAAGCCGACGCGCTCTGCGCGCAGTACCGGATCTCCGGTGTGCCGGTGGTCGACAACGCCGGCGTTCTGGTCGGCATCGTCACCAACCGCGACATGCGGTTCGAGACCGACCTGTCCCGGCCGGTGCACGAGGTGATGACCAAGCAGCCGCTGATCACGGGCAAGCAGGGCATCTCCGCCGACGACGCGATGGCGCTGCTCAGCCGGCACAAGGTGGAGAAGCTGCCGCTGGTCGACGACGCCGGCAAGCTGACCGGCCTGATCACGCTGAAGGACTTCGTCAAGCGGGACAAGTTCCCGCTGTCCACCAAGGACTCGACCGGCCGGCTGATGGTCGGCGCCGCGATCGGCTTCTTCGGCGAGGCGTACAAGCGGGCCATGACCCTGGTCGAGGCCGGCGTCGACGTGCTGGTCGTGGACACCGCGCACGGTCACTCCCAGGCGCAGCTCGAGATCATCCGCAAGCTCAAGGCCGACCCGGCCACCCGGGGCGTGGACGTGATCGGCGGCAACATCGGCACCCGCGCGGGCGCCCAGGCGCTGGTCGAGGCCGGCGCGGACGGCGTCAAGGTGGGCGTCGGCCCCGGCTCGATCTGTACGACGCGAGTCGTGTCCGGCGTCGGCGTACCGCAGGTCACCGCGATCTACGAGGCGTCGCTGGCCTGCAAACCGGCCGGTGTCCCGGTGATCGGCGACGGCGGCCTGCAGTACTCCGGTGACATCGCCAAGGCCCTCGTGGCCGGCGCCGACACGGTCATGCTGGGGTCGCTGCTGGCCGGTTGCGAGGAGTCGCCCGGGGATCTGGTGTTCATCAACGGCAAGCAGTTCAAGGCGTACCGCGGGATGGGTTCGCTCGCCGCGATGTCGTCGGCCGGCGGGCTACGCAAGTCGTACTCCAAGGACCGCTACTTCCAGAGCGACGTCGGCACCGACGAGAAGCTGATCGCCGAGGGCGTCGAGGGCCAGGTCCCGTACCGCGGCCCGCTGTCCGCCGTGGCCCACCAGCTGATCGGCGGCCTCCGCCAGTCGATGTTCTACTGCGGCTCCCGCACCGTCCCCGAGCTCCAGGACAAGGGCCGCTTCGTCCGCATCACCTCAGCCGGCCTCCAAGAGTCCCACCCCCACGACATCCAAATGACCGTAGAAGCCCCCAACTACTCCGGCCGCTGACCCCAACACCCCCGCGAACCCGCGGGGGCGTTCTTCATCAACGGGTGACGGCAGGGCGGGAACACGCCTGGGAGCCTGCCGTGCGGCGGGGTTGGTGAGTGTTGGGGGTTCGCGGAGCTCGTGAGGTGGCTGCCGCCGGGTGGACTCGATGTCTGGGGGAGCGGGGGAGATCGGTAGATTGTCGGTATGAACGAGATTGAGATCGGGCGGGCCAAGCGGGGGCGGCAGGCGTTCGCGTTTGACGACATCGCGATCGTGCCGTCGCGGCGGACGCGGGATCCCGAGGAGGTCTCGGTGGCCTGGCAGATCGACGCCTACCGGTTCGAGCTGCCGATCCTGGCCGCGCCGATGGACTCGGTGATGTCGCCGGCCACGGCGATCGCGATCGGCAAGGCCGGCGGTCTCGGTGTGCTCAACCTCGAAGGTCTGTGGACCCGGTACGAGGACCCAAGCGGCCTGCTGGAGGAGATCACCTCCCTCGGCAAGGAGCAGGCGACGCACCGGCTGCAGGAGATCTACTCCGCGCCGATCAAGCCCGAGCTGATCTCGCAGCGGGTCCAGGAGATCCGCGACTCCGGTGTCACCGTGGCCGGAGCGCTCTCGCCGCAGCGGACCAAGCAGTTCGCCAAGCACGTCGTGGACGCGGGCGTCGACCTGTTCGTCATCCGCGGTACGACGGTCTCGGCCGAGCACGTGTCGGGTCAGGCCGAGCCACTCAACCTCAAGCAGTTCATCTACGACCTCGACGTACCGGTGATCGTCGGTGGGTGCGCGACGCACCAGGCCGCGCTGCACCTGATGCGGACCGGGGCAGCCGGCGTGCTGGTCGGGTTCGGCGGCGGCGCAGCGCACACGACCCGCAAGGTGCTCGGGGTCGCGGTGCCGATGGCTTCCGCGGTCGCCGACGTGGCTGCGGCGCGCCGGGACTACATGGACGAGTCCGGCGGCCGGTACGTGCACGTGATCGCGGACGGCTCGGTCGGCCGGTCCGGCGACGTGGCGAAGGCGATCGCCTGCGGTGCGGACGCGGTGATGGTCGGCTCGCCGCTGGCGCGGGCGAGTGACGCCCCGGGCGGCGGGTACCACTGGGGCGCCGAGGCCTGGCACGCCGATCTGCCCCGCGGCGAGCGGGTCGAGGTCGGTGTCACCGGAACGCTGGAGCAGATTCTGTTCGGCCCGTCCTGGGTGCCGGACGGCACGATGAACCTGGTCGGCGCCCTCAAGCGCGCGATGGCGACCACCGGCTACACGGAGCTCAAGGAGTTCCAGCGAGTCGAGGTCGTCGTCGGTTGACGACCCCATGAGCACCGGAGTCCTGCTCCTGCACGGATCCAGCGGTACGCCGGATCTGGAGCGGGCCCGGATCCTCGAGGCCGAGGGGTACGACGTCCTCGCCCCGCAATGGTTCGACGCCAGGATCAGCGAGATCCCGCTGGAGTCGTTCCCGCTGGACGAGCTGACCGAGCGTAACGACCGCATCGTCGTGATGGGCGTGTCCCGCGGCGCCGAGGCGGCCCTGCTCCTCGGCGCCCTCGACGAGCGCGTCGACGCGGTGATCGCGCTCGCCCCGACCGCGTACGTCTGGGCCTGGAACGACGCCGGCCACCAGACGTCCGCGTGGACCTGGCAGGGCGAACCCCTGCCGTTCGTCCCGCTCGATCTGTCCTGGCAACCGGACGACGACCCACCCAGCTTCACCCCCTGGTACCGGCAGAGCCTCGAGCGGTACGGCGCCGAGGCCGAGGCCGCCCGGATCCCGGTGGAGCGGATCCGTGGTGAGGTCTTGCTCACAGCCGGCGGTGACGATCGGGTCTGGCCGTCGGTCGAGTTCGCAGAGCGGATCGCGTCGGCACGCAACCATCTGCCGACCCGCATCATCGCCGCCGCGCGGGCCGGACATCGCCTGATCTTCCCCGGTGAGACCCCGAAAGCGGGCGGTCAGCGGATGGCCCGCGGCGGCACCGGAGAAGCCGATCGAGAGCTCGGCGCACTGGCCTGGCGCGACGTGCGTCGAGTCCTCGCGGCTTGAGCGGTTCTGGAAGGATGGCGCCATGGGATTGTTCAGCCGACGGAGCGATCAGGACGCCGACAACGTTGCGCTCGCCGCCGCGCGGGCCAGACTCTCCCCTGACGACGTGGACCAGGTGCGGTTCCTGCTCACCACCAAGAAGTCTGTGCACGCGGTCAAGCTCGTCCGGGACCGGACCGGCCTGGACCTGAAGCACGCCAAGAGCCTCGTCGACGACATCCGGCTCGGCCGCTACGTCCCGCCGGTCACCGACACCCCGGTCGTCCGCCTGCCCGGCACCAACCTGGCCGAGCGCACCCGCGCCCTCAAGGCACAGGGCGAGCTGCACCAGGCCACCGCCCTGGTCGTCTCCGAGACCGGGATGACCGAGGCCGAGGCCGGCCTGTTCGTCGGCGCCCTCAAAACCGACGTACCGGACTAGCCCTTAACGTAGGAGAACTTCTCGGCGATCTTGCCGTCGCGGAGGCGCAGTACGTCGACGCCGCGGACGTGACCGCGCTGACCTGACGCCTCTTGCCACGAGTACGTCCAGCGCACCACGCCCCGGTCGCCCAGCACCACGGACTCCTCGGTCTCGAATCGCGGGTCGTCGGTGTTCGCGAACAGCTTCTCCCACTCCGCGCGTACGGCGGCCGCGCCCTCGAACCGCACTCCGTCCGGCGCAGGCGACGTGGACTCGAACACACAGTCCTCGGTGACCAGCGCCATCACGGCTTCAAGGTCCTGCCGGTCGAACGCCGCTCCGAAACGGGCGACGATCGCGTCGCCCGTAGACCAGCGCGGGTCGCGCCCGAAGGCGCCGATCAGCTGGTCGCCCGGGTCCGTGAACCCCTCCATCGGATCGGCGACCATGCCGGCCGAGCGGTAGAGATCCGCCCGCTCCGCGAACCAGGTGGCGACCTCGTCCACCAGTTCCGGATCGAGCTGGGCCTCGGCGCCGATCGCCGCCGCCAGGTCCCAGCCGTGCACGAGATGGTCGGCGGCCAGCTGGCGCAGGTACTCCGGCGCATCCTCGGCGCCGTACGACAGGTGCACCTTCTCGATCGGTGCCCCGGCCGCCTCCTGCGCGGCGCGGGCCGCGGCGTAGGCGGCGGTCACCGGGTCGTCACCGAGAAGATCGCCGTCCAAGGAGTCGCCGACGTCCGCGATGGTCTTGCCCTCCATCAGCGGTACCGTCCAGCGCTCCTCACCGACGACGTGGTTCACCAGCTCACGAACGTTCCAGTCCGTGCAGGGCGTCGGAGCGGTCCACTGATCGGGACGCACCTCGCCCACCAACCTGGCGAAGTTGCCGACCGTCCGGTTGTGCAGTTCCACCACTTGCATGACGATTCCCCCTCTCAAGCGTCAGCGTCCGCCTGACGAGGGGAGGCGTCAATGACCCGGAGGTTACCGGCCGAGCTGGAGCTGCTGCGCGGCCTCGTGGGCGTGCTGTGAGGCCATCACGTCCCCAGTCGCCGCGAGCAGGTCGCCGTGGTGCCGGTAACAGGAGCCGGCCAGGTCCTTCATCACCGCGTCGTCGTCGGTGAACGGGATCAGCGCGGTCGCGACCTCCGCACACCAGCCGCCCAGGTCGAGCGCGAGGTCGGTGCGGCCGGCCTGGTAGTACGCCTCGGAGATGTCGAGCAGCAGCTGCGCCCAGATCGGCGCGTAGGTGCTGGTCTCGTACCGCATCCGGTGCGACTCCCGCTCGGAGGAGATCGCGAACAGGTAGTGCGCCTCCATTCCCAGAGTCAGCGCGGTGTCCACGTCCTGCATCAGCAGCGGGCGGACCAGCTCAGCCAGCTCGGTCGCGCGTACGGCGGCCGACTCCGGGTCGGTGCGACCGGACACGGTCGCCAGCGTCATCCCGGGTGCGGGCTCACTCAGCGCCAGCAGCCGGTGGTACTGCTCGAACGGGCCGAGCTTGATCTCCGCGTTCTCCAGCGCCGCGACCAGAGTCAGCGGCAGGCCGCGGTCCAGCTCCTCGGTGACCCGTTGAGCGGTCTCCGCGTCGGTGTCGAACGCCGTACGCAGGCAGGTCTCGCCCTCCATGATCCGGCCGACGACGCGGAGGTGCTTGCCCTTCCGGGTGAGCGCGGCGACCAGCGTGCGCATGTCGGTCGTCGACTCCGAGTCCGCGAGCGTGTCGGCCGTGCTCAGCCCGACCTCGTCCGCCTCCAGCGCCAGGTCGAGCCGGCCCTCGGCGGCGTGTACGTCGGCCGACACGGCGGTCGCCGTACACAGGTAACGCGCGTAGGACAGCGACTGCGGGCTCTCGTTGATCTGGTCTGCGAGCTGCAGGAACAACTGGGTCGCCGCGTCTGCGGACGCGACCGCCAGCGCGGGGTCGCCGTACCGGCGCAGGATCAGCGCGTTCATCGCGAGCACCCGGGCGAAGTCCGGCTGGTGCTTCAGCCCGTCCTCGCCGCCGACGAGCTGGCCGTACGCGATCACCGCGCCGTCCATCTCCAGTACGGCGGTCGCCCCGTGACCGCGATGGGCCTGAGTCATCGCCCGCCGCGCCCGCACGTCGGCCAGGAAGGAGGTGGCGTCGAGGACGCCGGCGTCGCTGAGCTCGGTGTAGCCGAGCTGGGCCTCGTGCAGCGCGGCGAGCGCTTCCTCGTGCCGGCCGGACGCGTTCAGCGAGCCGGCCAGCTCGTACTGCGTCGCGGCCATCAGGTGCTTGGCCTCGTAGTGATTCGGGTGCCCCTCGGCGCGTTCCCGGGCCAGCTCGATCACGCGTTGCTGGTACGGCCCGGCCTCGTCGGCCCGGCCTTCCTCGATCAGCACCTGTGCGGTCTGCAGAGCCTCAGCGAGCTCGTCCTCAGGAGGCGTCCAAAGCCCCCCGCTGTCCACCATCTCGACGTTCCACCCCTTCGCAGGTTCAGCCGTTCAGCTTAGTGGTCTACCGGGCGGAACACTTAGGCCTGACACGGCCGATTTCCGGTACTGACATGGGTATTACCGGCAGGTAGCCTGGATCCATGAGTGAGCAGACCTCGATTCCCGCGGATCCCGAGCTCGACCCGACCGCGTCGTACGCGACCGATCAATCGGTCGTGCGCCGTCTGTCGGGGCTGCTTCGCGCCTCGGCCGGGGCGAGGACGTCGTACGCGCCGGCGACCGGGCAGCCGATCGCCACGCTGCCGTTGTCCAGCCCGGACGACGTGGTCGCGGCGGTCCGTTCCGCGCGCCGGACGCAGCAGACCTGGAAGCGGGTGCCGCTGGCCGAGCGCGCGGCGATCCTGCTGCGGTACCACGACCTGGTCCTGGACCATCGGCACGAGCTCGTGGACCTGGTGATCCTCGAGTCGGGCAAGGCACGCAAGCAGGCCTTCGAGGAGGTCGCGCACGTCGCCCTCACCGCTCGCTACTACGGCCGCAAAGCCGCCGAGCTGCTCGAGCCGCAGCGCAAGCTGGGCATGTTCCCGATCCTGACCCGGGCCGAGCAGCGGTTCGTGCCGAAGGGTGTCGTCGGCATCATCTCGCCCTGGAACTACCCCCTCAGCATGGCGATGGCCGACGGTCTCCCGGCTGTCCTCGCGGGCAACGCCGTCGTCCACAAGCCCGACAGCCAGACCCCGCTGACCGCGCTCCGGGCGATCGAGCTGTTGTACGACGCCGGCCTGCCACGCGAGGTCTGGCAGCCGGTGAACGGCGAAGGCCCCACCGTGGGCGGCGCGATCATCCAGAACACCGACTACATCTGCTTCACCGGCTCGACCAAGACCGGCCGGCTGGTCGCGAAGCAGGCCGGCGAGCGCCTGATCGGCTGCAGCCTGGAACTCGGCGGCAAGAACCCGATGCTCGTACTACGGGACGCCGACATCAACCGGGCCGCGGAAGGCGCCGTACGGGCATGCTTCTCCAGCGCCGGCCAGTTGTGTGTCTCGATGGAGCGGTTGTACGTCGCCGACCAGGTGTACGACGCCTTCGTGACCGCCTTCATCGACCGGGTGAAGAAGCTCCGGCTGTCGGCCGGGACCGGCTGGGACGTCGACATGGGCTCGCTGATCTCCAAGGCGCAACTGGAGACCGTCACCCGGCATGTCGACGACGCTCGCGCGAAGGGCGCCGTCGTACTCGCGGGCGGGAAGGCGCGTCCCGACATCGGCCCGCTGTTCTACGAGCCGACTGTGCTGTCCGGGGTGACGCCCGAGATGGAGTGCTTCGACAACGAGACGTTCGGGCCGGTGGTGTCGATCTACCGGTTCTCCGACGAGTCCGAGGCGATCCAGCGCGCGAACGAAGGCGAGTACGGACTGAACGCGAGCGTCTGGACGCGGGACGGCCGGCGCGGCCGGGCGGTCGCCGCTCAACTGGTGGCCGGCACGGTCAACGTGAACGAGGCGTACGGCGCGACCTTCGGCTCGATCGACACCCCGATGGGCGGGATGCGAGCCTCCGGCCTCGGCCGCCGCCAGGGCGTCGAAGGCATCCGCCGGTACGTCGATGCACAGGCGATCGCGACCCAGCGGGTGCTCCCGATCGCGGCCTCGCACGGCATCTCCGACGAGGCCTACGCCGAATTCATGACCGGCGCCCTCCGGGTGCTCAAGAAACTGGGCCGCCCATGACTGAGCGAAGCGAAGTCATCGAACAACACAGCGCTGTTTCTGCGTCAGGCGCGCCCGGAGCGAAGCGAGGACGTGCATGAGGCAGAACGATTACGACGTCCTGATCATCGGGTCCGGGTTCGGTGGCAGCGTCAGCGCGTTGCGGCTGACCGAGAAGGGCTACAAGGTCGCCGTACTGGAAGCGGGCGCGCGGTTCGAGGACGCCGGGTTCGCGAAGAACTCGTGGGACAAGAGCCGGTTCCTGTTCGCGCCGAAGCTCGGCTGGTACGGCATCCAGCGGATCAGCGCGCTGCGGGACGTGATCATCCTGTCCGGCGCCGGTGTCGGCGGCGGCAGCCTGGTCTACGCGAACACCCTCTACGAACCGCTGCCCGCGTTCTACACCGACCGCCAGTGGGCGCACATCACCGACTGGAAGTCCGAGCTCGCGCCGTACTACGACCAGGCGAAGCGGATGCTCGGCGTCACGACGTACCCGCATTTCACCCCGGCCGACGAGGTGATGAAGCAGGTCGCCGACGACATGGGCGTGGGTGAGACCTTCCACCCGACCCCGGTCGGCGTCTTCTTCGGCGAGCCCGGCGTGGAGGTCGACGACCCGTACTTCGGCGGCGCCGGACCGCGCCGTACGGGCTGCATCGATTGCGGCGAGTGCATGACCGGCTGTCGGCACAACGCGAAGAACACGCTGACCAAGAACTACCTCTACCTGGCCGAGAAGGCCGGCGCCGAGGTGTACCCGATGACCACGGTCACCTCGGTCGAGCCGCTGCCGAACGGCGGGTACGCCGTCGACACCCGCCGTACCTCGAACCGCAAGAGCACGCGCCGGTTCACCGCCCAGCAGGTGGTGTTCGCCGCGTCCGCCCTGGGTACGGCGAAACTCCTGCACCGGCTCCGGGACGAGGGCAAGCTGCCGCGACTGTCCGACCGGCTCGGCGTGCTGACCCGGACCAACTCCGAGTCGTTGGTCGGGGCCATCGCCCGGGACCGGGACGTCGACTACACCCGCGGGGTCGCGATCACCTCGTCGTTCCACCCCGACGACATCACCCACATCGAGCCGGTGCGGTACGGCAAGGGCAGCAACGCGATGTCGCTGCTGCAGACCGTGCTGACCGACGGCGACGGGGACCGGCCGCGGTGGCGGACCTGGTTGCGCGAGCTCGGCGTGCAGCGGAAGAACATCCGCCGGCTGTACGACCTCAAGCACTGGTCCGAGCGGACCGTGATCGCGCTGGTGATGCAGACCGCGGACAACTCGATCACCACGTTCGGCCGGCGGGACCGGTTCGGCCGCTGGCGGCTGACCTCGAAACAGGGGCACGGCGCCCCGAACCCGTCCTGGATCCCGGTCGCGAACCAGGTGGTCCGGCGGATGGCGAAGCTGATGAACGGCACCCCGGGCGGCACCATCGGCGAGCCGTTCAACGTGCCGATGACAGCGCACTTCATCGGCGGCTGCGCGATCGGCGACTCGGCCGAGACCGGCGTGGTCGACCCCTACCACCGGGTCTACGGGTACGACGGCCTGCACATCCTGGACGGGTCGACGATCTCGGCGAACCTCGGCGTGAACCCGTCGCTGACGATCACCGCCCAAGCGGAGCGGGCGCTCTCGTTCTGGCCGAACAAGGGCGAGGACGACGCCCGGCCGCCGGTCGGATCGGCGTACCGGCGGGTGCAACCGGTGAAACCCGGGCATCCCGTCGTACCGGCCGATGCGCCGGGGGCGCTGCGGCTCCCGATCATCCCGAAGCAGTCTGTGACGAACCCGTAACACAACGACAACAGTTCACCAGTTGTCAGGTGAAATGAAGAAGCCTCAGCAAACTCGTGGGGCTGCTGAGGTTGGTGGGAATTGCGAAAAGCTCCAGAAAAGGGAGCAGGTCCCTCGGGAACGTTTCCGCCCAAATCGTTTCCCGAGGGACCCACTCAAGCCGGGGTGAGGCGCCCGGCGCTTTGGGATCGGGTCACCAACCACAGCTGGCGACCCGAGCTCTTGGTACCCCACTTTACATCCGATCCGGGGAGTTTCGAGCTTTCGCGGGTGGTTGTGACCACTCTGCGTGCTGATCGTAATGATCAGCCCTCAAGCTCTTCTGAATCGATACTGCGTTGCTCCCTGTGACCGAGAGGCTGTCGTCCTTGCGGTAACCGCCTCTGCACACATCAACGAGCCCCTCTACGGGGGGTTACGAGGTTCTCCGGAAAAATCCAGAAAGTTTTGCCGGGGCTGCGGAGAGTTGCTGCGACGGCTCGATCGCGGGTGTTCCACGTGACGCCCCTCGCAGCAGTTGTCCGGCTCCCTGACTTACTGTGGGCCGACCGTCAGATGAGGCAGGAGAACGATGAGCGACATCCTCGAGGTGGCCCGGGAGCAGGTTCTGGAGCGGGGCGTCGGCCTTTCCCAGGAACAGCTGGTCGAGGTCCTGCAGTCACCGGACGACCAACTGGCCGACCTGCTCGCGCTCGCGCACGAGGTGCGGGTGAAGTGGTGCGGCGAGGAGGTCGAGGTCGAGGGGATCATCTCGCTCAAGACCGGTGGCTGCCCGGAGGACTGCCACTTCTGCTCCCAGTCCGGCCAGTTCACCTCCCCGGTGCGCTCGGTCTGGCTGAACATCCCGGAGCTGGTCGAGGCCGCCAAGGAGACTGCGAAGACCGGCGCCACCGAGTTCTGCATCGTGGCCGCCGTCCGCGGTCCGGACCAGCGGCTGATGTCGCAGGTGAAGGCCGGCATCGAGGCGATCAACGCCGAGGTCGACATCAACATCGCCTGCTCGCTCGGCATGCTCACCCAGGAGCAGGTGGACGAGCTCAAGGCGATGGGTGTGCATCGCTACAACCACAACCTCGAGTCGGCCCGGTCGTACTTCGGCGACGTCGTCACCACGCACTCCTTCGAGGAGCGCTGGGACACCTGCCTGATGGTCAAGGAGTCCGGCATGGAGCTGTGCTGCGGCGGCCTGGTCGGGATGGGGGAGACCCTCGAGCAGCGCGCCGAGCTGGCCGCGCAACTGGCCGAGCTGGACCCGCACGAGGTGCCGCTCAACTTCCTCAACCCGCGGCCGGGGACGCCGTTCGGCGACCTCGAGATCATGGACGGCAAGGACGCGCTGCGCACGATCGCCGCGTTCCGGCTCGCGATGCCGCGGACCGTGCTCCGGTACGCCGGCGGCCGTGAGCTGACCCTGGGCGACCTGGGCACCCGCGACGGCCTGCTCGGCGGCATCAACGCCGTGATCGTCGGCAACTACCTGACCACCCTGGGCCGTCCCGCGACCGCCGACCTCGACCTGCTGGCCGAGCTGAAGATGCCGGTCAAGGAACTCCAGAAGACGCTGTGACCACGCTCGTGTACTGCGGCCACTGCGGCCGCGAGCTGGCCGACGGCAGTCACGAGGACTGCCGTCAGGCCCTGGCTCTGGAGCCTCCCCGCTACTGCGCCGAGTGCCGCCGCCGGATGGTCGTCCAGGTCCACCCGATGGGTTGGTCCGCCCGCTGCTCAGTGCACGGAGAGCTAACGGACAGCATCTGAAGCAGCCACCACATCGACGAGGCCGTGTCCTTTGTCGTACGACGTACTGCCTCCCCGTGGATCCGGTTGGTACGCAGCACCGTTGGTGTACTGGTGTGCGGTCGAGCGACGATCCCGGCGATGTGTGGCGCGGCCATCGACGTACCGCTGATCGTGTTGTAGTTGCCGCCGTCCAACGGGGCCAGCCCAGTGGTGCCAGTAACAATGCTTCGCTCAATGTAAGCCCGTGACCACGGAATGAGAAGGGCGAGCGAGAGGTGGCCCACATCGCGACCACCCGCGCCTCCGCACCCCTGCGCCAGCGATTACCGTGTGGACGGATCAGGCACGGAAGGTGGGCGCGGTGGCCGGCGAGTGGTGGCAACGGGACGCGGAGCGGCTGTGGCATCCGTACTCCTCGCTGAGCGATCCGTCCCCGGTCCGGTTGGTCCGCGGCGCTGACGGCGTACGGCTGCGGCTGGACGACGAAGCCGGCGGCACGGTCGAGGCGATCGACGCGATGGCGTCGTGGTGGTGCATGATCCACGGCTACCGCAACCCGGTGCTGGACGCCGCCGTGAAGAGCCAGGTGGACGACTTCAGCCACGTGATGTTCGGCGGGCTGACGCACGAGCCCGCGATCCGGCTGGCCGAGCGGCTGGTCGAGATCACCCCGGATCCGCTGCAGCACGTGTTCTTCTGCGACTCGGGTTCGGTGTCGGTCGAGGTCGCGATCAAGCTGGCCCTGCAGTACCAGGTTGCCCGGGGCAACAGTGGGCGGACCCGGCTGCTGACCGTCCGGGGCGGCTACCACGGCGACACATTCGCGCCGATGAGCGTGTGCGACCCGGTGAACGGGATGCACTCGCTGTTCACGGGCGCCTTGAAGGAGCAGTCGTTCGGCCCGCAACCGCCGGCCGGGTTCGACCGGCCGGAGGACGATCCGGAGCTCCGGGCCTGGGCCGCGGCCCTGACTGCTCTCGCGGACGAGCGTGCAGGGGAGATCGCCGCGATCGTCGTCGAGCCGGTCCTGCAGGGCGCGGGCGGGATGTACCCGTACAGCCCGGCCTGCCTGCGCGTACTGCGTGACCTCGCCGACCGGCACGGGTTCCTACTGATCTTGGACGAGATCGCCACCGGCTTCGGCCGGACCGGGACACTGTTTGCCTCCGAGCATGCGGGGATCGATCCCGACATCCTGTGCGTCGGTAAGGCCCTCACCGGCGGCTACCTCTCCTTGGCTGCGACCTTGTGTACGACGGACGTCGCGCACACCGTTTCGAACGGCCCGGGTGGCGCGCTGATGCACGGCCCGACCTTCATGGCGAACCCGTTGGCCTGCGCGGTTGCGCTTGCTTCGATCGACTTGTTGCTCTCGCAGGACTGGGCCGGCCGGGTTGCGCAGATATCTGCGGGTCTGTCGGCTGGTCTGGCGCCTGCGGCGTCGATGCCGGGCGTGAAGGATGTCCGCGTGATCGGTGCGGTCGGCGTCGTACAGCTGGGCGGTCCGGTCGACATGAAGCGGATGACGGACGCCGTGCTGCGGCGGGGCGTGTGGGTCCGGCCGTTCCGCGATCTGGTCTACACGATGCCGCCGTACGTCTGCACCGACGAGGAGATCGCGACCATCACCTCGGCGATCACCGGCGCGGTGCAGGAGGTCGGCTGATGCTCGAGGAGTGGCTCGCACCCAAGGCCGCGGCCCTGGAGTCGCGCGGCCTCACCCGCCGGCTCCGCGCTCGGTCTTCCGGCGAGGACCTGATCGACCTCGCAGGCAACGACTACCTCGGCCTGTCGCGCGACCCGCGGGTGATCTCCGCCGCCGCCGAGGCCTTGCAGACCTGGGGGACCGGCGCGACCGCGTCCCGCTTGGTCACCGGCACCACAGACCTGCATGAGGAACTGGAGTCGGCGCTGGCCGCCTACGTCGGGCAGGAGTCGGCGCTGGTGTTCTCGTCGGGCTACCTCGCCAACCTCGGTGTCGTGACAGCGCTCGGCGGTCCGGGCACTGTGCTGGTCTCGGACGAGCATGTGCATGCCTCCCTGATCGACGCTGGGCGGCTGGCCCGATCGCGTGTGGAAGTCGTCCCGCACAACGATGTGGACGCCGTCGGGAAAGTTCTTGCCGAACGCAACGAACCGCATGCGCTGGTGTTGACCGAGTCCGTCTTCAGCGTGCTGAGCGACGAGGCTCCGCTGACCTCGCTCGCCGCGGTTGCTCAGGCTCACGGCGCCGTACTCCTGGTCGACGAGGCCCACGGCCTGGGCGTCACCGGCGGCGGCCGTGGCTCGGTGGCGGCGGCGGGGCTGGCCGGCCTGGATCACGTGGTCGTCACCATGACGTTGTCCAAGTCGCTGGCTTCACAGGGTGGCGTCGTCCTGGGCCCGCGGTTGTTGCGTGAGCATCTGGTGAACCGGGCCCGGCCGTTCATCTACGACACCGGCCTCAACCCGGCCGCCTGCGCGGCTGCCCTGGCCGCGCTGCAGGTTTTACGGGCCGAGCCCGGGCGGCCCGATGCCATCCACGCCGCGACCGCCCGCCTGGCCGTGGCCTGTAACGTCCCGCGGCCGTCCGGTGCGGTCGTCTCCGTGCCGATGCCCGGGCCGCGTGAGACGGTCCAGGCCGCCGAGCTGTGCCTGGCCGCTGGCGTACGGGTCGGCAGCTTCCGCCCGCCATCCGTCCCCGACGGCATCTCGCGCCTGCGCCTGACCGCCAACGCGGGCCTCACCGCTGCCGACTTCGACCAGGCTTGCGCGGTCGTCATCGATGCGATCGGTCAGGTTTCATGATCCTCATCGTCACCGGCACCGACACCGGTGTAGGCAAAACGATCGCCACCGCCGCCCTCGCCGTACGCGCGGCACTTGCTGGCTCGGTCGCCGTCGTCAAACCCGCCCAAACCGGTGTCACTCCTGACGAACCAGGCGATCTCGCCGAGATACGCCGCCTGACCGGCCTCCCCGAAGCTCCCCTCTCCGCTCAGCCCGCCTCGACCACCTTCCACGAAGGTGTTCGGCTCCGCGACCCTCTCGCGCCTGCGACGGCTGCCCGGCGCGAAGGCGTCCCGCTTCCCAGCGTCGAAGAGCATGCCAAGCTCATCGACGACCTGGCGGCGACACATGACACCGTCCTCGTTGAAGGGGCGGGCGGACTGCTGGTCGGGTTGGACTCCGAGGGGCGCGGGCTCGCGGAGCTTGCCGCGCACCTGACGGCGCCTTGTGGGTTCGTGGTGGTCACACGTTCGGGTCTCGGCACGCTCAATCACACCGGGCTCACCGTCGAGGCGCTGCGCAGGCGGAACCTTCCGATCGAGGGGCTGATCATCGGCTCCTGGCCGGACGAGCCCGACCTGGCCGAGCAGTGCAATCTCGAGGATCTGCCGACGACGACCGGCGTACCGGTGATCGCCCGGATCCCGGCCGGAGCCGGTGCCATGGACGGGTTTGCGAGCGCGGCCGCGGGCTGGTTCGCGTGACCGGTTGCCCTGCCCGGTACGACGAGGAGCTCGGGTACTGGGTGGTCGACGATCCCGCGCTCGCGCGTGCGGTGATGCTGGATCCGGAGACGTTCCGGCCGGACAACGCCGTACTGGCTCACACGCCGTTGTCCGTGAAGGCGTTGCGGGTGTTGTCAGCGGTTGGTTTCGCGCTGCCGCCGACGCTGGCGAACAACGCGGGGGAGTCCCACCGCCCGATCCGCGCCGCCGTCGCCCGCTTCTTCAGCCCCGCCCGCGTCGCCGCGGTCGAGCCCCTCACCCGGTCGCTCGTATCCACCCGGGTAGCCACGGCGATGTCCGCCCTGGCCTCCGGCGACCAGCTCGACCTGGTCCAAAGCATCGCAGCCGAGCCCCCTGCCCTCGTGCTCCTGCACATGCTCGGCCTCCACGACGTCGACGTACCTGCACTCAAGTCCTGGAGCCAAGACTCCCTCGAACTCTTCTGGGGCCGGCCTGACGCGGACCGCCAACTCGAACTCGCCCACACCGCCGCCGAGTTCTACACCTGGCTCCGTACCCGCACAACCGCCGCCCGCAGCACCCCGACCGACGACCTGTTCGGTGTCCTGGTCGCCCTGGACCTAACCGACGAAGAGATCTGCGCCGTCGCCTACTTCCTCCTGATAGCCGGCCAAGAAACAACAACCCAACTCATCTCGACTGCTTTTCAGAGGTGCCTTGGGAGGTCCTTCGAGGCAGCCGAGGTTGTCGAGGAGGTGTTGCGGGAGGCTTCGTCGGTGCCTACGTGGCGGCGGGTTACGGCGAGGCCTGCGGTGATCGGTGGGGTCGAGCTGCCTGCGGCCGCTCCCGTCCTGCTCGGTCTGACCGGCCACGGCGGTCCTGCCGACCTCGCCTTCGGGATCGGCATCCACCGGTGTCTCGGCGCCGGCCTGGCCCGCCTCGAGGCCCGGGTGGCGCTGGAGTGTGCGGCCGACCTGCTGAGCGCCGTACGTCTGGTCGAAGAACCGCCCATGATCGACCTGCTGTCATTCAGGGCGCCCAAGCGACTTCGAGTCGTAACGCGGAGTAATACAAGCGACAACTGACGCCGATAGCGTTCCGCGGGTGAGCTTCCCACCTCGCCGCCGCGTGCGACTGTGGTTCGGCCGCCACCTGATCGCCGACTACATCGGCGACCCAGCCTCCGCCGACCGCCACGAGGCCGCCATGCGCCGCCGCTTCCCAGGCCTCCACACCACGAACGAGCCCCTCCGCACGACAGACCACACGCTGGCCAAACACTAGGGTTGCCTCCGGTCGCGGTGAGGTACGGCGCGAACCGCGGCGAGCTGAGCTTGGTGGCGACTGCAGCATGCTGAACGGTAGTTTGATTTGCTCGGGGCATGATCCTAAACTCGGGTACGAAGGCGGAGGCAGGTCTCTCCGTTACAAGATCGCCTGAAGGCCCGTCGGTGTTCGCGGTGGGCCTTTGGCATGTCGCGGGTCCGCGGCGACTCGTCGTTGAGCACTGAAGATTCGCTGCATCGTCGACAGGCAGCTCGAGATGCGGTAGAGCCTAACGGCTTGCGGTCGGGCGATGACACTTCGGCTGAGTCGGTCGCCGGCGGGCCGCTCCGGACAGCGGATTACAGCCGGGCTGAGCTGCACCGATAGGCTTTGCGGGTGAGCGAGCATGAGTTGGTACTGGTCGTCGACTTCGGGGCGCAGTACGCGCAGCTGATCGCGCGCCGGGTCCGCGAGGCCAAGGTGTACTCCGAGATCGTGCCGCACTCGATGCCGGTCGAGGAGATGCTGGCGCGGAATCCGAAGGCGATCATCCTGTCCGGCGGTCCGCAGTCGGTGTACGCCGAGGGCGCGCCGCGGGTCGAGTCCGGGCTGTTCGAGGTCGGGCTGCCGACGTTCGGGATCTGCTACGGGTTCCAGGCGATGGCGCAGACCCTCGGCGGCGAGGTCCGCCGTACCGGGCTGCGGGAGTTCGGCCGGACGCCGGTGACGGTGAGCACCGCGGGCACGCTGCTGGCCGGGATCCCCGAGGACCTCAACGTGTGGATGTCCCACGGTGACGCGGTCCACGCTCCGCCGGCCGGCTTCGCCGTACTGGCTGCGTCCGAGGGCGCGCCGGTGGCGGCGTTCGAGGACCTGGAGCGCCGGCTCGCCGGTGTGCAGTGGCACCCGGAGGTGCTGCACTCGCAGGCCGGGCAGGCCGTGCTCGAACACTTCCTGTACGACATCGCCGGCTGCAAGGGCGACTGGACCACCTCGAACGTCGTGGAGGACCAGGTCGAGCTCATCCGGCAGCAGGTCGGTGACAAGCAGGTGCTGTGCGCCCTGTCCGGCGGCGTCGACTCGGCAGTCGCGGCGGCCCTGGTGCACCGGGCGATCGGCGACCAACTGACCTGCGTGTACGTCGACCACGGTCTGCAGCGCGCCGGTGAGTCGGACCAGATCGAGAAGGACTTCGTCGCCGCGACCGGGATCCGGCTCGAGGCGGTCGACGCGGAGGATCAGTTCCTCGGCGCGCTGGCCGGCGTGACCGACCCGGAGCAGAAGCGGAAGATCGTCGGCCGCGAGTTCATCCGGACCTTCGAGGCGACCGCCCGCAAGGTGGACGCCGAGCGGCACATCGAGTTCCTGGTCCAGGGCACGCTGTACCCCGACGTGGTCGAGTCCGGCGGTGGCGCCGGCGCCGCGAACATCAAGTCCCATCACAACGTCGGCGGTCTGCCCGACGACCTTCAGTTCAGCCTGATCGAGCCGCTGCGCACCCTGTTCAAGGACGAGGTCCGCGAGCTGGGCCTGGCCGTCGGCCTGCCGGAGGCGATGGTCTACCGGCACCCGTTCCCCGGCCCGGGCCTGAGCATCCGCATCATCGGCGAGGTCACCAAGGACCGCCTCGACATCCTCCGCGCCGCCGACCTGATCGCCCGCACCGAGCTCACCGCCGCCGGTCTGGACCGCGACATCTGGCAGTTCCCGGTCGTCCTGCTGGCCGACGTCCGCTCGGTCGGCGTCCAGGGCGACGGCCGTACGTACGGTCACCCGGTCGTCCTCCGCCCGGTCACCAGCGAAGACGCGATGACGGCCGACTGGGCCCGCCTTCCGTACGACGTCCTCGAACGCATCTCCACCCGCATCACCAACGAGGTCGACGAAATCAACCGCGTAACCCTCGACATCACCAGCAAGCCCCCCGGCACCATCGAGTGGGAGTAGACCGCGAGACGGGTTGTGCAGCGAACCCTGGCGGGTTTTGCGTTGTATGTGCCGGAAACCCTCCAACATCGCGCCAGCGGGTGACTTAGAAGAGGGTTTGCTGGGTGATGTCGGGGGGTTTGTGGGGGAGGGGTGCGGAGCGGCGGGGGGAGGGGTGCGCGAAGCCGTGTTTGTGGAGGAGGGGGTGGATTTTGGTGGTGAAGGCGGAGAGGTAGCTGGGGGCGGCGTTGGGGCCGTGGGCGTAGAGGGATGTGTAGCGGGGGACCAGGTCGGGGCGGGTTCGGGCTAGCCAGGTCATGAACCATTCCTTGGTGCCTGGGCGGAGGTGCAGGACGAGTGGGGTGACTCCGGTGGCGCCGGCTTCGGCGAGTTGGCCGAGCAGGTCGTCCAGGTGTTCGGCTGAGTCGGTGAGCCAGGGGAGGACGGGGGCGACCATCACGCCGCAGGGGAGGCCGGCGTTGCGTACGGCGCGGATCAGGTCGAGGCGGCCGCGGACGGACGGGGCACCGGGGTCGACGAGTTTGCGGAGGTCCTCGTCGGCCAGGGCGAGGGAGATGCCGATGCCGACGGAGACCTCCGTGGCGGCCGTGGACAGCAGGTCGAGGTCGCGGCGCAGCAGGGTGCCCTTCGTCAGCACGGACAGCGGTGTGCCCGAGCCGGCCAGCGCTTCGATGATCCCCGGCATCAGCCGGTAGCGGCCCTCGGCCCGCTGGTAGGGATCGGTATTGGTGCCCAAGGCAACCTGTTCGCCGCGCCACGAGGGGCGGGCGAGCTCGCGGCGGAGGACGTCCACCACGTTGGTCTTGACCACGATCTGCTGGTCGAAGTCGGCGCCTTGGTCGAGCTCGAGGTAGGCGTGGGTCGGCCGGGCGAAGCAGTAGCGGCAGGCGTGGGTGCAGCCGCGGTACGGGTTGATCGTCCAGTTGAACGGGAGCGACGTCCCCGGCACCGAGTTCAGCGCGGAGCGCGCCAGCACCTCGTGGAAGGTGACACCGCGGAACTCCGGCGTGGTCACCGACCGGACCAGGCCAGCGATCGAACCGAGCCCCGGCAACGTCCCCGGAGTCTCCGCGTCGACCTGCTGACCAGCCCATCTCATGCATCACAGTCGAACATATGTTCCCCAGATCTTCAAGTCGACCGGCAGACTATTCTCGTATACCCTACGGAAATAGCCAGCAAGGGAGGACACAAGAAATGACGATCCTGGTGACCGGCGCAACGGGCAGCGTGGGCCGACTCCTCGTCGACGAGCTCGTGGCCGCAGACCTGCCGGTCCGAGCGCTCACCAACAACCCCAAGAAGGCTGCGCTCCCACAGTCCGTCGAGGTCGCGAAGGGCTACCTCGGCAAACCCGAGACCCTCCCGGCCGCGCTGCGCGGCATCGACACCGTCTACCTGGCGCCGCTTCCGGCGTACGTCGACGACTTCGTGACCGCCGCCCAACAGGCCGGCGTACGGCGGGTCGTCGTACTGTCCGGTGAGCCTGCGGAGTACGAAGCGCAAGGTGATCCGGCCGAGTGGCACTACTACAAGGTCGAGCGTGCGATCGAGCAGGGCGGCTTCGAGTGGACCCACCTGCGGCCGGGCCAGTTCATGAACAACACCCTCGACTGGGCGACGTCGATCAAGGCGGAGAACGTCGTACGCGCGCCCTACCCGGCGGCGGTCCAGACGCCGATCGACCTGAAGGACATCGCCGCCGTAGCCAAAGTAGCCATCAGCAACGAGAGCTACACAGGCCAGAAGCTCACCATGAGCGGCCCGGAAGGGCTGACCGCGCCGCAGCAGGTGGAGTACATCGCCCAGGCGCTCGGGCGCGAGGTGAAGTTCGAGGAGCAATCGCCCGAGGAGTACATGGCGGTCTGGACCCCGATCGTGGGCACCGAGACGGCGCAGTGGCTGCTCGACGGCTTCCGGATGATGGCTGAGCACCCGATGACTCCAGAGCCGACCGTGCAGCGGCTGACCGGCCGGCCGGCGATCACCTACCGCGAGTGGGCGCTAGCCAACGCCGACGCCTTCCGCTGACCCATGGGACGCTGTGCACTGTGACAGTGCGGCACAGCGGTGGAGGTCAGCCCGAGCGCACGCTCGCTCTGCTCTGGCGGAACCAGCGACAGCAGGGGTCCCAGCGACAGGAGGTACGGCGTACCGCCGGCCGGCGACCGTCGCTGGACGTCGACGGAGTGGTGCAGGCCGGTATCCGGTTGGCTGACGAGCGTGGGCTCGACGCAGCCTCCATGGGTGGAGTCGCGAAGGCACTCGGCGTAGGCACGATGACCCTCTACACCTACGTGCCGTCCAAGGAAGAGCTGCTGGACCTCATGGTCGACGAGGCACTGGCTGAGCGGCAGCTACCCGGTCCTGGCGAGTCCAGACCGACGGACTGGCGCGAGCAGGTGGAGGTGTACTCCGAGCAGACCCGAGCGATGTACGAGCGCCACCCCTGGCTGGCCCGCGTCTCCACCGTCCGCCCGCCCGTCGGCCCGGGCATGCTGGCCGGCCGTGAGTACCTGCTCTCCACACTGTTGCCACTCGACCTCAGCCCGCGTGACACGAACACGGCTGCGCTAGCCATCACGACGTACGTCGACTCCGCGGCCGGTCTGGAGGCCGAGAACGAGCTGGTCGAGCGTTCCAGCGGGCAGAGCAACGAGGCGTGGTGGTACGACCGCAACGACCTCTGGGAGACGTACTTCGATGTCGAAAGACATCCCGCGATGACGGCCATCTGGAACGCGAACGGGTACCAGGACACCGTCCGCGAGGCGGCCACCGACGCGTACCGCTACGGCCTCGACCGCCTGCTCGACGGGGTCGAGGCCCAGGCGAAATCCCTATAGATCAAGGGAGATCCAGGCGGGATCGTGATCGGTTCCGTCCCGGGCGAGCTTGCGGCGCCGGCCGATGAACGCCTCCTGCAGTCGCGGCGCCAGCGCCGGTGACAGCCAGATCTGGTCGATCAGGTCGAACGTCCGTGGCTGCCCGGACTCCTTGAACGTCGACGTCCAGGCCGGGTTCGCCGGCAGGTCGACCGTCGTCGTGACGGCGCCGATCTCGGTCGGTGTCAGCAGCGCGTTCACCAGCCCGGCCTTCTGGTACGCCGCCAGCGCGGGCGAGTCCGGGGTGTCGTTCATGTCGCCGCAGAGCAGGAAGCGCTGCCGGGTGCTGGTCCGCTGCGCGATGATCCGCATGATCGTGTCCGCCTGCTGGGTCCGGAGCAGCTGGGCAGCCTCGAAAGCCGCGACCGGGTTTGCGACGGTGAAGTCGACGAACTTCGACTTCAGGTGCGTCCCGAAGACGGTCAGCACGTTGCGCCCGCGGACGTCCAGGATCTCCGCCTCGACCAGGTCGCGGGAGAAGATCGGCCGGTCCGGCACGTCCGGGTGGAACGCGCGCTGGTAGCTGGTCACGCCACCGAGCGGCCGCCGGGACAGGATGCCGATGTCGATGAACCGGGTCGAGTCGTTGCCGTCGATCACCATCACGTGCTCGTAGCCGCCGTCCAGGTGGTCGCGGTTGAACTCGCGCAGTACGTCGGCGTTCTCGACCTCCTGCACGACCCACACGTCCACGTTCGCGGCCAGCAGCCGTTCGGCGACCCGGGTCGTGTCCTCCGGCTTCTTCGCCACCAAGAGTTTGCCGTGGCCGTCCAGCTGCAACCGGCGGCGGTGCTCGTCGTCGAACGTGTACGTCGCCGGCACCGAGCTGGTGCCTTGCGCGAGCACGTCCACCGCACCGGCGAAGTTCCACCGGTCGAACAGATTGTTGAGGTTGAAAGTCCCCACCGTCAGCGTCATTTGTCCACACCCTCCCTACGACGAAAGTACGCCGTTCGCCACCGCCCGTCACCAACCTGAAGCGAACAGTCGCCGACTTCCGGGTGGCCCCCCACCATGCCGTAGGTTGCCCGGGTGAGTGAGAACTTCCAGGTCGATCTGCAAGGGATCGTCGACCTGCTGAGCAACCATCTGTACAGCAGCCCGCGGGTGTATCTGCGGGAGCTGCTGCAGAACGCGGTCGACGCGATCACCGCCCGGCAGGCCAAGGATCCCGATGCGCCGAAGCGGATCGAGGTGCGGACGGCGGACGACGTACTGACGATCAGCGACACCGGGATCGGGCTGCGGCCGGACGAGGTCCGGGAGCTGCTGGCGACGATCGGACGGAGTTCGAAGCGCGACGAGATCGGGTTCGCGCGGACGGAGTTCCTCGGCCAGTTCGGCATCGGCCTGCTGTCCGCGTTCATGGTCGCCGACGAGATCGAGGTCGTCACCCAGCCGGCCGGCGGACCGGCGACCCGCTGGCTCGGTACGGCGGACGGCCGCTACACGATCGCGGACACCGCGGACCGCGCCGAGGTCGGTACGACGGTCACGCTCAAGGCCCGGCGTGGTGTGGAGCAGTGGTACAAGCAGGCCACGGTGGTCGAGCTGATCCGGTTGTTCGGTGCGCTGCTGCCGATCGAGATCCGCGTGGACGGCGAGCAGGTCACCGACGGCAAGGCGCCCTGGGAGGGAGCCGGCGTCGCGGACCTGGTCGGCTACGCCCAGGACAAGCTCGGGTTCACGCCGTTCGACGTGATCCATCTGAACAACCCCGCTGCCGGGCTGACCGGTGTCGCGTTCGTGCTGCCGTTCGCGGCCAACCCCGCCGAGCGCGCGACGCATCGCGTCTACCTGAAGCGAATGCTGCTCGCGGAGAACGTCGAAGGGCTGCTGCCGGAGTGGGCGTTCTTCGTGCGCGCAGTCATCGACACCTCCGAGCTGCGCCCTACTGCGAGTCGCGAGGCGCTGTTCGACGACGGCAACCTCGAGGCCACGCGGGAGGCGCTCGGCGCGCAGCTGCGTGGCTGGCTGGTCCGGTTGGGCAGCACGGATCCGGGCAAGCTCGACAAGTTCCTCGGCATCCATCAGCTCGGTGTGAAGGCCCTTGCGCTGCACGACGACGAGATGCTCCGGCTCGTCCACCGCTGGCTGCGTTTCGAGACCAACCACGGCCGCATGACGACTGCAGAGCTCCAGGAACGTACTGGCGAGATCAGGTACGTCGCCACCATCGAGGAGTTCCGCCAGCTCGCCGCAGTGGCCGCTGCACAGCAGATCACTGTGGTGAACGGCGGCTACACCTACGACAGCGAGCTGCTGGAGCGGCTGCCGAAGGTAGTGCCCGACCTTGTCACCACTAGGTTCGACCCGACCGAGCTGAGCACCAGCTTCGACAGTCTGGACCCGGACACCGAGCTCCAGCTCCGCCCGTTCGTCCAGTTGGCGCAGGACGCGCTGGACCCGGTCGGCTGCGAGGTGGTGGTCCGTGCGTTCGAGCCGGCCAGTCTGCCCGCGCTCTACCTCGTCGACCGGTCCGCGCAGTTCGCCAGAGAGCTCCGGAGCACCAAAGACCGTGCGGACGCGCTGTGGTCGGAGGTGCTGGGTGCCCTCGACACGCACGACGACAGTCGCCCGCAGTTGGTGCTGAACCACCGCAGTCCATTGGTACGGCGGATGGCGTCGCTGAACGACCGTGAGCTCGCACAGCTCGCCGTGGAAGGCCTGTACGGGCACGCGTTGATGCTCGGCTACCACCCGATCGGCCCGGCCGACTCCGCGCTGGTGAACCGCTCGTTCCTCGGCCTGCTGGACCAGGCCGTCCCCACGCAGGAGGACCCGACCCGATGAACCAGGACCTGATCGACCGGCTGCAGCGTGCCGAGAGCACGCCGTACGGGAAAGCACGGTCCGCTCTGCTGGAGGACGTCGTACGGCGGGCGGACGCGGACGGCGCGGACGACCTGGCGTTCTACAGCCGGCTGGCACTGGTGACGGCGTACGTGATGGGTGGGGAGCCGCGGAAGTCGCTGGTGCCGTTCGCGCGGTGCGTTGCGGACTGGGACGCGGACCCGGGCAAGTACCAGGACTACTCGCACCTGTTCCACTGGTGCTTCAAGTACGCGCCCAGCACGCTGACCAAATTCCCCGAGGTCCCGCTGGACCGCGCGTACGCCGTACTGGACGACATGGAACGGCGTTGGCAGCTCAGTGGTCACAGCATGCACGCCGTACACCAGCACCGCTGGCTGGTCGCCCACCACATCGGTGACACGGAGGCTGCGGCCGAGCAGTTCCGGCTGTGGTCGACCGCGCCGCGCGACGACCTGTCGGACTGCGTCGGCTGCGACCCCACGTCGAAGGTGCACCACCTGACGAGCGTCGGGCATACGGCGGACGCCGTAGCGCTGGCCGTGAACGTCCTGGACGGGCAACTGACCTGCGCCGAGCAGCCGCAGCAGATGCTGACCGCATTGCTACCCGCGTACCTTGCCGAGGGCATGTACACCGAGGCAATCGACGCGCACCGGAAGGGCTATCGGCTCCTGCGTAGTCGGGTCGGTGAGCTGAGTGAGCACGCGGATCACGTGGAGTTCCTGGCTCGCACTGGCAATGAACTGAAGGCGGTGGAGCTGATCGAGCGGCACCTGCCCGAGTTCGACGACCCGCCGTCGCCGTACGCCGAGATGACGTTCGCTGCGGCGGCTGCGCATGCGCTCGGGCGAGTGGACGGGCTGATGATCCGGCTGCCGAAGGCTGACTCCGTGCCGGCGGCAGAGCTGAGTGAGCAGTTGGCTGGGCGGGCGCTGGAGTTGGCTGCGCAGTTCGATGCGCGGAACGGGACGACGCATCGCAGCTCGCTGATTCAGGGGATGCTGACGGCTGAGCCGTGGGTGGAGTACCTGCCGTTGTCAGAGACTGCTCGGCGGGCACAGGCAGTCAAGGCGGCAGCTCAGCAAGCGCCGGAGGAGCCTGTCGACAGCACGCAGCCCACACCGTCGGGCCGTGGCTGGTTGGACCGGGCCGAGGAGGCCTGGCAGAAGGCTCAGCCGGAGGAGGCGGCGGCTGCGTGGCGCGCCTTCGAGCAGGAGGTGCCGGAGAGCGAGTGGACCCCGGTGGACCGTGCTCGGGTGCTGGACGGCCGCGGTCTGGTCGCGCACGACCAGGCGGAGGTCGCACTGGAGGCATGGCGCGAGGCGCTGGCGTTGTACGCCGACGCGGGCGAGGAGGTCCGCGTACTGCGCGACCGCGGTCGCATCGGCCGGTTGCTGTGCGAGACCGGGCAGGTTGACGAAGGCCTCGCGACCGGTGAGGAGCCGATTCGCTGGCTGGTGGCCAACGACGAGCCACAGCGTCGCGGGCACTGGCAGTACTCGCTGGCGACCATGTACGCGCAGGCCGGTCGGCTGGACGACGCCGTACGGGAGCTGGCTGAGCTCCGCGAGCGTACGGACATCGACGAAGACCTGCGGGCGGGTGGAGCGATCCTGGAGTGCAACCTGCTCGCGAACTTGGGGCGCTTCGAGGAGGCGGAGGCGGCTGCGACGGTTGGCCTTGGTACGCCGTCTGACCTGGCGCGGTCGTTTGCGTACAAGCAGCGCGGGCGGCTTCGGCTGGAGCTGGAGCGTCCGGGTGAGGCAGCCGAGGACCTGATCGAAGCGGTGGCGCTGGCGGCGGGGACGCCTGAGCTGGACGTGCATGTCGCGCTGACTCAGCTGGAGCTGGCGCGTGCGTACCTGCTGACTGGGCGTCCGTTGGAGGCAGCTGAGACCGCTGAGGAAGCGCTGCCGGGGCTGGGGAGCAGTCCGGAGCTTGCTGAGCCGCTGGCGGACGCACGCGGCGTGCTGATTGATGCCTACAAGGCCCTGGGCGAGCTGCAGGCTGCGCTGACGAAGGTGGGCGAGCTGCTTGCGTCGGCGCCTGACGAGGCGCACCCGGCGTGGCTGGGCATGGTGCGGCAGGACGAGGGGTTGTTGCTGAGCCAGCTTGACCGTGATGAGGAGGCGGTCGACGCTCTGGTCGCGGCTGCCGCCTACTACGAGGCCGGTGAGCAGCCGGTGGAGCAGGTGCAGGCCGTGCGGCTCGCAGCCCAGTCGGCACGCTACGCGGGTAACTTCGCGCAGGCGGTCGAGTTGGTCGAGCGTGCTCGTCTGCTGCTGGAGGCGTTGCCGTCAGCCGACCAGCGCGTGCTCTTCCAGACTGCCGGTGTCCATTGGGACCTGGCCGTGATTGCACTCCAGCAGGGCGAGACGGAGACCGCCGTACAACAGGCCACGCAAGCCGCCGACCACTACGAGAAGGGCGGCTTCGAGGACCAGCACACCAACGCCCGCCTCCTGATCGCCGAACACGGCACCACGGACGCGAAACTCGCCGAAGACATCTTCACCACGCTCCCCACCGGCCACGACCTCTGGTACCGAGCCGGCTACCTCCTCCTGGACCGCCTGCGCACCGAAGGCCGCACCCAAGAGGCCGACGCGCTGGAGACTCGGCTCAACGACTAGTGCGGTGCCGCCGCAGCCCCACGGAGCACGTGCCAGGCGCGTGGGCTATACCAACGTGAGGATTTGGGGGCCTTCTTCGGTGACGGCGACGGTGTGTTCGGCGTGGGCGCCTCGGGTGTGGTCCGAGGAGCGGAGGGTCCAGCCGTCGTCGTCGATGACGTAGGTGGTGGTGGAGCCGGACCAGAACCACGGCTCGATGGCGAAGACGTGGCCGGGGCGGAGTTTGAGGCCGCGGCCGGGGCGGCTGCTGTTGGGGACGTGCGGGTCCTCGTGCATGCGACGGCCGATGCCGTGACCGCCGAAGTCCAGGTTGGTGCCGACCGCGGCCGCCTTGCCGATCCGGCCGATCGCGGCGCCGATGTCGCCGAGCCGGTTGCCCGGAACGGCAGCGGCGATCCCCGCCGCCAGCGCCTGCTCGGTAGTCGCGATCAATTCCAGGTCCTCGGCGCGTGGCGTACCGACGCAGAAGCTGATCGCCGAGTCCGCGCACCAGCCGTCGACCGACGCCCCGCAGTCCACGTTCAGGAGGTCGCCGTCCTGCAGCACGAGGTCTCCGGGCAGACCATGCAGTACGGCGTCGTTGACCGACGTACAGATCACGCCACTGAACGGCGTCGTCGCGAACCCCGGCTGGTAGCCCTCGAACAGCGACACCGCGCCCGCCGACCGCAGCACATCCCGCGCGACCGCGTCGAGCTCACGCAGCGACATCCCGACGGCGGCTTCCTTCTTCACCGCGGCCAGCGCGCTCGCGACCACCCGCCCGGCGGCCCGCATCTGCTCGATCTCCGCCGGAGTCTTCAACTCGACCATGCCCGCTCCTCGACCTCGGCCTCTCGGCCACTGCACTTCCCGGATAACTATACCGGTACTATTATCACGGTCATGGTACGACCACCTCTGTCCAGCTGGGACCGCGAGCGCGGCCGGCAGCTCGGCGCCCTGCTGCGGGAGGCGCGCGGTGAACGCAGCATGGTCGACGTCGCCGCGGCCTGCGGCGTCTCTGTCGACACGCTCCGCAAGATCGAGACCGGCCGCATCCCGACCCCGGCGCTGTTCACCGTCGCCGCCGTCGCCGCGACCCTCGACCTGTCCCTCGACACCCTGGTCGCGGCCTGCGCGGACAACCCGGCAACCCAGGACGACTCCAACCTGATCGCCTGACCCGCGAACCAAACCGCCGCCCGCGGCGTCTCCCAAGCAACCGGGGGACGAAGCTTGGGGGCTTGGAATGGCGGTACGACGTCGTGCTGTGCTGGGGGCGATGCTCGCCGGAGCGGGAGCGCTCGCGACGACCGGCTGTATCGCGGACACCGCCGCCGACACCGGTGGCACAAAGGGCGCGACAGCCAAGCCGAAACCCCAGAAAAACAAGGCGAACCTGCCTGACCGGATCACCCTGGTGGCGACCGGCGACGTACTCCTGCACGAGCGCCTGTGGACCACCGCCAAGCGCGACGGCGACAACGGCGCGTGGGACTTCGCCCCGGTGATGGCCGGCGTCAAACCGATCGTCCAGGACGCGGACGTCGCGATCGCCCACCTGGAAACCCCGCTGGCTCCACTCGGCGGCCCGTACCACGGCTACCCGCTGTTCCAGGGCCCTCCGCAGATCGCCGCGGCCCTCAGGCAGACCGGGTACGACGTCTGCACGACCGCAAGCAATCACAGCTTCGACGGCGGTGCGGCCGGCGTGGATCGCACCCTGAAGACGCTCGAGCGCGCCGGACTCCGGCACGCAGGTGTGGCCCGCACCCAGGATGAGGCCGAAACCCCAACGATCATTGACGTTCGCGGCGTGAAGCTCGCCGTCCTCAGCTACACCTTCGGGTTCAACGGCCTGCCGTACCCCGACGGTGACACCTGGCGGGCGGGCAAGATCGACGTACCGAAGATCAAGGCGATGGCGCAGAAGGCGCGTGATCGCGGTGCCGAGATCGTGGTCGTCAGCTGCCACTGGGGCACCGAGTACTCGAGCAAGCTCAACGACCAGCAGCGCGAGGTCGCTCCGCAACTGCTTGCCGACAGCAACATCGACCTGCTGCTCGGACACCACGCCCACGTCGTCCAGCCGATGGAGAACATCGACGGCAAATGGGTCGCGTACGGTCTCGGCAACCTGATCGCCGCGCACCGTGAGCCCAGCACGACCAAGGCCGAGGGCCTCCTGGTCCGCTTCACCTTCCAGCGCGACGGCGACCGCTGGACCACCGCCGCCGCCGAGTACACCCCGCTGCTGATGACGGACGCGTTGCCGGTCCGCGTTCTCGACGTACGGCGGGAGCTCGCCAAGCCAGGCCTGGCCGCGGCCCGCCGTACCCGCCTGGAACGCGCAGAACACCGTACGACGACAACCGTCAAGTCACTAGGCGCAACCCCGAAAGCCCTTTGACGGCAGTTGACAGCTGAAAATGCTTTGAACGTTGGCGGTCCGGCTGTTTAGGGTCGGGGCATGATTACGTACTTCGTGATGGTCCGTCGTGCCCGCCTCCGGGCAGGCGAGGGGTGCCTGGGGATGGCATCCGCTCGATAGTCGTTGGGCCCAACGCGTCGTCGACGCCGCCGGGGTCGGACCCGGTGAGCTCGTCCTCGACGTCGGAGCCGGACTCGGCGCGCTGACCGCGCCGCTGGTCCGGGCCGGAGCCCAGGTGATCGCCGTCGAGCTCCACCCTGGCCGTGCCGACCGGTTGCGGCGGCGGTTCGCGGATGCACCGGTCACGGTGGTCCGTGCCGATGCCGCCGACCTGCGGTTGCCGGCCCGGCCGTTCCGGGTGGTGTCGAGTCCGCCGTACAACGTCTCCACCGCACTGCTGAAGCGCTTGCTGGCACCGGGTTCTCGCCTGGTGTCGGCTGATCTGGTGCTGCAGCGGGCGGTGGCGAACCGGTGGTCTCGCGGCGACGTGCCTGGTGCGAACCGATGGCTCCGCCACTACGACCCGTCGATCGGTCTCCGCCTTCCCCGTAAGGCCTTCACCCCACCGCCGCATGTCGACTCAGCAGTCCTGGTACTGCGCAAACGGTAGAAAGAGCAGAACCCCCGCCGGTCAGAGGTGACCAGCGGGGGTTCTTGCTGTCGGCAACTAGCCGTGCCAGGAGTTCCACAGCGCGGCGTACGAGCCTTGGCGTGCCACCAGCTCGTCGTGGCTGCCCAGCTCCGAGATGCGGCCGTCCTCGACCACCGCGACCCGGTCCGCGTCGTGCGCCGTGTAGAGCCGGTGCGCGATCGCGATCACCGTCCGGCCCTCCAGGACGGCGGCCAGCGAACGCTCCATGTGTCGCGCAGCGCGCGGATCGATGAGCGACGTCGCCTCGTCCAGCACCAGCGTGTGCGGATCGGCCAGGACCAGCCGCGCCAGCGCGAGCTGCTGAGCCTGGGCAGGTGACAACGCCAACTGCCCGGACCCGACGCGCGTGTCCAGACCCTCCGGCAACGCCTCGGCCCACTCACGGGCATCCACCGCGGCGAGCGCGTCCAGCAGCTCGTCGTCGGAGGCGCTGGGTCGGGCCATCGACAGGTTGTCCCGCAAGGTGCCGACGAACACGTGGTGCTCCTGCGTCACCAGCGCGACCTGCTTGCGCAGCTCGTCCAGCGGCAGCTCGGTCATCCCGACCCCGCCGACCGTCACCGAACCCGTCCGTGGCGGATGGATCCCTGCGACCAGGCGGCCCAGCGTCGACTTCCCGGCGCCGGACGGACCGACCATGGCGATCCGCTCGCCCGGCTCGATGGTCAGATCGACGCCATGCAGTACGTCGCGGCCCTCGACGTACGAGAACCGCACGTCCTTCGCCTCGACCAGCTCACCGGCAGGCGACCGCCCGGACGGCGTCCGATCGTCCTGTACGTCGCTGATGCCTAGCAGCCGTGCGAACGCGGCACCGCCCGACTGCAGCTCGTCCAGCCAGGAGAGCAACCGGTCGACCGGGTCGATCAACTGGTTGACGTACAGCACGGCAGCCGTGACCGCGCCGAGCGACACGTGACCGTTGATGTGCAGCCAGCCGCCGAACACCAGCGTCCCCACCACCGGCACCAGGTACCCGATCTCGGCCACCGGGAAGTAGATGGTCCGCAGGAACAGCGTGTACCGCTCGGCCAGGTAGGAGCCGCGGATGTCGGCATCGGTCCGGCGGACGCGCTCGTCGTACCGCCGCAGTGCCTCGACCGTGCGGGCGCCCTCGACCGTCTCGGCGAGCGAGCTCGTCATCTGTGCGTACGCCGCGTTCTCCCGCAGGTAACCGTCCTTCGCGCGGCGCAGGTACCACCTCGTGCCGAGCCAGAGCGCCGGCACCATGGCGAGCAGCGGCACGAGCACCCAGACGCCGACGAGCAGCGTCGCGCCGACCGTGAACAGCACGGTGACGAACGCGATGATCGTCTCCGGTACGGCGAACCGCACCGTCCGCGACAGCGTGTCGACGTCCCGCGAGGTGCGCGACAGCAGGTCGCCCGTGCCGGCTCGCTCGACCGTGCCGATCGGCAGCGACAGCGCGTTGTCGACGAAGTCCTCCCGCAGCTCGGCCAGCACCTGCTCGCCGAGCGCGAACGACTTGAACCGGGCCCACCGGGTCAACAGCGACTGCGCCACGATGAACACCGCGATCACCAGGATCACCTGGTTGACCTTGGCGACGGTCGTGCCGTTCTGGACGTCCTCGACCAGACCACCGATCAGCCGCGGCGCGGCCAGGCCGGTGATCGCGGCCAGGCCGTGCAGCAGCAACGCGACCAGCAGGGTACGCGGGTGCCGCCGGGCCAGCCGGCGTGCGTGCCGGCGGATCTCGGCGGGACCCGCGACCGGAAGGATCTGCCTCATGTGAGCGCCTCCTCCTCTTCGGTCTGACGGGTCACGGTGCGGCGGTACTGCGGGTCGGTCTCTAGCAGCGTGCGGTGCTTGCCGGTGGCAACCACTCGGCCGGCGGCGACGAAGATCACCTCGTCGACCCGGTCCAGCAGCAGCGGGCTGGCGGTCAGTACGACGGTGGTGCGCCCGGCCCGGTGGTCGCGCAGCCGGTCCGCGATCCGCGCTTCGGTGTGCGCGTCGACCGCGGAGGTCGGCTCGACCAACACGAGCACGGACGGGTCCGTCAGCAGGGCACGGACCAGCACCAGCCGCTGCCGCTGCCCGCCGGAGAACGACCGGCCCTTCTCCTCCACCTCGGAGTCGAGCCCGTCGGTCAGCGCAACGAGCACGTCATCGGCAGACGCCGTACGCATCGCTGCCATGACTTCTTCGTCGGTACGGCGGTTGTCCGGGTCGAGCTCCTGGCGCAACGTCCCGGTGAACAGTTGGGAGCCGGTGTCGCTCACCAGGATCCGTTGCCGGATGTCCTCACGAGTCGCGCTGGCCAGGGTGACTCCGCCGTACCGCACCTCGCTGGTGTCGTCGTACCGGCCCAGTCGGTCGGCCAGGGTGTTGTAGGTGTCCGGCTCGGCCGAGACGATCGCGGTGAGCAGACCGTCGCGGGCGCGGATGCCGGAGACCGGGTCGACCAGGTCGCCACCGTCCGGCAGCCGCACTGGTCGCGTCGGCTCGCTGATTTCCGGCTGCAACGCCAGCACGTGGATCACCCGGCGCGCCGCGACCAGACCGCGCATCAGCTGGTTGGCGAACTCGGTGGCCGTGCGCAGCGGCAGCACCAGGAACGTCGCGTAGCCGTAGAAGGCGACGAGCGAACCGGCGCTGAGCGTCCCGCGCAAGGCGAAGTGCGCGCCGATGCCGACCACGAGGACGACGAACACCCCAGGCAGCAGCACCTGAGCAGCGTCCAGCACGGACTGGATCTTCGCGACCCGCACACCGGCCTGCCGGACCTGCTGCGACTCACTGCGGTACCGCCCGGAGAAGGACTCTTCGCCGCCGATGCCGCGCAGCACGCGCAGACCGGCCACGATGTCCGAGCCGAGCGAGTTCAGCTCTCCGACCGCCTCGCGTTGCGCGGACTGCCGCTTGTGCAGCGGGCGCAGCATCGGCCCGAGGCAGAACAGCATGACCGGCACGCCGATCAGCACCACCAGGCCGAGCGTGGTCGAGGTGGACAGCAGGATCGCAGCGACCACCACGAAGGCCACGATCGCACCGCTGAACCGGGCCGAGATCTCCATCAGGTTGCCGATGTAGGCGAGGTCGCCGGCGCCGATGCTGACCACCTCGCCGGTGGCCAGGTTCTTCGGCAGGGTCGCACCAAGATCGGCCGACTTCCGGGTCACCACCTGGACCGTGCGGTAGGCGGCGGTCAGCCAGTTCGTCACTGCGAACCGGTGCCGCATGATGCCGGCCAGCGCCTGCACCACGCCGACCGCGAACAGCACCGCGGTCCACTGCAGCAGCCGGTCGGCGTCGCGCGCGGCGATCCCCTCGTCGATCGCCAGGCCGAGGATCGCCGGGATGAACGCCTGCGCGCCCATCCAGAGGATGCCGAACGTCATCCCGCCGGCGAGCGTGCGCGACTGACCGCGCGCGACCCAGAGCAGGTAACGGGTCGGCGAGCGGTGGTCGGGAACGCCGGGATCGGCGAGTGGCAGCTGTCTCATGGCTCCCTCAGGCTAGGTCTGGCCACCGACACTCCGCATGCGAATTACTCGCACCTGGGGACGTCACGGTGCGTGCCGCCGCGGTCTCCCCGCGCATCAAAAGACCTTCACCTTGCGTTGGGCAACGGGTTCCCGTCGCGCCATGTCGGCCGCCTGTCCTGGGACCATGCTGGTGATCGCGCATCGGGGAGCGAGTGGCTACCGCCCAGAACACACGCCGGCGGCGTACCGCCTGGCTGCGGCCCAAGGAGCCGACTACCTGGAACCGGACCTGGTCGCCACCCTCGACGGCGTCCTGGTCTGCCGGCACGAGAACGAGATCTCAGGTACGACGGACGTCGCCGACCACCCGGTGTTCGCGGACCGGAAGATCACCAAGATCGTCGACGGGACCGCCGTGACCGGCTGGTTCGTCGAGGACTTCACCTACGACGAGCTGCGGCAGCTCCGGGCCCGGGAGCGGATGCCGGCCCTCCGCGCCGACAACACGGCGTACGACGGGCTGGAGACGATCCCCACCTTCGACGAGGTGGTGGCACTGGCCCGGCAGGAATCACTCCGGCTCGGACGGCCGATCGGCGTACTGCCGGAGATCAAGTACCCGGCGTACTTCCGGCGGCTCGGGCTGCCGCTGGAGGAACTGCTCACCGAGCGGATCCTGACGCTCGGACTGCGCAACGACGAGATCATGGTGCAGTCGTTCGAGCCGACCAGCCTGCGCCGGCTGTCGGTGATGACCCGGGTGCCGCTGGTTCAGCTGGTGGACGCGGAGAGCGCGCCGAACGACTTCCTGCGGACCGGCGACGGCCGCACCTTCGCGGACCTGATCGAACCGGCCGGCCTACGCGAGGTGTCGACGTACGCACAGGTCTTGGCGCCGCACAAGGACCTGGTCATCCCACGCCGCCCCGACGGCTCCCTCGGCGAGCCGACCAGACTGGTCGACCAGGCCCACCGCCTCGGCCTCGCTGTCCAGCTATGGACCTTCCGAGCCGAACGCCGCTTCCTCCCCACCGGCACAGACTTCCGCACCGAGCTCACCACCTTCACCCGCCTGGGCATCCAAGGCCTCTTCACCGACCACCCCGACTTGGCAGTCGCCGCCATCCGGCGACCAGCGCTCAAGGTCTAGAGCGCGCTACGGAACTCAGCCAGGACGGCCTGGCCGGCGGGTGCCAGCTCTGCGTCGATATTTCTGTTCTCGTCGAGCCCGAGCACGACCTGCGCGGTGGTGCCGGGCCTGGCCCGGATGAGCCTGGTCCGCAGGTACGTCGGCGGGTGCGTGGCGTCGGTCCGGGTCTCACGGCTCCGGCTGGCCCTGACCCGCCGCTCGATCTCGCGCTTCGGTACTTCGTTCACAGCACGCCGGACCGCCTCGAGCGGCTCGATCTCGCCGCCGAAGCGCAGTACCCGCTCCATCGCCCGGAACGCCGTGTCGCTCAGCAGCAACCGTTCCAGCGCGTGTGCGGTCGCCTCCGACCCCGCGATCTCTGCAGCCCTCCGGTCAGCCAGATACTCGGCCCGCTGGCTGCCGCGGAAGTAGGCCCGGTCAAGCAACCAGGCGTACCCGCGCACCAACCCGCCGAATGTGGCGTTCACGAGGCGGGTGATGAGTCCGACGTACGTCGCATCCGCGTTGATCAGGTAGCTCAGGTCCTGCCGGTACCTGTCCAGCGGCTGCTCGGAGAAGGTCAGCCGCAGCTCGTGCAGGATCGACTCCGCCGCACCGATCACCCAGCCGTGGTGGGCGTCGCCGTTCCGCCCGTGCCCGAGCTCGTGCGCCAGGACTGCGACGCGCTCCTGCGGGCTCAGGCTGGTCCACAGTGGCAGGCCGATGCCGACGACCGGGCGAAAGCGCCAGCCGATGCGGCCGAACCACAGGTTGGGTTCCGCGTCTACGACCACGGCTGCCACCTTCTGGGCGCCGAGTGCGTCGGCGATGCGGTCCAGGGCGCCGTACAGGGTCGGGGCTTGGTCGCGGAGGAGCAGTTCGGCGTCGGGCGGCAAGCGGTCGGCACGCGGGCGGAAGATCCACGCCACTCCGAACGACAGGAGGGCGAGGGGAACGCTGAGCCAGAGTGGCCGGTAGAGCAGTAGAAGGGCGAATCCGCCTGCTAGTGCCAGGAGTGGCAGGAGAAGTACGACGGCCGAGAGCAGGTACGCGGCGAGGCGGGCCGCGTCCCAGCCGGGGCGGTGAATGCTGCCGGTTTCCAGCTCGCGGTAGAGCGCGTCGGCGAGCCTGTGCTCGAGCCGAAGCCGCCAGGCCGGCGTGGGGTCTGTCTGCGGAGACGGGTCGACGTTCCAGTCACACTGGTCGCACCAGGTGACGTAGTGCCGTTCGACCCTGATCTGGTGCCCACAGTCGGGGCAATTCGTCACGTCCTCGGTGCTCTGCACGCGAGAAGTGTGGCAGGCCGGGCAGCAGGGTGACGGTCGCGTGCGACTGGGTCACCCTGCTGCTGCGTCGGTCATGCCGCCGGGGGCTTGTTGTTGGTCGGGTTGGTGTCGTCGTAGATGCGGGAGGCGATGTCGGCCTCGGGGGTCTGCTGGGGCTGGTTCACCGACTGCTGGACGTTCCGCCACACGGCCTTGCCATCGGCCTCGGGCATCACGACCCACGCGATCACGTAGCCGATCAGCGCGGTGCCACCGGTGAGCAGGGTCAGGCCGACGATGCCGAGGCGGACCAGGGTCACGTCGATGTTCAGGTACTCCGCGATGCCCCCGGAGACACCCGAGAGCATCCGCTGGTCGCGGGAGCGACGGAGTACCTTGCCGGACAGGTTGGAGAACGGTGCGTTGGAGTTCGTCATGTCTCAACTCTCCCGCCTGAGCCACCCCCACCACATCCGGATCGCTACCGACCAACCCCTGATCCAACCCCAGGGTCCCTGGTCCCGTCCCCCGTACGACTTTCGTGCCGCGGAAATGTCTGTGGGGGCGTTTACGGTCGGGGGATGGATGGTGGCGGGCTGGTGAAGGTTGTGCTGGGGTTGCCGGGGGTGGAGGAGTACGAGGGCTGGGCGGGGCAGCCGGTGTTCAAGGTGCGGAACAAGAGCTTTGCGTACATGTCGGAGGACGAGACCAGGCTGCTGCTCAAGTCCCTGCGCGAGGAGCAGGAGGCCCTGGTGGCGGAGAACCCGGAGGTCTTCGCGCCGTCCTGGGCTTCCGGCCGGTTCGCGTGGCTCGACGTCGACATCGCCGCGGCCGACGACGAGGAGCTCCGCGAGCTGGTGACCGAGGCGTGGCGTCTGACGGCTCCGAAGTACCTGATCACCCAGCTGGACGCAGCACAGTCGTCAGGTCCCTGAACCACACCCGCGGCCGCAGCCCGCTGACCGACTGACCGAGGACGTTCCAGGTGGGAGTGCCCTCCACGCCGAACTTCTTCGCCTGCCGTTCGGACCGGACGAGAGCGTCGTACGCCGTTCCGTCAGCCAAAGCGGCCCGCAGCCGCGCCGGGTCCCCACCCGCCGCCTCCGCCAGGATCGCGAGCAGGTCGATGGACTCGATGTCCTGCCCCTGCGCGAAGTACGCGGCGAACACCGACTGAGCGAACCGCTGGGCCACCCTCGGCCGGATGCTCTTCAGCCACTCAAAGGCAGCCAGTGCCGGACGCGTGTGCGGCATCCGGGTCGCCCAGCGCAAGGGCAACCCCGCCGCCTCGGCTTCCCGGGCGAGGAAGTCGTACGACGGCCCGATCCGCGGCCCGGCCGGCTTCCCGCCCGGCGGGATCTCGGGGTGGATGCGGATCGCGTGTTCGACCACCTCGATCCCGCGGTCGCGCAGGATCTGGTTCCGGTCCTGCGCGATGTAGCAGTACGGACAGACGAAGTCGAACCAGTGCTCGACGACCATCAACAAAACTCCTCGAATGTTCAACTACCTGCCTCGGGTACAACACGCCCGCGGGCTGGTTCAGTCCCGGAAGGTCTCACGGAACGTGCTCGCGGCGCCGAAGCCGGTTGATTGAATCTTAATGTTGTGAATCAAAGGGGGGAGCAACAAGCCTCATTCGCGGGTCTGTCGCGCCGGCGGGCGCCGGGCGACACTGGGGATGGGGGCAGGGGGGATGAGGATGGTTCGCGCTGAGCGAATGCGGATGGCGATCGTCGGCATGGCACTTGGTACGTCGCTGGTCGCGTGTGAGGGCGCCGACTCCGGTGACGCCTCCGAGGCCGCGGGTGGCGTGCGGGGCGGCACGGTCACGGTCTATTCCGTCAACGATGTGGAGCACCTGGACCCAGGGCGGAATTTCGGCGCCGACTCCAACATGATCGGCAAGCTGATCACCCGCACGCTCACGGACTACCGCTACGACGCCAAGGCGAAGAAGGTCGTCCCCGAGAACGACCTCGCTGAGAGTTACGAGTCGTCACCCGACCTGAGGACGTGGACCTTCAGACTCAAGGACGGGATACGGTACGAGGACGGCACGCCGGTCAAGGCGGCAGATGTGAAGTACAGCGTCGAGCGCTCGTTCTCCGCCGACCTGCAGGAGGGTGCGCCGTACGGCCGCGAGTATCTGGACTGCCCGGGCTACAAGGGCCCGTACGTCGCCGGCAACAACGGCGGCAAGGGCTGCACCGCGATCGCGGTGCCGGACGACAAGACCATCATCTTCAAGCTGAACCGGCCGCTCGCCACGTTCGCGGGTACGGCGAGCATGAAGATCTTCTCGCCCGTCCCGCAGGCCAAGGACACCAAGACGGCGTACGACAACCACCCGGTCTCGACCGGCCCGTACAAGATCCAGTCCTATGCCCGTAAGCAGCAGTTGGTGCTGGTTCGCAACGACCAGTGGGACCAGAAGACGGACCCGCTGCGCAACGCCCGGCCGGACAAGTTCATCTTCAAGTTCGGTCAAGCCGAGGCGACCGTCGACCAGCGGCTGATCGCGGACGGCGCGGCCGACCAGAGCTCACTGAGCTTGGCCGGCGTGCAACCCGGGAACATCGCCAAGACCAACCAGGCGGACGTCAAGGACCGGGTGCTCCGGGGCACCGACATCTGCCGACGCTACATCGCGTTCAACCAGCAGAAGCCGCTCCTGAAGAACCAGAAGCTGCGCGAGGCGCTGTACTACGGCCTCGACCGCACCAGCTACCGCGACGGACATGGCGGCGAGCGGCTCGCTGCGGTGGTCGACTCGATCATTCCCCACGACATGGAGGGCTACCAGCCGGAGGAGCACTTCAAGGCTCCGCCGGAGGGTGACCCGGCCAAGGCCAGGCAACTGCTGGCAGAGTCCGGCTACCAGGGCGAGAAGCTCGTGCTCGGCACCGGTGACGCGGGCATAGGCGTCAAGGCTGCCGAGGCCGCGCAGGCGTCCTGGAAGGCCGTCGGGATCAACGTCGACATCCGCAAGATCCCCGGCGACAACTACTTCTCGACCCAGCAGCAGGACTCCGCGGCGACCGATCTGATCACCGCGGGCTGGTGCTACGACTGGCCGACCCTGGCCACCATCGTGCCGCCGGTGTTGGGCCCGGACACGACCGCTCCGAACAAGGCGGCGCCGAACAACTACGCGCGCAGCCCCGCCGGTTGGGAGCAGATGGCCACGCTGGCCAAGGAGTCCGACATGACGAAGGTAGAGGCCGGTCTGTCGAACCTGTACGCCGAGATCATGAAATCGGCTCCGCTGGTGCCGACCGTTCAGGACCTCAACGTGTACGTCGTGGGCTCGAACATCGACAACGCGGTGGCCGATCCGAACAGCGGTGGTTACGTCGACCTCACGCAGATCGGGCTCAAGAAGGCCGGCTAGAGGTTCTTGCGGACGAGGACCCAGCGTTCGCTGGTTCGGTTGATCTCGGTGAAGCCGGCGGACAGGAAGACGGTGAGGGGGCCGCGGTAGAGGTCGGCTGAGGAGGTGCGGTCGACCTTGTCGACGTCGACCGCGCAGGCTTCGACGTGAGAGGCGCCGTACGACTGGGCGAAGGCGGCGGCGCCGAGGGCGAGGTCTCCGGCGATGCCCTGGCGGCGGTGGCCGACGGGTACGACGAAGCAGGTGATGACCCAGGCGTCCGGCTGGTCGGTGCGCCAGTTGGGGGAGGCGATCACCCGTGGGTACGCCGTCCGCGGGGCGACCGCACACCAGCCGACCGGCGCGCCGTCGTCGTACGCCAGGACGCCGGGCGGGATGTCGCTGTGGCAGACCTGCTCGCGGAGATCGCTGCGGTTGCTCGTCTGGGTGGCGGAGTTCCATTGCTTTCCGCGCAGGCGGAAGTACTGACAGAAGCAGCGCGCCGGGTCGCCGCGCTCGCCCATCACGCCGGCAACGTCCTGCCACGAGTCCGGGCCGGCCGCTCGTACGTCCACCATGGGGCCTACCGTAGCGGGGGGCTGGCTTGCACTCGTTTGGGGCGAGTGCTAATACTTGGTTAGCACTCCATGGGTGAGAGTGATAAGTCTCGTGCCCGCGGAGTGTGACAGAAGACGGCCTCGATGAGGTGCCGGAGCGTGGCGGGACGTGACCGCCGCGGTGTGGCGCCGTCCGTCGCGGGCATCCCGGCCGGCTGGACCACAAAGACTCGACGCGGGAGGACTCGCGGAGAATGCCCAAGCTGATTTCTTTCAATGAAGAGGCGCGCCGCGGCCTCGAGCGGGGGATGAACACCCTCGCCGATGCGGTCAAGGTGACGCTCGGCCCGAAGGGCCGCAACGTCGTCCTGGAGAAGAAGTGGGGCGCCCCCACCATCACCAACGACGGTGTCTCCATCGCCAAGGAGATCGAGCTCGAGGACCCGTACGAGAAGATCGGGGCCGAGCTCGTCAAGGAAGTTGCGAAGAAGACCGACGACGTCGCGGGTGACGGCACCACCACCGCCACCGTGCTGGCCCAGGCTCTCGTCCGCGAGGGTCTGCGCAACGTTGCCGCCGGCGCCAACCCGATGGGCCTGAAGAAGGGCATCGAGAAGGCGACCGAGGCGGTCAGCGAGCAGCTGCTGTCGCTGGCCAAGGACGTCGAGACCCGGGAGCAGATCGCTTCCACCGCCTCGATCTCCGCCGCCGACAACCAGGTCGGCCAGATCATCGCCGAGGCGATGGACAAGGTCGGCAAGGAAGGCGTCATCACCGTCGAGGAGAGCAACACCTTCGGCCTCGAGCTCGAGCTCACCGAGGGTATGCGCTTCGACAAGGGCTACATCTCGCCGTACTTCGTCACCGACACCGAGCGGATGGAAGCGGTCCTCGACGACCCGTACATCCTGATCGTGAACAGCAAGATCTCCAGCATCAAGGACCTGGTCCCGGTGCTGGAGAAGGTGATGCAGACCGGCAAGCCGCTGGCCATCATCGCCGAGGACATCGAGGGCGAGGCGCTGGCCACCCTGGTCGTCAACAAGATCAAGGGCACCTTCAAGGCCGTCGCCGTCAAGGCGCCGGGCTTCGGTGACCGCCGCAAGGCCATGCTGGTCGACATCGCCGTCCTGACCGGCGGCGAGGTGATCTCCGAGGAGGTCGGCCTCAAGCTCGACTCCGTCGACCTGGAGCTGCTCGGCCAGGCCCGCAAGATCGTCGTCACCAAGGACGAGACGACCATCGTCGAGGGCGAGGGCGACGCGGACCAGATCGCCGGCCGGGTGAACCAGATCCGCGCCGAGATCGAGAAGTCGGACTCCGACTACGACCGCGAGAAGCTGCAGGAGCGGCTGGCCAAGCTGGCCGGTGGCGTTGCGGTGATCAAGGTCGGCGCGGCCACCGAGGTCGAGCTGAAGGAGCGCAAGCACCGCATCGAGGACGCCGTTCGCAACGCGAAGGCGGCCGTCGAGGAGGGCATCGTCGCCGGTGGTGGCGTGGCCCTGCTGCAGGCGTCCGTGGCGGCGTTCGAGAAGCTGGAGCTCGAGGGTGACGAGGCGACCGGTGCGCAGATCGTGCGCCAGGCGCTGGAGGCCCCGCTCAAGCAGATCGCCGTCAACGCCGGCCTCGAGGGCGGCGTTGTGGTGGAGAAGGTCCGCAACCTCGACAATGGTTTCGGCCTGAACGCCGCGACCGGCGAGTACGTCGACCTGATCGCCACCGGCATCATCGACCCGGCCAAGGTGACCCGGTCCGCGCTGCAGAACGCGGCGTCGATCGCGGCCCTGTTCCTCACCACCGAGGCCGTCATCGCCGACAAGCCGGAGAAGGCCGCGGCCGCTCCGGGCGGCGCCCCCGACATGGGCGGCATGGACTTCTGATCCACTGAAGTCCAGCAACACAAGAGCAAGACGAACGGTCCCGGGCTCCGCCCGGGACCGTTCGTTGTTGGCGGAAAGAGCAGCACAAAGGCGGTCCCGGGCGGGTGCTCGGGGCCGCTTTTGTTGTGGTGTTTGACTACTGAGGGTAGGCGAATTCGGCGTCTGGTGACGGGTTGTCAGGTTTGCGGACTCGGCCGTACTGTCGAATTTGGGTGTCCGGGGGTGGGCGCCCGGGGGGTGCTATGCACGCGTTTCTGGAACGTCTCGGCCGGGGGGCCGCCCGTCGGCACTGGATCGTGATCGGAATCTGGCTGGTGATCGTCGCCGGCCTGTTCGTACTCCGGTCCTTCTTCGGCGGCACGTATGTCAACAACTACACGGTGCCCGGGAGCGAGTCCTCGGCCGGCCTCAACGTGCTGAACCGCGACTTCGCCAAACAAGGCGGGTACTCCGGCTCGATCGTCTTCCACTCGCCGTCCGGCACGGTCTCCGAACAGGCTGCCGCGGTGAAGACCGCGATGACCAACGTCGGCAAACTCCCCGACGTGGTCTCCGCAGACGACCCGCTGGCCGCCCAGCAGGCGGCGTACATCTCCAAGGACCGCACCGTCGTCAACGCCCCGGTCTCGTTCTCCGTCGTACCGGCATCGCTGGACAGCGACTACCTCGCCGAGCTGGACGCGGCCGTGCAGCCGGCCCGCGACGCCGGGCTCGAGGTGGAGTACGGCGGTGGCGCCGGGCAGATCGGGAAGCAGGCCGACGACCAGTTGTCGGAGGCGATCGGTCTCACGCTGGCGCTCATCCTGCTGTTCCTGATGTTCCGGTCGATCGTCGCCGCCGCGCTGCCGCTGGTGTCCGCTGTCTTCAGTGTGGGCGGCGGTCTGGCGATTCTCGGCCTGCTCGCGGCCGTGAAGGAGTTCCCGGTCTCGGCCCCGACCGTCGCGACCCTGCTCGGCCTAGGCGTCGCGATCGACTACGGCCTCTTCCTGGTCTCGCGGCACCGCGAGCAGCTGGACAACGGCATGGAGGTCGAGGAGTCGATCGGCAAGGCCGAGTCCACTTCCGGCGCGGCCATCCTGGTCGCCGGTGGCACGGTCGTCATCGCGATCCTCGGCTTGTACGTGTCCGGCGTACCGTTCGTCGGCGCCCTCGGCCTCTCGTCCGCGATCCTGGTCGCGGTCACCGTCGTGGCCGCCCTGACGCTGATCCCGGCCCTGCTCGGCCTGGCCCGGCTGATGGTGCTGAACCGCGCCGACCGTAAGCACGTCGTCGAGGAGCGGGCCCTCGAGGCCGACCTCGACACCGCCGCCGTGACCGCGCACCGCGCCGAGGAGCGCGCGATCCGCGACGCCAAGCACGAGCAGAGCGCCTTCGCCCGCTGGGGCCGCCGGGTCAGCGACCGGCCCTGGACGTACGGGACCATCGCGACCCTGCTGCTCTTGATCCTCACCATCCCGCTGCTCTCGCTCAACCTCGGCCAGCTCGACGCCGGCACCGACCCGCCCGAGGACTCGAGCCGGAAGGCGTACGACCTGATCGCGCAGGGCTTCGGCCCCGGCGCCAATGGCCCGCTGACCGTCGTCGTCTCGCTGCCGAACCAGGACGCGAGCGCCAACCAGGCCCTGCTGACGAACCTCGCCGGCGAGCTGCAGAAGACGCAGGGCGTGGCCGCCGTCCAGCCGCCGTCGACGAACCAGGCCGGTACGACGGCCGCCATCAGCGTCGTCCCGACCACGTCCCCGTCGTCGGCCGACACCGAGGACCTGGTCAACCGGATCCGCAGCGACGTGCTGCCGGGGGTCGGAGGTACGACGTACGTCGTCGGCACGGTCGCCGGGTACGTCGACTTCACCGAGAAGGTCGCCGGCCGCATGCTCTGGCTGATCGGCGCCGTCGTCCTGCTCGCGCTGATCCTGCTCACGGTGGCGTTCCGGTCGATCGTGATCGGCCTGAAGGCCGCGATCCTCAACCTGCTGTCGGTCGGGGCGGCGTACGGCGTCATCGTCGCGGTCTTCCAGTGGGGCTGGGGATCCTCGCTGGTCGGAATCGACGAGACGGTGCCGATCCCGTCGTTCGTGCCGATGCTGATGTTCGCGATCGTGTTCGGGCTGTCGATGGACTACGAGGTGTTCCTGCTGTCCCGGGTGCACGAGGCCTGGGTGCAGACCAAGGACAGCCACCGCGCGGTCGCGATCGGGATCGGCGCGACCGCCCGGGTGATCACCACCGCGGCGGCGATCATGATCGTGGTCTTCCTCAGCTTCGTCCTCGACGACGACCCGACCGTGAAGATGCTCGCCGTCGGCATGGCCGTGGCCGTGCTGATCGACGCCAGCGTGGTGCGGATGGTGCTCGTCCCGTCGGTGATGACGCTGCTCGGCGACAAGGCCTGGTGGCTCCCGCGCTGGATGGACCGCATCATCCCCGACATCCAACTCGAAGGAGCCCTGGAGGAGCCCGCCCCCCAACCACCCACCGAAAAGCCACCCCGCGAAACCACCGGAGTCCCGCCAGCGCCCTGAGAGGTCAACCGCGCAAGCCGTTGTCGAGTCGGCGCGTCAACACACCGACTCGACTCTTGGAGGGTTTGCGAGCCGGCCAGTGCCGTACGACGTCCCGCACGGCCTGCGGCGCGTGGCCAATCGCCCAGTCGATGTGGTTGTCACCGGGCTCGCCCGTCGCCGACTCATACGCCTGCGCCATGGCGACGGCAGGCCCGAGCACGTGGTTCAACTGGTGCGGGGACTCCAGGTCGTGGATATACGGCGCCCCGGCCGCACCGACCGCAGCACGTGCCGCGTACTTGGCGGCCGGATCGTCTACCTCACCGGCCGCCTTCTGCGCTGCCCAAGCTGCCGACCGCTGCCGCTTCGACCGCTCGCCGCCGTTCGCGTAGTCCCGTGCGGCCTCAATTGCCTCTCGTGGACGGGTGTCGCCGGGAGCCCCTGCCTCGAAGAGCGGGAGCGCGCGCTCGGCGCAGGCGACGGCGAACTGGGTGACGGCACGACGATCTTCGTCGGTCAGCTTCATGGACCTCAACCGTATCGTTGAACCTCCCGATTGAGACTTCACGTGCCGGTGATCAGGTGGTTGGCGAGGGTGGGGGAGAAGGTGCCGGCTGGGATGCCCTGGCCGATGCCGCAGTTGCCGTCGGAGTCGCCTGGGACCTTGAGCCAGAGCAGGAGGTCCGCGGCGGTCGTGTACGACGTCACCGCCGCCTTGATGTCACCACTCCAGTTCCCGAACCAGCGGCCACCGGCCTTGCTGGCGATCTTGTCCCTGATCGCGGTCTCGTTCGGGTGCTGCTTCACGTAGACGGCCGGGTTGGAACTCGGGTCGACGTAGAAGCCGTTGGTGAGCTGGACCGGGTTCCCGGCGGCCGGCTCGGGAACGAACTGGCCGCCGAGGGTGAGCGATCCGGCGGTAAGCAGGGCGACCGTGGACAAGACAGCCATCGCGGGTAGGTCCTTCCGTCAGGGAGTGACTACTCAACGTGTCCACAACACTACCCTGCGGCCTCAGCTGTCTTCGTCCCAGCTGTGAATAACGGGTGGACTATGACCCCCGGCAGGCCCTAGTGTCTGGGGCGGCGAGAACGATTCCCGGAGTGGAAGGAGCGACCGATGAACACACCGACTTGTTTCCCGGCGCGCCCGATCCGCTCGCACAGCTCGCACTGAGCGGACGACCGCGCCTCCTGTTGGAGGATCAGTGAACATCCGCACCACCGTCGAGGCCGACCTCGGCACCATCCTTGCTCTGATCGAGCAGCAGAAGTCCGTCAACACCGTCACGCTCGAGCGCTACCGCGAGTACGTCGAGGCCGGTTACTACCGGCACGACTGGACCTGGGTCGTCGAGGAGGACGGCAAGATCCAGGCCCTCGCCATCTGGTGGGGCGCACCCGACGAGGACCACCCGTTCAGCATCGACGGCCTGTACTACGTCGGCGACGGCGACCCGGTCCCGGTCTGGACGGCCCTGATCGAGCACACGATCGCGGTCCGCCCGGCCGACGCCGAGCCGCCGGAGTACCACTTCTTCCTGGACAGCAACTGGCAGGAGGATCCGGACGCGGTGGCCGGACTCGAGGCGCGCAGCCGGGCCGCCGCGGCCGCCGGGTTGACCGAGATCACCGACCGGCTGCGGTACGAGTGGAAGCCGTCGTACGGACTGCCGGACAGGTCCACGCGGCTGCGGTTCGAGCCGGCCGACGACGAGGCGTTCGTGGACGTCCTCGCCCGGGTCTCCGAAGGCAGCCTGGACGCGGCCACCGCGCGAGAGATCGCTCGGCTCGGCGTCGACGGCGCAGCCCGCGCAGAGCTCGAGCTCTACAAGTCGATGCCTGGCGACCGAGCCTGGTGGCGGCTCGGGTACGACGCCGACGGGAAACTGATCGGGTTCGCGATCCCGTCGGCCAACGCGGGCGGGCCGACGGTCGGGTACCTCGGGGTGCTGCCCGAGCAGCGCGGCAACCGGTACATCGACGAGCTGCTCGCCGAGATCACCCACCTGCACGCCGAACTGCGCGCCGAACGGGTGACCGCGGACACCGACTTCGGCAACGTGCCGATGGCGAAGAGCTTCGAACGCCAGGGATACCGGAACTTCGCGGTCCGCCGGGTGCTGTCCTTCCCGGAGAGCTGATCCGAGCCCTATGCTCCCTGACATGTCAGGGGGCATAGGGGGATCGCGATGCGTGACATCGCACTGATCCTGCACGTCGCGGCCGGCATCCTGGCGGTGCTGCTGGGCCCGTTCGCGATCGTCCGCACCCTGCGCCGCCGCGGCCTGAACTGGGCCGGCGAGCTGTACCACTGGGCGATCGCGATCGTCTGCCTGACCGCTCTCGTGATGGTTCCGTACGACTGGGGCCGGCTGTGGGTGTTCTGGCCGATCTCGCTCGCGTCGTACCTCTTCGTCTACTTCGGGCAGCGCGCCGCGGAGGCGCCCGGCGGCCTCTGGTACCGCGGGGTGCTGCGCGGGTACGGCGGCGGCTGGATCGCCTTGTGGACAGCGATCCTGGTCGTCAGCGCACCCCAGCAGGCGTGGTCCTGGGTGATCCCGATCCTGCTCGGCACCGCGATCATCGAGTGGCTGTGCTTCAAGCCGATGCCGGACTGGACCAAGGAGGTCCAGCCCGAGCGGGATCAGGCCTGACCGGCCTTCTCCTCCGGCGTGGCCTTGCGTACGACGAGACGCGTCCAGGCGCCGACGTAGACGCGGTCGTCCGAGTTCAGCTCACGGCGCTGGCCAGGGACGATCGGGTCCTCGGGCAGCGGTCCGGCGGCCGGGGCGACGTACGTGCCGTTGGAGGACTGCAGGTCCTCGACCCACCAGCGGGTGCCGTCGGTGCTGAGCTGCGCCTGGCGGCGGCTGACGCCGGTGTCGTCACCGCAGTCGATCTCCGGGTGGATGTTCCGGCTCCGGGACGGGCGGCCGATCAGCACGCTCTTCTCGGTCAGCGGGATCACCACCGGCAGGCCCGGTGACGGACACGGGTCGTCACTCTGCTGTACGGCGTACCAGTCGGGGTCGACCCAGCGTTCGACCACCCAGTCGGCGGTCTCGAGCGGCGCCGGCGGGACCGGCGGCGGCGTGCCCAGGTCGAGGGACGACGCCGGACGCGGCATGGTGCCGGTGGTGAAGTCGTAGCCGCAGCTCTCGCAGAACAAGGCGTCCGCGGAAGCGGACTCCGAGCAGTTCGGGCAGGTCTGCGTCGCCGGCGCGGCCGGGGGAGCGGGAGCCGCGACGGCCGGCGCCGGGACCGATGCCGCGGCCGGAGTGGCCGCGGCGCCGATCGGCAGGCCGCAGACGTCGCAGTAGTCGGTCGAGACGGACGGGTGCCCGCTCGGACAGCTGACTGTCGTCATTTCTTCACCCGGGTGGTCTTGGTGGAGGCCGTGTCGAGGGCCATCTCGTCGGCCTTCTCGACGGTCCGCTTCAGCCGCACCGTACCCGCTTCCTGGTCATCGATGTCCACGACCTTGCGCAGCCGCGTGGTCGCCTCCTCGTTGCCGGTCTGCGCGGCCAACTGGACCGCGCGACCGAGCTTGGTGGTCGCGGTCGCGGTGTCACCCGCGGCCTTCGCGGCCAGGCCCTCCTGGATCGCCTCGGCCAGCTCGGTCTGCCCGGTGTAGTGCGCGACCTCCGGGCTGATCCGGGTGGTCAGCGCCTCGTCCGCGGACCACAGCGCCTTGACCAGGCCCTGGGCGACCACGTCGTCGCCGATCGCCAGCTGCACCCGGGCGGCGAGCTGCTCCTGCCCGATCGCCTTGGCGGCAAGGCGGATCGCCACGTGGTAGTCCCGCGACTCGTCACCCCACGAGCCGGTCGGATACGAGCCGGTCAGCGGGTTGAGCGCCGTACGGCGGGACGTCAGGTCCTCGACCGTGGGAGCGACCTGACGGACGAACAGGACCTCGGCTCCCTGCGGGGCCCAGACGCGCAGGTCGGCCTGGGCGACACCGCGGCTCATCGCGTTCTGGATCAACTTGGAGAACTCGGCGGCCAGCTGGTCCGGGGCCGGGATGATGTCGACGGTGCCGAGCAGGGCTTGCGCGATCCGCCGTACCTCGTCGACCTGCCAGGCGACGCCGACACCGCGGCAGTCGCACTGGAACTCGCCGGTGACAGCCTGGATCGTCTGGGTCAGGACCTCAGGGGTCTCGTGCTGGTTCTCGCCGTCGGTGAGCAGGATGGCGTGCTTCTGGGTCAGCGACGGCACGGTCTTGAACACCCGCGACGCAAGCCGCAGCCAGGTGCCCATCGCGGTCCCGCCGTCGGCGTAGAACCGGGACACCGCCTCCTTGGCCTGCTTCCGGGTGAACTGGTCCATCCGCACCATCACCGGCTCCGGCGACGGCGGGAACGCCAGCTGGGCCCGGTCGTTGCCGGAGATCACCGCGAACCAGACCCCGTCGAGGATCTGGTCGAGCGCGGTCTGCGCGGCGTACGCGGCGGCCCGGACGCCGTCGGCGCCCATCGAGCCGGAGGTGTCGACGATGATGATCTCGCCCGCGTCACCGCTGCCGGACTGCCCGGCCGCACCGGCGCCGCTGCAGTCCACCGTGACGATGGCGTGCACGTCGGTTCCGCCGTCGGGCAGGAACTCGTTCTGGTAGACGGAGGCGGTGAAGTCGGCCATCTTGTCGGCAGTCCTTTCTTAGATCCGCGCCAAGGCGACGGTGATGTTGTCCTGGCCGCCCTGGGCGTTGGCCCAGTCGACCAGGGCGGACGCAGTGGCCAAGGGCTCGCCACCGTGCGCCGCAGCGGTCTGACGTACGAGGTCGGCCAGCGGTGCCGCCTCGGAGCAGTAGTTCCACAGCCCGTCGGAGCAGACCACGATCCACCCCGGTCCGGTCACCTGGACGGTCGTCGTCCGGGGCGTGTGATCCGGGGCGTCCTTGCCCAGCCACCGGGTGATCGCGTGCGCGTGCGGCCCGGACTCGGCCTCCGCCCGCGGGATCCCGGTCGCGATCAGCTCCGCCGCCCACGAGTCGTCCACGGTCAGCGCGACTGCCCCAGTGGCGTCCTCAGGACCGTCCGGGAACCAGTACGCGCGACTGTCCCCGACGACACCCGCCACGAGCAGACCGTCCTCCAGCACCGTCGCCACGAACGTGCAGGACGCCGGGTTCGGACTGTCCGGACTCGTGTTCTCCAGTACGGCGTCATTGGCCGCATCGGCAGCCGCCTTGAGCCGGGCCGCGATCGCCGCACTGCGGGACGACTCGGTGCCGATGCCCTGCGCATGACCAGCAGCCAGTACGTCGCGAGCCGCACGGGCAGCCGCCAGACTGGCGACGTCCGAGTCGAGTGACGAGCTGACGCCGTCGCAGACAACCAGCAGAGCCCGGCTGCCCGGCTCCTCGTCGGCTGCCAGCGCCATGGCGTCCTCGTTGCGGCTGTGCCGGATGCCCCGGTCGCAAACCCCGGCCACCCACGGCGTGGGCTGCTCGTCGAAGTGGTCGCGCGGCTTGGCTGCCTTGGTGCCGCAGGTCTCGCAGTAGCCGTCGGCCCCGACCACACCGCCACAGGACTGGCACGGGCTCACCGGGGTCGTGTTGATCTCGACCGTCGGCTCGGTGTCGGTGTCCAGCGCCGGCGTGCTCGGCGCGCCGGACTTGAGCTCGGCCCCACAGGCCTCACAGAAGCGGTCGGCCTCGGACACCGGGCCACCACAGCTGGGGCAGACCGTCTGGGTCGTACTCGTCATCGCAACGTCCATCCTCTGACTTCGTTGGCCAGGTCGACCAGGGCGATCCGTTCCTGCCGGCTCTGCGCGTGATCCGCCAGTTGACGGTACGTGGCCTCGAGCCCGTTCCGCAGGTCCGGCTCGGTCGCCTCCCGGCCGTCGATCCGCAGCCCCTGCTGCGGACCGGACTGCTGAACCTCCGCCAGCGCGGTCCGGAACACGTCCGCGGCCAGGTTGGCCCGGTCGACCGGGTCGATGGTCAGCGACTCGATGCTGTCCATCGCATCGGCCAGCGCGGGCAGGCCACGACCCGATCCTGCCAGCAGACCGGCTCGCTGGCGACGTGCCCGGACGTACGCGCCGCTGGTCCGCGGCACCAGGTCGAGTGCCGCGATGGCACCGTCCAGGTCGTTGCGCCGGGTGCGGATGGCCGCTAGCCCGAACGCGGACGGTGCGATGTAGTTGGCGTCGGTGCGGGCGCAGGTGAGGTACAGGCCTTCGGCGACGTCGTACTCACCGCTGAGCTCGCAGGCGATCGCCAGCGCGAGCTTGGGGGCGAGTTCCCCGGGCACCTGGCCGTAGACGGCGTTGAAGGCCGACTGCGCTGCGGCGTTGTCGCCACGGGCCAGTGCGACCAGTCCGGCCATCCAGACCGCGCGCCACTCCCACGGGTCCTCGGCGAGCAGGTCGGAGACCGCGGTGTCGACCATGTCATAGCGGACCTCGCCGACCTCGAGAGCAGCCTCGGCGATCTCCAGCAGCGTCTGCGGCGAGGACTCCGGCGCGTCGACGAGCAGCTCGAGCCGCTTGGACGAGTCCGGCACGCTGACCGTCTTCAGCCAGCCGGCCATCTTGTCGCTCGCGTCTGGCGCCAGCGACGGCAGCTGCTGCCAAGGCGCCGCCTTGTCACCGAGCCCCGCGGACTTGTCGCCCGGAGTGCCGAACAGCAGCGACGACGCGGAGTGCTGTGCTGCCTTGGTGCCCTGCTTGTCGGCAACCACCTCGCGCAGGACACCGAGCAACTGCACCCGGAACTCGTCGGCCGTCTGGAACCGGTCCGCCGGGTCCTTCGCACACGCCTTCGCGAGCAGCCGGTACACCGAGTCGTACTTCTGGAACAGCGGTACGTCGTTCACCGGCGGCAGCGATCCGACGTACCGGCCCTGGTAGCCGCGGAACTCCATCGCCAGCACGCACAGCGTCCGGCCGAGCGTGTAGATGTCGGAGGCAACGGACGGCCCGACCTCGGCCACCTCGGGCGCCTGGAAGCCGATCGTGCCGTAGATCGCGGAGTCCAGGTCGTCGATCCGCCGGACCCCGCCGAGGTCGATCAGCTTGACCGCGTCGCCGACCTGGATGATGTTGTCCGGCTTGAAGTCGCAGTACACCAGGCCGAGGTCGTGCAGGTAGGAGAAGGCCGGCAGGATCTCCAGGATGTACGCGATCGCCTGATCGATCGGCAGCGCGTCGTACTGGCCGCCCTTGGCCGCCATCCGCTGCTTGAGCAACGTCTTCAGCGAGGTGCCGCCGACGTACTCCATCACGATGTAGCCGGCGCCCTCGTGAGTGACGAAGTTGTAGATCTCCACGATCAGCGGGTGCTCGACCCGGGCCAGGAACTGCTGCTCGGCGATCGCGGACGCGACGGCGTCCGGGTCCTCGGAGTTGAGCAGACCCTTCAGCACCACCCAGCGGTCGGAGACGTTCTTGTCCCGGGCCATGTAGATCCAGCCGAAACCACCGTGCGCCAAGCAGCCGGCCACCTCGTACTGGCCGGCCACGAGGTCACCCGGGTGCAGCTTGGGCGAGAACGAGAACTTGCTCCGGCACTTCGGGCAGAACCCGTCGGTGCGGCCCGGCTGGTCGCCACGGGAGCGGCCGACCGGGTTGCCGCAGTTGGGGCAGTTCCGGCGGTCCTCCGGGACCATCGGGTTGACCAGGATCGCTTTACTGGCGTCGATCGCGGGGATCGACGGCACGTGCGTGAGCCCGGCGCCGAGGCGGGCGCCGCGCAGGCGGGTGGACGACGTACCCAGGCGACGCGTGAGCTTCGAGCCGGCTGCGGCCGCGCGGGCGGAGCCGAGTGGTGTCGAGGCGAGCCGGTTGGACGCGCGGGAGACCGTCGACGGGGTGCTGAGCGGCGCCGGCTCGCTGACAACGGCGGGAGCGCCAGTGACGGCAGACGGGCTGGCGGTGCCGTCGGGCGCGGGCGAGCCGCAGACGTCGCAGTACCCGTCGACGAAGGTGCCGCTGCAGCCCGGCTGGTTGCAGGCACCCGCGGTCGGCGAGACGGTCGCCGTACCGGAGGACGCCGCAGGAGAGCCGCAGACGTCGCAGTACCCGTCCAGGATCTTCCCGGTGCAGCCCGGTTGGGTGCAGGCGGTGGTCGTGGTCATCTGGTCCCTCCTGTGCTGTCCAGGTAGGCCTGGTACGCCGTGACGAGTGCGGCCAGCCGGATCAGGTCGACCGGCTCCGACTCGATCACCGCACGGCCCCGCCGGTACAACTCGGCCAAGTCCTCGTTGCCCTGGGCAATGGTGGACGCCTTCACCTGGTACGCGTCCAGCCGGGCGGCCAGCTCGTCGCGTCGTTCGAGTGCGGCGCCGTACGCCGCCTGTGCCTGACCCAGTGCCCGCCGTACGGCGTCCAACCGGTGCAAGTACTTCTCCAGCTCAGCCGGCGTGTTCGGCACCGAGCCCAGCGCGGTCACATCCGGTACGGCGAGCCGCGGGGCCGGCGTGACACTGGCGACCGCCTTGTCCGCGAGCGCGCGGAGCGCCGTACCTTGCGCCTCCAGCTCACCGCGCAACGACCGTGCTCGCGCAACATCGGCCGCACGCTCCTTGCGGGTCGCGGCGCCGACGATCAGGTCGCGCTCGGTCCGCGCCGCGTCGATCTCCAGCGGACCGATCAGCCCGCCGATGTCCGCGCCGCGTTTGTTGCGCTCGGCAAGGTCCGTGACGCGCCGGTCGAGGTCGTGGTGCTCGGCGAGCGCTGCGTTGCGGGCATTCGCAGGCTCCTGCTTGACCAGGTCGCTGATCCGCTCGACCTGTGCCCGCAAGTGCCGCAGTCGCGCGGCCAGGTCGGCGTCACCTGGCTCCAGCGCGAGCTTAGCGCGCAGGCTAGACGCCAGCGCGTCCGACAGTTTGCATGCCTCGGGCAATGAGACGGCAAGCGATCCGCCGGCCCCGCCGGTGTCCAGACCGCCCCAGATCAATGTCGAGATCCGCTCGGTCTCGGCCGTCCCGACCCGTCCGGAGTCCCAGGTGACCAGGATCAGCTCGTACCGATCCGACACCGCCTTCCACACCGCCATGCTCAGTACGACGTCCGCACTCAATGCATCGGCGTCGGGGGAGTGCAGCGCCGCCTGGTCCAGCTCGTCGAGCTCGGCCTTCCGGCGGTCCCGCCAGGTGCCCAGCGCATCGAGGAACGAGAGCAGCTCCGTCGCCGGAATGCTGCTCCCCATCCTCCCCGGCGGCGCCGGCGCCGAGGCCGTCGGCGTACGAACGGTCATTGCTTCGGGATCCGGCCGTAGACGGACGGCGGGGGCGTGGTCAGGTCACCGAGGGCCTTACCGAGCCATTTGTTGTACGAAATCATCCACGTGCCGTCGGTCTTCATCTGCGCGAGCACCTGGTTCACGAACCGCACGAACTCGTCGTTCTTCAGCGACATCCCCAGACCATAGGGCTCATCGCTGATCCGCTCCGCGATCACCTTGGCGTACGGGTCCTGGGCGACGTCGCCCGCGAGCACCGTGTCGTCACCGGTGATGGCGTAAGCCTTGCCCGACTGGAAGAGCGCCAGGCAGCCGGTGTCGGTGTCGGCGGTAATCGGGATCGCCTGCGGGCTGAACTTCTTCAGGTTGTCCAAGCTGGTCGAGCCGGCTGGGGCGCAGACCGGCTTGCCGGCCAGGTCCTTGATGCTCTTCGCCGTCGACTCACTCGGCACCAGCGTCTTCTGGCCGGAACGGTAGTACTCCGCGGAGAAGGCGATCTGGTTCCACCGCGAGCAGTTGATCGTCATGTTCCGCGCGACGATGTCGACCTGTTCCTTCTGCAGCACCGGGATCCGCTGCGGGCTGGAGATCACCCGGAGCTCGACCTTGTTCGGGTCGCCGAAGATAGCCTTCGCGACGGCCCGCACCATGTCGATGTCGAATCCCTCGATCTGCCCGGTGAGGGGGTTCCGCGCGCCCAGGTTCAGGCTGTCCGCCGACACGCCGGCGATCAGCCGTCCGCGCTGCTGGATCTTCGCCATGTAGGTTCCGGCAGGCATGGCGTTGGGCTGTGGCATCGCGCCCTCGGGGGCGTAGGAGGCGACCGGGTTGCCGCAGGGAGGCTGCGTGGCAGGCGGTGCCGCCGAGGTGGCGGACGGCTGCGGCTTCGGCGGGATCTCGGTGGCGGCGTAGTCGCCGGAGCTGCAGGCGGTGGCGGTGAGCAGGATCGCGAGCGCGGCCGCGACCGGGACGACCAGTTTCCTCATCGGTACTCCTCCAGTCGCTGTGATATGCCCCAGGCGACCAGCAACGCGGCCGCGATCCCGATCGGGATGCCCAGCCAGCCGATCGGCGGCAGGCCGTCACGGGCGTCGGTCAACTCGCTGTGCACCGCCTCGCTCGACGTCTTCAAGTCACCGGCGGAGCTCTCGTCGAACGCGGTGAACGTGCCGACGGAGTTGCTGCCGGAAGCCTTGCCGATGGCTAGGTCGACCGCCTGGTCCCAGTTGCCGTTCGTGTCGAGCTCGCGGACCTTGACGTGCACCTTCTTGTAGGCGCCCCATTGCCCCTCGAGATCCGAGCCGGGGATGTTGTACAGCTGGTCGACCACCACTACCGAGGCGTCCTGGTAGGCCTTCTCGTAGGCATCGCCGGAGCCGCGGGCGATCAGGGTGAGGCTCTCGTTCGACCGTGCGTCGTACGCGGCGATCCTGGCCCGGGACAGCGCCAGCGTCTGGTCGTAGGCGTCCGTACGGGTGTTGGACGCGTCACTGGATGCGTTGGCGAGCGCGAGTCCGCCGACAATCGTGGTCAGCAGAACGAGTACGCCGCCGGCCGCGATCGGCACGTTGATGTAGCGGTGCGTACGACGGGCCAGCCAGCGCAACGTGATCCCGAAGACCACCAGCGTCAGTAGACCGCTGACGAGCACCCAGATGCTGCCGTACCCGATGCCGTCGAACTCGGCGTCGACCCGCTCCTCGTTGGCCTGCACCAGCGCCTTCACCAGCGGTAGCGAGTCGTTCTGCAGTACGGCGTTCGCGTCCTTCAGGTACTGCGATCCGATCGGCAGCCCCTGGCGGTTGTTCGCCCGGGCCTGCTCGATCAGGCCGTTGTACGTGACCAGGGTCTGGTTGAGCGCGCCGAGCGCCTCCTGGTCCGCGGGCTGCGCGGTCGCGGCCTCGGCGATCAGCCGCGCCGCCTCGGCCAGCGAGTCGACGAAGTGCTGGCGCTGGTCCGGCGGCTCGAGACCGCCGACCAGGAACGCGTTGGTGGCGTCGGCGTTGGCACTGACCAGGTTGGTGTGGATCGCCTGGATCCGGACCAGCTGGGCGGCGTTGGCCTCGGCGCGTTCGAGCGCGCCGTCGGACTGCCGGAACCCCTGCGCTGCAGCCAGGCCGAAGACGACGCTCATCGCCGCGGCCAGGATCAGGAACGCCCGCATCCGCCCCGGCGTGCCCTCGAACCACGCGGCGACCGGGCCGCGTTTGGGCTGCTGCGCACCGGGCTGCTGGGACGGTGGCGCGGCCGGTTGCTGGGCCGGCGGCGACCAAGTCGCCGGCGGCGCACTCTGGGTCTGGGTCACGCCTCTTCTCCTTGCTCAACCTGCTCAGGTTTTTCCGCTGTCCCGGCCGAGGGTTCGGGCTGTTCAGGCTCGTCGGTCAGGTCTTCGGCGAGGATCTGACGCAGTTCGTCCCTGGTGGGTGCCGTGACGTCGCGCAGCCGCCACGCGTGCCGGCCGATCGCGGCCTCCAGCACGTTCCGGGCGAACCGGCCGTTGCCGAACGACCGGCCCCGCGGCGTCGCGGCGAGGATCTCGCGGAACTTCGCCAGCGCGTCGGGGACCAGCTCGTAGTCGGCGCCCTCGGCTAGCCCGGTGAGGATCTCGGCGAGCTCGTCGTCGCTGTAGTCGTCGAACCCGATCGTGGTCCGGAACCGGCTGGCCAGCCCCGGGTTCGCCGCGATGAACTCCGCCATCGGCTCGGGGTAGCCGGCCACGATCACGACCAGGTCGTCGCGCCGGTCCTCCATCTCCTTGACCAGCGTGTCGACCGCCTCCCGGCCGTACTGGTCGGCGCCGAACTCGCCCGCGGTCAGGCTGTACGCCTCGTCGATGAACAGCACCCCGCCCGCCGCGGACGCGACCACGTCGGCGGTCTTCGTCGCGGTCTGGCCGAGGTACCCTGCGACCAGCTCGGAGCGGTCGACCTCGATCAGCTGCCCCTTCGACAGCAGTCCGAGCGCCTTGTAGATCCCGCTCACCAGCCGCGCCACGGTCGTCTTGCCGGTGCCCGGATTCCCGACGAACACCAGGTGCCGCGTGATCGTCGGACTCTTCAGCCCGGCCTCGGTCCGCAGTTTCTCCACCCGCAGTACGGCGACCTGCCGGTGCACCTCCCGTTTCACGGAGGTCAACCCGGTCAGCTCGTCCAACTCCGCCAGCAGCTCGTCCACCGTCTTCGCCGGCAGCTCTTCCACCGGCACTGCCTCGACGGCAGCCTTCGGCTGCGGTTCCGCGGTCACCTGAAGCGGTTGGGCTCCCGCGGCCTGCAACTGAGCCGCCGCAGCCACGGAAGCATTCCCCACAACCCGCATCGTCGGCTCACCCAAGGTGCACGCAGCCGACGCCACCTCCGCGAGCGCTTGCGCGTAGGCAACCTTCTCCACCGAGCCTTCGGCGATCAGTTCCACCAACGTCGCGGTAGGCGCTCCGCGCCACCGACGTCCGCGCACGGCTGCGTCGAAGAAGTCCTGAGTGGTCGCACCAGGAGTCGCCTTCGCCCAGTCCGCCGGCGCACCGGTCGCGGACTCGGCCAACGCGGCCGCCAGCGACAACGCCTCGGCGCGGGCCTTGTCCTCCGGGACGCCCGCACGAGCAGCCACAGCCAGCAGGTCCGTGACGGCTTGCTGCAGGGACTTGCCCCCCTCGCTCATGCTCCTCCTCGTCCAGGTGGTGGATCCAATGGTCCTGATGCCGGGCCGAGGGCCAGGTCCCCGCCGGTCGATCCGGTGCCGAACTTCTCCTGCAGGAACCGGCCGTGGGCGATCAGCGCCGCCGCGTCGGCCCGGTTCACCGCGTCGAACACCTTGTCCATCGTGGAGCCCAAGAGGTCCAACTGGTCGATCAGGATCATCAGCGACGTCTTGCCCTTGTCCACCGGCCGGGTGTCCGCCCACTGCCGCGGCAGCCGCAGGTAGCCGCCGATCGCCTCCGGCAGGTAGTCGGTCGCGGTCGCCATCACCGAGTACGCCTGCGCGCTGCCGCCCAGGTTCCCGAGCCGCGGGATCGTCTCCCGCACCGTCCGGACCACCCGCGCGACCCGGGACGCGACCGCCGCCGGTACGGCGCCCTCGGCAACCAACTGCTCGACGCGGGTCAGCGACGCGAGCAGGTCGCCGGTCGTCGGCGGACGGGGGACAGGCGCGGGCTCGGGCTCCGCCTTGCGGCCAGTGAGCCGCGCAATGAAGTCACCGAGCGCCATTCAACCCCGTCCCCCAACCCATGTGCCCGTGTCAGCGACCGAGGTCGAGGTCGAGGCTGCCGTGCACGACACGCTGGTCCTGCTGCGCGACCCGGTCCAGGTACGCGCGCGACTTGGTCACCTCGGTCTCCAGCGTCCCGATGGTGGCGGCCATGTTGTCCAGCGCCTCCACCTTGAACGTGTCGATCGCGTCCATGGTCGCGTAGATGTTCGCGAACGCGGCCTGCAGCTGCGGCAGCCCGATCGTCGCCGACGCGGCCTGCTGCTGGATCGCCACCGAGTTGTCCCGCATCATCTGCGAGGTCCGCTCGATCATGCCGCTGGTGGTGGTGTTCAGCGCGCTGATCTGGTCCAGCACCAGCTTCTGGTTGCTCAGCGCCTGCGCCACGATGACCGCCGTACGGAGCGCCGAGACCGTGGTCGTGGACGCGCGGTCGACACCCTTGATCAGCTCGATGTTGTTCTTGATCACGATGTCGATGGCCAGGTAGTTCTGGATCGACACCGCCAGCTGGGTGAGCAGGTCCTGGTGCTTCTGCCGGACGTAGAACAGCACGTCCTCGCGGAACGCCTTCGCCTTGTCCGGGTCGGTCGCCTCCAGTTCGGCGATGGCCGCCGACAGCCGGGCGTCCAGCCGCTCGGCGACGTACACGTACTGGTTCAGCCGGGTCATCGCGTCCCAGAGCTGCTGTTTCTCCAGGTTCAGCGCGGCGTTGTCCTTGCCGAGCTCGTCCTGGCCGTTGCGCAGCGCGTGCAGGATGCCCTCGAGGTGGCTCTGCGCGCTCTGGTACTTGCGGAAGTAGTCCTCGATCTTGTCCCCGAACGGGATCATCCCGAGCAGCTTCTTCGGACCGCTGGCTTCCTTCGGATCCAGGTCCTCGACCGTACGGCGCAGCTCGAGCAGGGTCTTGCCGACCGTGGAGCCCTCGGACAGACCGCCTTCCTGCAGCGCCCGGACCGGCGACTTGAGCAGCCGGTTCGAGCTGTCCGCCGCGGCGCGGATGTCGACGTCGCCCATGCTGCGGACGTCACTGGCCTTCGCGGCGAACTCCGGCGACCGCGGCTCGGCCGTCATCAGCGCGGCCAGGAAGGTGTCCACCTTCGAGTCCAGTCCGGGCAGCGCAGCCGGGTCGACCGCCGGCGCCATACTCGGCGCGGCCGTCGCGGCCACGGGCTGTGACGGCGGCGGAGCGGTCAGTATCAGCCCCGGCGCGGTGGCCGTCGGCGGCTGCAACGGCGCTGGTGCCGCCGCCGCGGGCTGAGCCGCCGCACCTGCTGTGTTGTCTGCTTCGGTCATCGTCGATTCCCCTCCACGAGGCGCCCCCGGGCCAGTGCGCTGTCACCTCCGTGACGCGCACACAATCTACGCGGTTCCGGGGTTCCAGCGCTGCCCCGTTGCCTACTCGTTGTTAGGCCGTGGCTGGTGGCCCCCGCCTACTGCGCCGCACTCGGCACGGCACCTCGCCGCACTGGAGCAACGGCCACGATGGAACCACATCGAGGCCGCCGCTCCAGCGCGCCGATGCACCGCACCGAGCACCTGCTCGCGACGGCGGGGGCCACCAGCCACGACCTAGCGACGCCGATAGCTGACGAACGCGAAGCCGTCGTGCGGCTCAAGAGCGGTCTCGAGCCAGCTTCGTGAATCTGCAGCAAGTGAGGTTTAGCAAAATAGCCTTACTTTTCGAGGCCTTGACCTAACGCTGAGTAATACCCAGACTATAAGGCTCGCCACGGAACGGCGGGCCTCGGCGGCTCCAGTCGGCCGGGCGGATCGTTTCGTTGGAGGGGGAGCAGTTTGCCATCATCAGCCGATAACGCACGTCTGGATCTGGTCAGGGCGAAAGCGGAGGAGTGGGCCGCGAGCCTGATCGACCTTGGACCGCGTAACACGTTGCTGCACTTTCGTGACACAAAGACTGCGAGTTTGGACTTGACCCGTGCCGCACCTGAGTCGCTTCGCGCGCTGCTGACCGGGACCGCGGTGACCATGACCAGGTTGTATCCAGATCCCGAGGCTCATCGGGACGCATGTATGCGCGCGAAGAACATCAAGCGACGCATCGTCGCTCTCGAGGAAGAACAGGGAATCAGCGCAGGCCGAATCGCGCACGGACTGCTGGCTGTCAGCACGACACGGCGAGGCGCGGGCGGCCGACCGGTGCCACCTTTGCGTGCACCGGTCCTGTTGCGCTCGGTCGACATCCAGGCCAAGACGGTCAGCGAGAGCGACTACAGCTTGCGGGTCGGTGACGAGGTCGATATCAATCCGGTTCTGCTGTACTCGCTGACCACCGAGTACGGCGCTTCCTTCGATCTGGACGATTTCCACGAGAAGGTAGTTGCCGTGCTCGGGGAGACAACAGATCCTGCCGAGCAACTGGAACAGACCTACCGCGTCCTGCACCGGGTTCTCGGGATGCAACCGATCACGGTCGAACTCGAGCGTCGGGTCGCGATCGGCTTGTTCAGCTACGAGAAGCTGCCCATGGTCGAGGACCTGCGTAGGTCGACCGAACTGTTGGCCGCTAACGACGTCATCGCTGCGTTGGCTGGAGACAAGCTGGCCGAGCGCTCCCTGCTGGACGACGACCGAGACTTCGCTGAGGTCACAATCGACGACCTCGCACCCGCAGACGAGATCCTGGTTCAGGACGCAGACTCGTCCCAGGAGCGAGCAATCGCCGCAGCGTTGTCCGGACGCAACGTCCTGATCGAGGGGCCTCCGGGAACAGGTAAGAGTCAGGCGATCGCCAACATCATCGCCGGAGCAACTGGACGCGGACTGAAGGTCTTGTTCGTCGCTGAAAAGCGTGCCGCCATCGAGGCAGTGACTCAGCGACTGGCCGCTGTCGACCTCGATGGACTGGTGCTCGATCTTCATCAACAGAAGCTCAATAAGCGGCAGTTGGCGCAGCAGCTGACGCAGAGCTTGGATCGAGCCGCGCTTGAGCCTGCAGTTCGCATCGACGAGAGTTCGGCCAGGTACATCGACCGACGGCAGCGAGTCGTCAGATACGCGCAAGAGCTCCATTCCGTCCGGCAGCCGTGGGGATTGTCTGCGTACCGGACTCTTGAAGCGTCCTTTACTCTCACGCCCGGAGTGCAGACAAGACTGCGGTTCCGTGGCAGCGGACTGCGAGTCTTGAGCGCCGAGACGATCGACATTGTCACCCGCGATCTTCGCGAGTACATCGAAGCCGGGGGCGTCCGGGTACAACGTGGGGAGTCGCCCTGGTCACGTGCGATCGTACGGACGACGGAAGACATCGAGAATGTGCTGGCCGAACTCGATGGTCTGACGCGAACCACCTTGCGTCAAAGCACGCGGGACATGGAATGGCTCTTGCAGGAGACTGGTCTCGTCCGTCCATCGGCGGTATCGGAATGGCAGGATGTTCTGGAGCTCCTAGGTTCGATCGAGCGATCGGTCGCCGATTTTGGTGAAGATGTCTTCAAGACCGACCTGCACTCGTTATACCTCGCAACCGCGGACAGATCGGTGCGGAAGGCGGAGGGCGCCAAGCTGTCGTTTGGCACACGCCGCAAGTTGATCAAGCAGGTCCGGTCGATGTCCCGGCGCGGCGTCAAAGCACGGCGTGACCTTCATCGCGAACTCCTGGAGCTTCGCCGCCACCTCGAACGCTGGCGGGAGCTCGCCGGCGATGAGAGCACACCGATGACGGTCAACCGTCTCGGCGAGATCACCTCGCACTATCGCGAACTCCGCGATCAGTTGGCTGCAGTCGCGCTTTGTACTCAGGTCATGGATCTCGACCAGCGGCCCGCCGAGGATGTTGAATCGCAGCTCGCCGAGCTGGATTCGGACCAGGACACGCTGTGGCGGGTGCCGAGGCTGACCGAGCTTCGCGAGGGGTTCGAGGGCATCGGCCTTGGACCGCTGCTCGCGGAGGTCGCAGAGCGCCGTGCCGACGCGGACGAGGCGGCGGCGATCCTGCGCTACGCCTGGATCCACTCCCTGCTCGATCAGTTCAAGATCGATTCTGGTGTGCTCCGGGAGTTCGTGGCGAAGAGCCACGATCGAACAGTCGCCGAATTCGGGGCGGCGGATACCGGACTACGCGACCTCGCGCCACGCAGGGTACGGCGCGAGATCGCGCGGAGGTTGAGCGAGGCCTGCGACGAACACCCTGACCAGAGCCAGCTCGTCCGGGCGCAGGCTGCCCGCAAGACCGGGCATATGGCATTGCGCAAATTGGTGGAGGCGGCGCCTGACGTCCTCCTGGCGGTTCGGCCGTGCTGGGCGATGTCGCCCTTGCTGGTCAGCAAGACGCTACCCGCTGCCCGACTCTTCGACATCGTGATCTTCGACGAGGCGAGCCAGATCCTTCCGCAGGATGCGGTCACCTCAATCGTTCGCGGACGTCGGATCGTGGTGGCCGGCGACGATCGACAGTTGCCTCCATCGTCGTACTTTCAGCGCGTCTTGGCCGGTGCAGACGAGGAGAGCGAGGACGATGATGGTACTGGAGGGCTGACATCGTACGAGTCGATTCTGGCCAGGCTGACCAGCCTGCTGCCGAACCGGCACCTGCTCCGGTGGCACTACCGCAGTCGTGACGAGCGCTTGATCGCCTTCTCGAATCACGAGATCTATAACGATGATCTGGTCACGTTCCCAGGCGTGCTCGAGGGTGCGCCGATTAGCCTGGACGTTGTCGACGGGATCGCGCAGCCGGGACAGGACGGGTCAGCGCCGGCCGAGGTCGACAAGGTGGTCGAGCGGATCCTTGAGCATGCCGAAGATCGTCCCGAAGAGAGCCTCGGCGTCATCGCGATGAGCCAGAAGCATGCCGATCGGATCGACATGGCGCTCCGGCAAGAATTGAAGGACCGGCCCCAGCTGGCAGAGTTCTTCGGTGACACGGCGGGTGTGTCCCGGCGATTCTTCATCAAGAACTTGGAGCGGGTACAAGGCGACGAGCGGGACGCGATCATCTTGTCGATCGGCTACGCGAAGCGTTCCGACGGCAGGGTCTTGCGTAATTTCGGTCCGCTGATCAAGGAAGGTGGACAGCGCCGCCTGAATGTCGCCGTGACTCGGGCCAAACGCCGGATGACTGTCGTGTCGTCATTCTCGGCCGCAGATCTGGCGCCGAAGGAGGAGCCGACCGGCGATGAGCTATTGCGGCGGTTCCTTGAGTTCGCAGCCCTGGGCGGCGACCTTGGCCGGGTCGGTCGCCTGGTGCCCGTCGAGCTGAACGGACTCGAGGCGAGCATCCAGAAGGCCTTGGTGGAGTCAGGCGTGCCCGTCTATCCGCAGTGGGGCTTCTCGGACGGTTACCGCATCGACTTCGCCCTCGGTCATCCGGAACAACCCGGCCGAATGGTGCTCGCAGTCGAGGCCGACGGCGAGAAGTATCACCAGGCCCACAGCGCACGAGACCGTGACAGGCTCCGGCAGTCGCACCTAGAGAATCTGGGCTGGAAGTTCCATCGGCTCTGGTCAACAGCTTGGTTCGCGAACGCGGAGACCGAGCTGGAGAAGATCCTTGAGAGCTGGCGGCTTGCGATGAAGGAGCCGGAACCTGTCGGGTCCCCCGCGCCGGACATCCAGCCGCCGGTGCCGCAACCCGTCTCCCCCAGCCGCTCCCTGGCCAAGCCGTGGATTCAGCCGGGGGCCGACATCACCGACTACACGGAACAACAGCTTGTCGACGTCTTTCGCTGGCTGCTGTCCGACGAACTACACGTCATCAGAGAGGTCCGGATCGAGCAGGCGATGCGGGAGCTTGGGTTCAAGCGCCGAGGCAAGCGAATCGTCGGCCGCCTCACGGAAGCTCTCGAAGTGGTCATCAACGAGGGGAAGGGACACGCATGACGACCCGATCGCTGGACGGCCGGACCATCGAACGCCTCGCAAAGGTCATCATCGATTACGAAGGTCCGTACGAGCGACGCGGCCATGAGCTGGAAAGTCTGCTGCGGCGTTCGGCCTGGGAGGACCCGCCGGAGTACGACGGCACACCGCGAGTTCCGTGGCTGGTCGAGCAGCTGACGGAGCGCAACGGTACAGCCGACGTCGAACATCTTCTCTGCCGAATCTGTGACCCGATCGAGTACGACGCCGGCGCCGAGGTTGCGCAGGTCTTTCATGCGCTCGTCAACGGCATCCTTGAGCCAGAACAGCTCGTGATCTCGTATGTAGGTCATCGGCCGGTCCTGGCACAGCTGTCCGGAGACGGGACACATCCGGTGTTCACCGAGCCGGAAGAGATGGAGCGGCGGTTGCGATCCATCATCGCCGACGATGCCACGGTCACGGGGCTGCTCCGACGACTCGGCGAGACCCGGATATGCGAGGCCAACGGCGCCTACACGTTCGCGATCATTGGTATCGGCAGTTTGGTGGAAGGAATTCTGCACGCCGTCCTGACTGAGCGGGATCAGGAATTCCGGAACCGTGAGATCCTCGTCGGAGGGCGCGACCGGCGGCGGCGTGTCGAACCAGAGCGAGCGTCAATGGAGTTCTTGATCGACCGAGCGAAGGCACTTGGCTTCATCCAACTCGACGCTACCAAGTTCATGCACAACGTGCGCGACTTCCGAAACTTCGTCCACCCGCGGAAGGAACTCGCCGAGCAGCCGGGCTTCGACCGGGACAGCGTGATGTTGTGCTGGGGGCCTGTCCGCGCGCTGCTCAACGACCTAGAGGAAAAGCTGTCCGCGACCGCTCCGGCGGTCGCGGGCTGATCGCTCGCAATCCCACGGAGCATTCCGGATCGGAGTGCTCCGTGGTGATCAGCGTCGTGTATAGCTGACGAACGCGAAGCCGTCGTGTGGGTCACGAGCGGTCTCGAGCCAGGTGTTGGGGGTGAGGGTGGGGAAGGTGACGTCGCCGGTGGGGGACTGGGCGACCTCGGTGAGTTCGAGGCGGTCGGCGTACGGGAGGGCCTGGCGGTAGATCTCACCACCGCCGGCGACGTAGAGGTCACCGTCGTACTTGAGCGCCTCTTCGAGGGTGTGGACGACGTCGACGCCCTCGGCGGTCCAGTCGGGTTGCCGGGTGACGACGACGGTACGGCGGCCGGGCAGCGGGCGGCCGATCGAGTCGTAGGTCTTACGGCCCATCACCAGCGTGTGGCCGAGCGTGAGCGCCTTGAAGTGCTGCAGGTCCTCGCGGATCCGCCACGGCAGGTCGTTGTCCCGCCCGATCACGCCGTTGGCGCCGACCGCGGCGATCAGAATCACGGTCATACCGCGATGGGCGCCTTGATCCCGGGGTGCGGGTCGTAGCCGACCAGCTCGACGTCGGCGATCTCGTAGGCGTCGATCGCGTCCCGCTGGTTCAGCTTCAGGGTCGGCAGCGACCGGGGCTCGCGAGTGAGTTGCAGCCGGGCCTGGTCCAGGTGGTTCAGGTACAGGTGCGCGTCGCCGAGCGTGTGGACGAAGTCGCCGACCTCAAGCCCGGTCTGCTGCGCCACCATGTGCGTGAGCAGCGCGTACGACGCGATGTTGAACGGGACTCCGAGGAAGATGTCGGCCGACCGCTGGTACAGCTGGCAGGACAGCTGGCCACCGGCGACGTAGAACTGGAACATCGTGTGGCAGGGCGGCAACGCCATGTCGTCCACGTCGGCGACGTTCCAGGCGTTCACGATGTGCCGGCGGGAGTCGGGCTTGTTCTTGATCGACTCGATCACGCCGGCGATCTGGTCCACGTGCCGGCCGTCCGGGGTCGGCCAGGACCGCCACTGGTACCCGTAGACCGGGCCGAGCTCACCGTCGGCGTCGGCCCACTCGTCCCAGATCGAGATGTTGTTCTCGTGCAGCCACTTGACGTTGGTCGAGCCGCTGAGGAACCAGATCAGCTCACCGATCACCGAGCGCAGGTGCAGCTTCTTCGTCGTCACCGCCGGGAAGCCCGCGCGGAGGTCGCACCGCGACTGGTGCCCGAACACGCTCAGCGTGCCCGTGCCGGTCCGGTCCGTCTTCTCAACCCCGTTGTCCAGCACGTGCCGAAGAAGCTCCAGGTACTGCTGCATGCCGCCAACTTACAGCCCTGGCAGACTCACGACGTGGAACAGGTGCTCACTCTCGTGGTGCGAGTCGAGAAGAACGCGCGGCCCGCGCAGACGGATGCGCTCGAGACGGCGGCTCGGGCGGTGCTGGCGATCCTTGCCGACGAGCGGTCGGTCGGGGAGGGGGAGTGGGCCGAGGCGATGCACACCTGGCAGGACGACCGGATCCGGAAGGTGGTACGGCGGGCGCGCGGGGCGGAATGGCGTCGGGCCGAGGCGTTGCCGGGGATCACGGTGCACGGCTCGACCGCGGAGGTCCGGGTGTTCCCGCCGGTGCCGCTGGACGCCGTACCGAAGGATCTCGCGAAGCTGCAGGTGACCGGGACGGACTTCGAGGATCCGTCAGAGTTGCCCGGCGTTGCCGCTGATGAGCCGGTCCTGTGGATCAACCCCGGACTGGAGATGTCCAGTGGGAAGGCGATGGCGCAGTGCGGTCACGGTGCGCACCTCACTTGGCTCGCGCTACCTGCGGCCCGCCGGAAGGAGTGGGTGGCGGCGGACTTCGCGTTGGCGGTGCGCACCGCCACCCCTGAGCGCTGGCAGCAACTGTTGAGGAGCGGACTCCCCGTGGTCCAGGACGCCGGCTTCACCGAGGTGGCCCCGGGCTCGCGGACCGTCATCGCGGCTCACCCTTTGCTGACGCGATAGTGCAGGTGGGTGACCCGGTCGCCCTCGACGACCTTCGGGTTGTCCAGCAGGACATGTTCGCCGACGTAGTCGCCGAAGAACTTCACCCCGCTGCCGAACACCACCGGCGCGAGGTTGTAGGCGACCTCGTCGACCAGGCCGGCGGCCAGAGCCTGACCGGTCAGGTTGCCGCCGGTCAGCGCGATGTCACCGTCACCGGCGAGCTCTTTGGCCTTTGCGATCGCGTCCTCGATCCCGTTGACGAACGTGTACGGCGCGTCCGGGAACGGCCAGTCGGTGGGCGCCTCGTGGGTCACCACGACCACGTGGTCGCCGACCGCGGGGACGCCGTTCCAGCCGTTGGTGATGTCGAACAGCCGGCGCCCGATCACGCAGACCCGGATGTTCGGCCAGGTCGCGTTGAGGTAGTCGGCGCTCGCCTGGCTGACGTGGAACGGACGCCCCGGATCGGTGCCGTAGACCTCGACGGGGCCGTTGTAGTACCAGTCGAACAGTGCGCCGACACCGTCCTCGGTGTCCGCGACGAAACCGTCGAGGGAGACGACGGCGGAGGCTATGACGTTGCCCATGACACCTTCTCCTTCTTGACTCGGTAGGTGAGATGCTGCGCGGCCGGTGTGGAGACCAGTCCGATCAGATCCAGCGAGTACGTCGGCGCCGCGTCGGCCGGGAACAACCGGGTCCCGTCACCCAGGACGACGGGCGCCACGTGCAACCGCAGTACGTCGGCCAGCCCGGCGGCGAGCACCTGGTGGCAGATCTGCCCGCCACCCATCACGTAGACGTCCTTGTCGCCGGCCGCCTCCCGGGCCTGGGTGACGGCGTCCTCGACAGAGCCGACGAACCGGAACCGATCGCCCAGCCGGGTCTTCTCCGGCGCGGAGTGGGTCACCACGAAGATCGGCGGATTCACTTCGCCGGTCGGCTTCGCGCCGTACCCCATCTCGTCGTTCCAGCCCTGCGGAGCGTCGATGATGTCGAACAGGTTCCGGCCCTGGATGACCGAACCGGTGGCCGCGAAGGCTTCGTCGAGCACGTTGCGGTCCTCGGCGGTGCCGTGGAAGACCCACTCGTGCAGCGCCTCGCCGCCGTCGCCGAGGCCGTTGTCGAGGCTGACGTTGGGCCCGGTGACGTAGCCGTCCAGGGATACCGAGATGTCGACGACGACCTCGGTCATGATCAGCCCTCCTTCGTGACGAGCTCGGCCAGCCGGTCCATCGAGTCGCGGAGGCCGACCTCCATGCCGGACGCGACGAACTGGTCGCGGCTCTGCACCGAACTGAACACCGACCGGGTATGCAGCCGGACGCCGGTCTCGGTCGGCTCGTAGCTGGCCTTCTCCAGGCAGACGTCGCCCGGCGCGCCTTCCCACTCGAAGGTCTGGATGACGAGCTTGTCCTGCTCGACGGTGTGGAAGACCCCGCGGAAGGCGTACTCACCGGACTCGTCGTGGTGGATGTAGCGGTAGCTGCCGCCGGGGCGCACGTCGTACGTCTCGACCGTCATGTCGAGGCCGCGCGGGCCCAGCCACTCGGTCAGCAGATTCGGGTCGGTGGTGACCTTGAACAGCTGCGCCGGGGTGGCGTCGAACTCCCGGGTCACCTCGACGAACGGGGTGCCTTCGGGGGCGCTGATGGTGGTGGCGTTCATTGCTCCTGCTCCTTCACGGTTTTCAGTACGGCGTCCAGCCGGCGGAACCGGCGTTCGGTCTCGAGCCGGTACTCGTCGATCCAGCTCGTCAGGGCCTCGAGAACGGCCGGCACCAGGTGACAGGGACGGCGTTGGCCGTCCCGGGTCCGGGTGATCAGCCCGGCGGTCTCGAGCACCTGGATGTGCCGCGACACCGCCTGCTTGGTGATCGGGAACGGTTCGGCCAGTTCGTTCACGGTGGCCGGGCCGCGGGACAGCCGCGCGATCATCGCTCGCCGGACCGGGTCGCCGAGCGCGGCGAAGGCCTTGTCAAGCTGGTCGTCGTCAACCGTCATCTTTATCAACCATTTCCTTGATCAACCGATATGTTGAATATAGGGAAGTCGTTGGCCTGGCGTCAAGGGTGCGGGTTTAGCAACTTTGGTTGACAGGGGCGGGTTGTCAACTTAAGTTGCTTACATGACCGAGTTGGTGGATCCCGAGGACCCCGCGGCCGGCCTGGCCGCGGTGGTGGCGTTGCGCCGGCTGGCCGACCGGCTGGAGGACAGCCAGGTGGAGCAGGCGATGCGGGCCGGCTGGAGCTGGTCCGACGTGGCCGAGGTGCTGGGGGTCACCCGGCAGGCCGTTCACAAGAAACACGCCAAGCGGCTGATCGCCGCGGGCGTCGCCCTGAGGAGGCGCTGATGTCGTCCGACGCGAAGGACGTTCGCACCATCCTGGTGCGTGGTGCGCGGGAGGTCGCCCGCAGGGACGGGTCCCGGACCATCGAGGCCGAGCACGTGCTGCTAGCCCTGGCCGCGATGGAGAACAACCCCGCCGCGCGGCTGCTGGCCGACGCCGGGCTGACCGAGGATGTGATCCGGGCGGCTCTCGATCGCGAATGGGAGCACAGCCTGGCAATCGCCGGGATCGCGGTCCGCATCGGCTTGTTGCCCGAAGCAACACCCGACCACAGCCGCGACCCCCAGATCGGCGAGTCGGTCCGCCTCCTCCTCAAACGCGCCCTCGACGCCGAGCCCAAGGTCGGCGGAACCCGAATCGGCTCCGTCCGCATCCTCGCAGGCATCCTCGACTCCGACCGAAACCGAGTAGCCCGAGCCCTGACAACCGCAGGCATAGACCGCGCCGCCCTCCGCACCCGAGCCGCCGAAGCCTTGGCGGAAGGCGTCCGCTGATGCGCAGTCAGCAGGTCAACAATCGACTTGTCGAGTGTGGGTTGGTGGCGGGACCTCTGTTCGTACTCACGTTCTTGATCGAGGGCGCCCTCAAAGGTTCAGGGTATGACCCGATGCGCCACCCGGTGAGCTCGTTGGCGCTCGGCGAGCACGGGTGGGTGCAGACCGCCAACTTCCTGGTCTGCGGTCTGCTGACCATCGCCTGCGCCGTCGGCCTCTGGCGGTCCGGCTTGCGCGCCGGCGCCGTGCTGATCGGGATCTGGGGCCTCGGCCTGGTAGGAGCCGGCATCTTCGTGACCGACCCGGTGAGCGGGTTCCCGGTCGGTACGCCGGACGCCGTGGAGTACACCACGATCGGCGCACTCCACGACGGCTTCTCGCTGCCCGCGTTCCTCGCGCTCGCGCTGGCCCAGGTCGTGCTGTCCGGCGGCCGTGGTTGGAAGTGGCGGGTGTATTCGTTGCTCAGTGCAACCGCTTTCGCCGCGACGTTCGTGCTGGCCGGCACCGGGTTCGACCAGACCGAGTCGCTGGTCGACGTGGCCGGTCTGTTCCAGCGGCTCGCCGTGACGATCGGCTGGGCCTGGCTGTTCGCGCTGGCGTTGCGCGTCCGGCGCCGTACCTAGACCGTCTCGAACCCCGCCATCATCGCCATGTCCTCGTGCTCGAGGTTGTGGCAGTGGATCAGGTATTTGCCTTTGTGGGCGGTGAACTTGACCAGGACGTCGACCACCTCGGCGGGCCGGATGTCCACGGTGTCCTTCCAACCGCCGTCGTACGCGCCGCGCCCGCCACCGCCGCGGCTCAACACCTGGAACGGTGCGAGGTGGACGTGCACCGGGTGGTGGACGTCGGTGACGAAGGTCCAGATCTCGTACTGGTCCAGCTTGACCTGCGCCTGCATCACCCCCGGGTCGAAGGCCTTCCCGTTGATCGTCCAGCCCTTGTGACCACCGGCGTCGCCCCGGCTGAACTTCCACCTCCGCTTCACGATCCCGGCCGGCTTGGGCAGCACGGCGTACGACGAGAGCCTGGCCGGGATGCTGCTGTCGTCGGTGGCCTTCCGGGCGACTCTGAACCGCAGGACGTTCGCGTTGCCGTCCAGCTTGTTGACGATCGTGACCTCGTCACCAGGCTGGTACGGCGAGAAGTCCACGATCACGTCGAAGCGTTCGGCCGGCGCGATCACCAGGGTGTCGTGCTCGATCGGCGCGTCGAGCAGTCCGCCGTCGCTGCCGATCTGGACGAACTTCGCCGGTCCCTTGTCGAACGCGAGCTCGTAGCGGCGCGCGTTGGCCGCGTTGAGAATCCGGAATCGGTAGCGGACCGCGTCCACCTCGTGCACCGGCCACGGTGCCCCGTTGACCAAGGTGACGTCCGCGACAACACCTTCCATGTACGCCGACTCGACGCCGGGTCCATCGGGTCGTTGCGGGTACAAGAACGAGCCGTCCTCGGCGAACGCGCGGTCCGCGATGACGAGCGGGATCTCACGATCGCCCGCAGGCAAAGGCAAACGGTCCTCCTCGTCGTCCCGGACGAGGTGGAAGCCGAACAGACCGCGGTAGACCTGAGGCGCGGTGTAGTCCATCCGGTGGTCGTGGTACCAGAGCGTCGCGGCCCGCTGCGTGTTCGGATACGTGTAGACGCGACTACCTGTCTTCACGTCGCCGCCGGGCATGGCGTGGTGGCCGCCGTGACCTTGGTGGCCGCCGGGCGGCATGATCAGGTCCAGTGGCCAGCCGTCACTCGCAGCCGGGGTGTGTCCGCCATGCAGGTGTACGGCGGTCGGCACGTCGAGCTGGTTCACCTGCTCGATCACAGTGGTCCGCCCACTCCGTACGTCGAACGTGGGCCCTGGCAGCAGGCCGTCGTACCCGAGGATCTCGGTCTTGAGTCCTGGGAGGATCTCCAGACTGGCTTTGCGTTGTACGACGCGGTAGTAGTCGGCGCCGGCCTCGGTACCGATCGGTTTCTTCACAGGTGGGATCGGGAGCGGCACCTGGAACGGTTCGGGGAGCCTGGCCTGGCTGCGCAGGAGCTCGCCGGCTTGCGACGGTGACGGGTCGAGGCCGCAGTTGGTCAAGGTGAGGGCGGCGCCGGTGCCGCCGGCAACGGCCAGGAATCCGCGGCGGGACAGCTTCATCGAGAGGGCTCCTTTCGGCTGCGGCGGGCGGCCGGGCGGAACGACCAGACGGTCATCCACACGACGGTGACGACGATCGCCGTACCGAGCGGGACGTGGACGGCGAAGTTCTGCAGGTAGCCGAAGGTCAGTTGGACGAACTCGGCGAGGAACAGCACGACGGTCAGCAGCAGCGGCCAGATCCGGCCGCCGCCGGCCAGCCAGTACAGGATCGCGGCGACGAACTGGATCATCGAGACCATCCACAGCGTCGACCCGATCGGTCCGTGCACGCTCATCGCGTCGACCTCGCCGGACAGGAAGTACCCGGCCAGGATCGGTTGTGCCACCACCAGGCTCGCGTGCAGAAGCAGGACGATCCGCAGTGTCCACAGGGATGCGCGTGGCCGCCGTACCGTCATCGGGTCACCGCCTGCTGGCGACGGGTCCAAAAGGCGAAGGCGACCACGGTGCCCACGAGGGTGATGCCGAGCGGGATGTGCAGGGCGAGGTCACGGCTGTACCCCATGCCGATCTGGACGCTCTCGCCAGTCAGCACCAGCAGCGACACCAGCGGCGCGGCGAACCGGCCGCCGGTCCGCCACCAGAGCGTTGCTATCAGCAACTGAATGACCGCGATCGACGAGACCGCGAGGCCGAGTGGCTCATGGATCCGGATCGCTCCGCCGGAGCCGTTCAGGTAGACGCCGGCCAGGATCGGCTGCAGGCAGATCGCGATCGCGTGGGTCGCGGCGACCAGTCGGAGGGCGGCAAGGGACTTCATGGAGACAGACAATAGTAGCCTGGCTACATGTAGGACAATCAGGTATTGCCCTGAGTGCTACGTAAGGCGGCCCAAGGGTGCGACGGTGATGCCGGCGCGCTCGCAGACCCAGTGCGGGTCGGGGCCGAGCTCGGGCTCGATCCGCAGCTCGTGGTCGTTCAGGTCGTCGCATGCGGTGCAGCGCGGCCAGCGGACGCCGGAGTCGACCAAGCGGTCCTGGACGTCCTGTGCGACCAGCCCGGCGATGTGCTCAGCGCCGTCCGGCCACTGGTCCAGCCACCACTGCCGGCCGGCCACCGCGTCCTCGAGCACCGACACCATCACCGCATCGTCGAATCCCCGCGCGGCCAGGTCGTGCAGCACCATGGCTCGGGCAGTCAGCAACACCCCAGGCTCGTTCATCGGTTTGATGGCGTGGAAACCCCGTCGTTCACGGCGGAGAGGGAACGCCATCTCCTCCCTTCAGGTTTTGTCGGTCGAGTCGGGTAGTGTTTTCACCGGTTGCGATAGCCAAGTAACCAGTAGTACCAGCAGTAACCGCGGCCGGGCGGGCCGTGGCAGCGCGGGGAGCCTTCTTGCGCAGTAAGGCACGGCTGTGAACCGCGAACCTCAACCCGCAACGGTTGGAATCCCCTGCCTTCAGGTGGTGGGAGGACGTCAACGCCCTTCAGAGTGCCACGCCGTACCGACAAAACCCCACGCCGCAGCGGGTGCGGCGTGGGGTTCTGTGGTGTTCAGTTCGCGGTGCAGGCCGGGTCGATGCGGTTGGCCAGCCGGAGCTCGCGCTCCGCGGCGGTCCGCAGTACGGCGCTGATCCGGGACCGGACCGCGAAGGTGCGGCGCGGGGTGGGCTCGTCGTACGGCTGCTGGGGAGCGTTCGGGAGAGCCGACTGCGCCAGGTTGCGGGTTGCCTCGACGGCGGTGTTGCCGGGCATGAAGTACGTCATGGTTCTGCTCCCTCCTGAGAGCGTGTTCGGTCGGCCGGCGGCCGGGCGGCCGTCGGAGATCGTGGGGGATCGGCCCGGGAACCCGCTGCGGGTCCCAGGTGTTTTGTGTGGTTGTCAGCTACGTGGCGCCGGCCCGCTGCTGGAGCGGACGACCAGCTGAGTGGGCATCAGCACCTGCCGTTCGGTGGTCGCCGGGTCGAGCAGGATCCGGCCGACGGCGCGGCCCTTGTCCCTGATCGGCTGGCGGATCGTGGTCAGTCCGGCCTGCTCGGCGGCCGGGATGTCGTCGAAGCCGACGACGGTCAGGTCCCGGCCGGGCGTCAGCCCGCGGACCTTCATCGCCTCCATCGCGCCGAGCGCCTGGACGTCGCTCAGCCCGACGATCGCGGTCGGCCGATCCTGGGAGTCGAGCACGTACTCGGCGCCCTTGAGGCCGGAGCTGATGGCGTTGTGACCGCCGGACACCAGCCGCAGCCGCGCGTCCGGCATCCCCTTCTGCAGGCCCTGGATCCGCAGCTCGCAGTCGGTGCAGCCGATCTCGTCGAAGTCCACATCGACCGCGGTGTCACCGGCCTGGTCGCCCTTGTCGTCGACCAGTACGACGACGTCGCGGTGACCCAGCCGGGCCAGGTGCTGGCCGAGCTTCGCGGCTGCTTCGACCTCGTCGATCGCGACCCAGGACAGGTCCGGGTGGTCGCCGCGATCGGTCGAGACGGCCGGAATCCCGCGGGCGTGCAGGATGTCCACCGCAGGGTGGCCGCCCGGTACGCAGAAGATCGCCGCCGCGTCGATCGCCGCCTGCTGCACCGCGTTGCTGCCGCCGACGAGGTCGGCCGAGCTCAGTGGCATCAGCAGGAGACTGGTGCTGAACTCCTCGGCGACCTCGGCCAGTCCGGCCAGGAAGCCGACCGCGTACGGATCCGAGAAGGCGTACGCCAGCTTGTCGGTGAACAGCACCCCGATCGCACCGGCCTTGCCGCTGCGGAGTGCCCGCGCGGACGCGTCCGGACCGGCGTAGCCGAGCTCGTGGGCGGTGGCCAGGATCCGCTCGCGGAGCGTGGCGGACAGCTGGTCGGGCTTGTTGTAGGCGTTGGAGACGGTCGACGGGGACACCCCGACGGCCTGGGCGACGGTCTTGAGCGTGACGCCTGCCATGTCTCGTCTCCTCTCGCTTCGGCTGCTGGTGGGGCAGTCTTCTGGATCGTTCTTCTAAATCGTTCTAGAAAAACGATACAGAAGACCCTGGAGGAGTGCAACCGCAATTTCCGGCCAGGCTCCAGGAACATCCCGCCTCGGGCCGGGACAGCCGGACAGGAGGTGTCCGGCCTCGGGCCGCACACAGACCTTCGCCTGAGCGGGGAGCGGGCGACAGGCGGTGAACACCTCCTGTCCGTCGGTACCTGATGCGGGATGATGGCGGGCATGGGGTCGTTGCTGGAGGTCATCGCGCTGCATCCGGCGGACGCGGAGGCGGCGCAAGAGGGTGGGGCGGACCGGCTGGAACTGTGCGCGGCGATGGAGGCCGACGGGTTGTCACCGTCGGTGTCGACGGTCAGCGCGATCCGGCGGTCGACCGATCTGCCGCTCCGGGTGATGCTGCGGCTGTCCGACTCGTTCACCACGAACGGCGCCGAGCTCAACCGGCTGACCGCGATGGCGCAGTCCTATCTGTCGGCGGGCGTGGACGGGTTCGTGTTCGGCTTCCTGACCCCTGACAACCAGGTGGACGTCGACTCGGTGGCGGCATTGGCCAGCACGTTCGCTGGTACGCCGTGGACATTTCACCGGGCGATCGACGCCGTACTGGAGCAACGGCCGGCTTGGCGTGCGCTGCAGACGCTGCCGGGGCTGGACTGTGTGCTGACTGCCGGGTCGTCGCTCGGGGTCGGCCACGGGTTGGATGACCTGTGCAAGCTGGCCAACGAGGAGCCCGCGGTGGCGAAGGTGATGATGGCCGGCGGCTCGTTGCAGCCGGAGCACGTGCCGTGGCTGTATCAGAGCGGCGTACGGCGCTTCCACGTCGGCTCGTCGGTTCGCCAGGACGGCTCGTGGACGAAGGCGTACGTGAACTCGCGGTTCGTCCGAGCCTGGCGCAATCTGCTCGACGCGCAGGACTCGCGCGGATGATCCTCATCGATCCACCGGCCTGGCCCGCGTGGAACAGAGTCTGGTCCCACCTGGTCAGCGACGAGTCGTACGACGAGCTCCACGCCTTCGCCCGCGCCGCCGGCATTCCGGCCCGAGGCTTCGACCGCGACCACTACGACGTCCCCAGCGACCGCTACGAAGACCTCATTGCCGCCGGCGCCACCCCAGTCTCCAGCCGAGAACTCGTCCGCCGCCTGATCTCCGCCGGCCTCCGCCACCGCAAGGGCACGTGAAACGGCCCCCAGTTGCTTGCGGCAACTGAGGGCCGTTGTTCAGTCGAGCAGCTCGGTCACCGTGCCGGCGGCTACGGTGTGGCCGCCTTCTCGGACGGCGAAGCCCAGGCCGGTGTTCATGGCGATCGGCTTCGACAGTTCTACGGTGAGGTCGACGGTGTCGCCGGGCATGACCAGGGTGAGGTCGCCCAGGTCGATGCCGCCGTCGACGTCGGTGGTGCGGAAGTAGAACTGAGGGCGGTAGTCGGGGCCGAAGGGGCTGTGGCGGCCGCCTTCGGCGGTGGACAGGGCGTGCAGTTGGGCGCGGAACTTCCGGTGCGGTTGCACGCTGCCGGGCAGTGCCACGACCTGGCCGCGACGGACCTCGTCGCGCTTCACGCCACGCAGCAGGACGGCCGCGTTGTCGCCCGCCTCCGCGGACTCCAGCGACTTCCCGAACGTCTCCATACCGATCGCTGTACTGGTGACGGTCGGGCCGAGACCGACCACCTCGACCGTGTCGCCGACCTTCAGCGAACCACGCTCGACCGCGCCGGTGACCACGGTGCCGCGGCCGCTGATGGTGAGCACGTTCTCGATCGGCATCAGGAACGGCTCGCCCAGCTCACGGTCCGGGGTCGGCACGTAGGTGTCGACCGCGTCCAGCAGCTCGCCGATCGCGCCGGTCCACTGCGGGTCGCCCTCGAGCGCACGCAGTCCGGAGACGCGCACGACGGGTACGTCGTCGCCCGGGAAGCCGTACTCCGACAGGAGCTCACGGACCTCCAGCTCGACCAGGTCGAGCAGCTCGGGGTCGTCCACGGTGTCCGCCTTGTTCAGCGCGACCACCAGGTACGGAACGCCGACCCGGCGCGCGAGCAGCACGTGCTCCCGCGTCTGCGGCATGGCGCCGTCCTGCGCGGACACGACCAGGATCGCGGCGTCCACCTGGGCGGCGCCGGTGATCATGTTCTTGACGTAGTCGGCGTGCCCGGGCATGTCGACGTGCGCGTAGTGCCGGGTGGCGGTCTCGTACTCGACGTGCGAGATGTTGATGGTGATGCCGCGCGCGACCTCCTCCGGCGCCCGGTCGATGCCGTCGAACGCGACGAACGAGTTGACGCCCGGGTCGCGCTCGGCGAGCACCTTGGTGATGGCGGCGGTCAGGGTGGTCTTGCCGTGGTCGACGTGACCCATCGTGCCGATGTTGAGGTGCGGCTTGGTCCGCACGAACTGGCTCTTGGCCATGAAAAGTCCTTACGTGTCAGAAGATTCGTGTGAGCCAGGACCCTCCGGGCAGCCCTCCGCGGCTGTCACCCGCACGGAGGGGGCCGGTGAGCGACCACCCTCCTCCGCGGGTCCTGCTCAGCAGGAGGAGGGTCGGCTTCGCGCGCCGGTGAAGGTTGCTGAATCGACTGACGTCGCCCACGTGGGAGCGCCCGTCAGGCCGGTGCCTGACAGGTCGTGCTCGAGAACCACGCGGTACATGTCCATCACGGTAAGAAGTAACGCTGCCTCAGGCAACAGAATTCCCGGGCCTCAGTTCAGGGCGAAGAGGCGGGTGCCGTCGGAGAAGACGGGGCGGGCGCCGGCGACTGCGACGGCCGGCTTGTTGCAGGTGACTTCTTCGGACTGGGCGACGGACTCGGCGGTGGGGCCGGCCAGGATCGGGCGGGGCTGGATGCCGGTGGTGCCGATCATCACCGGGGAGCAGCTGCCGTTGGTCTGCGGCATCAGCGTGACCACGCGACCGTCCGGAAGGAGGCCGAACCCGTCCCGCGGGTACTCAGGCTGCTGCAGCTTCGGTGGTACCTCCAGCAAGTGGTGCCACTGCGGCGTCCCGTCCGCCGGGCTCACTGCCGACACGTCGTACGTCTGCGCCTGGCCGGGATCGGTGGCGTTCCGGCACGTCACCAGCGCCAGCGATGCCGGGGTAGCGGCGAGTTGAGCGTCACAGGACGCCGACCCGAGCCGCGGTCGCGGTGTGCCAGGCACCGGCGTCGTCCAGATGATGCGGCCCTCACCAACGTCGATCGCCCACTGGTTGAGTGTGCCGCCGGCAGCACCGGTCCAGATCAGGCCGGAGACCTCACGGGTGTCCGGTACGGCGACCAGGTCGCCGACCCACGCGGACGGGTCCAGCTCGGCACTCAGGTCGAACCGCGTACCCAGGTCGACCTCCCACCGCTGGTCGCCGTTCTTCAGGTCCAGACCGCGTACGACGGCACTGTTGCCACCGCACGCGTCGACGACCACCGCCTGGTCGCCCATCAGCTCGCCCTGCGTCACGTTGCACCGCAACTGGGTCCGCCAATGCGTCGGACTGCTCACGCCATGCGCGACGACGTAGTTGTCCTCCGACACCAGCAGCTGGTTCGCGTCGACCGCGAGTGCCGTGCCGTCGGTGTGGACCTCGGTGAGCACCTTCCCGCTCACCGCATCCAGTACGGCGTACGTCGGCAGGTCGATCCCACTCGGTGCATGGGTCCCGCCGTACGGCAGGTGAGCGGCAAGGGTGCGGCCGTCACTGGAGACCAGCAGACCCTGTGAGCCGCTGGAGGCCGCGTCGTCGACGTCGGCCCGGGAGTACCGCCACCGGATCTGGCCGGTGTTCGCGTCGGACATCACCACGCCGTCCGGGCGCAGTTCGGCGACGCCACCCGCCGTACCGGCGATGGCGCCGGTGGCTGGCACCTCGCGACTCCAGGCGAGTGCGCCGTCAAGCTGGACTGGCTGTTGCTCGGGCTTGGTGGTCGTGGTGGTGCTGACTGTGTTGGCGGTCTCCAGCCGAGCCTGGACGAACGGCTCACCGGCGGACACCACGATCCACGCGAGCAGTGACCCGCACACGACGGTCACGCCGAGGCTGAGCAGGCGCGGTGGAGCCTGTGCGTACGCCGGGGCCAGCCGCAAGCGCCGGGCCAACGCCAAGAGCGCGCCGGCGAGCACCAGGGCGACCGAGGCGAGCAGCAGGTAAGGCCAGCGCTCCGACATCGCCGCACCGGGTTGTGCAGCCGGCCAGCGCCACCAGCACAGGCCGACCGCGATCACACCGACGACAGCGAAGGCCAGTGCGGGCATCGTGACGAGTCGCGGCTGCGCGCGGCGAAACCATGCACACGCCAATCCGGCCGACAACGCCGTACCGGCGATGGGGGCCCAGACCGGGAAGCCGGAGACCTGCTCCGGGTCGGCGGGCCACTTCGCCGCGGCGCCGAGGCCACGGCCGAGCAGTACGGACGAGGCCACGACCGCACCGAGGGCAGCGCCGAGGTACACGATCGGGATCAGCCCGCCGATCGGCCGGGCCGCCTTAGGGACCCAGGACTCGACCTCCCGGGCGATGTTGTCCCGGGCCGCCTGTTCCCAGCCCTCGTGGCCGCGCTGTGTCGCGTACAAGCGGGTCTCGGCCAGGCCCTGCAGGAACGACATCCGGCCGCGGGCGAACTCCCGGTCGCCGATGTGCGCGTACTCCTGCCGGATCCCCTCGGCGTACTCGTCGTACCGCTCGGCGGGCATCCCGAGGATGCGCAGGTCGGCGTCGCAGAGCACCGCGCCGTTCGCGTCGTCAGGAGCGCAGTCGTGCTTGGCGGTCAGCCGGACCAGCCGGCCGATCTCCTCGACCCGTACGGCGTCGACGCCGTACGCCGCCAACTCGAGCTCGGCCAGCTGGGCCGAGACTTCCTCGTTCTCGCCGGGGTCGGCCTTCGGGTCGTAGATCGCGTCGTGGAACCAGGCGGCCAGCCGGACCGTGTCGGCGTCGTCGGCCTGGTCGGCCAGCTCGTCGATGGTGGCCAGCACCTCGCTCAGGTGCCGCTGGTCGTGATAGTGGCGATGTTGCTCTGCGTAACGAGCCAGCAGGTCGTCGCCCAACGGCTGCGCGTGCGGCAGCAGGCGATTCCACTGGTCGCGCAGGTCCATGGCTGGGAGTCTTGCACCCGGCGGGAGCCTGCACCGACCGATCCGGCGCTTACGGATAGTCTCGTGGCCAAAGCGATATCGGCTCGTCACCTGACCAGTGCGATGGGTGCGTGCGGCATCGAATCCCAGCAGTGCAATTGCGGTCCAGGTCACATCGACCCGGCTGGTCAGGCCGATCGGGTGGCCGGCAACGAGAGGGAGGACGGATGCGATTCGGCCTGGTAGGCACCGGTCCGTGGGCGCGGCTGACGCACGGTCCCGGGCTGCTGGCAGCCGCGGACGCCGAGTTCGCCGGCGTCTGGGGACGCGACGCCGGTAGAACCGCCGCGATCGCCGCCGACCTCGGGGTCACGCCGTACGACGACTACGCGGAGTTACTGGAATCGGTCGACGCGGTCGCGTTCGCCGTACCGCCGAAGGTGCAGGCGTCGATGGCGCTGGAGGCTGCCGCGATCGGCAAGCACCTGCTGCTGGACAAACCGGTCGCCGACTCGCTCGACGACGCCCGGGCGCTGGCCGACGAGGTCGCGAACGAGGGGATCGCGTCGGTGGTGTTCTTCACTCACCGGTTCGAGCCGCCGATCCGGGAGTTCTTTGCCGAGGTACAGGCCAAGGGCGGCTGGAAGGGCGGCTGGTCCCGGATGCTGGCCGCTCTCGATGAGCCGGGCAACCCGTTCACGGACTCGCCGTGGCGGCGGGAGCAACGAGGTGCGCTCTGGGACGTCGGTCCGCACGCCCTGTCCAACCTGACGGCGATGCTCGGCCCGATCGCCGGCCTCACCGCTGTCGGTGGGGAGGGCGACCTGGTGCACCTGGTCGTGACGCACGAGTCGGGCGCGACCAGTACGGCGAGCCTGTCGCTGACCGCCCCGCCCGCAGGCAGCAACTTCGAGACCGGCATCTGGGGAGAGTCCGGTACGGCGATCCTGCCGCTGAGCGACACGCCCGCAGTCGACTCGTTCCAGCTGGCCGTGCAGGAGCTGGTTGCCGCAGCCGAGTCCGGCGAGTCGCACCCGGTCGACGTCGCCTTCGGCACCCGGGTGGTCGAGCTACTGGCCTCAGCCGAGGATCAGCTCAACGCAGCGCGATGACGGTGTCGGCGCCAGACGTGAGGACCAGGTTGCCGATTGCTCGGGCGTCGCGGCTGCAGGAGATGCCGGTGGGGAGGCGGACCTGGCGGAAGCCGGTCCGGCTGATCACGTTGGCCCAGCAGGCGTCGGAGCTGCGGCTGAGTGAGATCACCCGGCCGTCGGCGGTGACGGTGACCTTCGCCCGTGGGTTGACCGGTGCTGCGGTCTGCCAAGCCGTCTTTCCGGTGGCGGCGTCGATCGCGGTGACCAGCGTCTGGCCGTTCTCCATCTTCCGGGTCGCCGGGCAGTCCACGACGATCAGGTAGCGACCGGCCGCGTTCATCAGCGTCCGGCAGGCCCAGGTCCGTGGCACCGACCACCGCCACTTCGTCTCGCCGGTCCGCGGGTCGATCGCGGTCAGCGCATCGGGCAGGTCGGAGTCGCCACCCGGCTCGGCCACGACCACCAGACCGGCCACGACGACCGGCCGCCGGTACGTGTCACCGGACTGCTTGGTCCACAGCTTCTTGCCGGACTTCAGGTCGAGGCCGACCATCTCGTCGTCCTCGTCACCGCAGCTGCGGCCGAGGAAAGTGACCACAGTGTCGCTGGTGGCGACCGCTCCGATCCCGGTGCAGCGGCCCGGCTCGAACGTCCACCGGTCGCGCCCGTCCGGGTCGACGCCGCGCAGCTTGTCGGAGCCACGGGACACGCGCTCGCCGGTCAGCAGCGGCTCGGCCTGCTGGATCAGGTGGTCGCGGGTACGGCCCGGCCAGGCCGCCTTGCGCTCACCGGTGTTCGCATCGAGCAGCAGGTAGCCGACGTCCGCGAACTGGGCGAGCACGTAGTCGCCGTTCCCGGTCGCCACGATGTTCGGCTTCTCGTCGGAGTCGGAACGGCTGTAGCGCCAGCGCAGTACGCCGGTGGCCGCGTCGAGCATCTCCACCACACCGGACTGCCTGGGTACGGCGATGCCGTACCTGGTGCCGATCGCCTCCTCGGCGCCGGAACCGAGCATCGTCTTGCTGACCCACGCGACGGTGCCGTCCAGTGTCGAGGCGGTGGCCTTGCCGGCTGGGCGGTTCGCGTTCTCAACTCGCTCGTTCGAGCTCAGCACGTAGTTGCGGGCCAGCGGCTGGATGATCAGCAGCAGAGCCACTGCGACCACGGCTGGGACTACCAGCCAGGCCAGTTGCTGCCCGACGTTTCTGGGCGGGAGGAAGCGTGCGGATCTGGTGCGGAGGAGTGAGCCGACCAGGGCTGATGCACCGGCTGCCAGGAGGAGCAGCAGGGCTGAGATGAGCAAGGGCACGCGGAGGCCGACGCCGACTGCCGGGTTCACTCTGGGCATCTGGGCCCAGGCGATGAGCAGTCCGGTCACTGCGGCGGCTGTGACGGCGCCCGAGATGAGTAGCCCGCGCTGGCTGGCGCTGCGGGCGCAGCGGAAGAGCACGGGTGCGCTGAAGAACGCTGCCGCGGCCAGTACGACAGGAGGCCAGCCGATCGCATCCTCGGCCGCAGGGACCTGCCAGGAGGCGCCGGACGCGGCGATGGCGACGACGGCGGACGCGATTGCGGTGAAGGTGGCAGTCGCGGTGAGTGCAGCCTGCTGCCAACCACGCCAGGGTGCGGGGAGCTCGCTGTCCAGTCCGGCCAGCTCTGTCTCTAGGTTGATGCGTGCGACCGGGCTGAGGCGTTGCCGGGCCAGCTGGGTGCGGTAGAGGTGGCCGTCGAGCAGTTGGCGGACCTCGTCGTACCGGTGCTCGAGTGCGGACCTCCGGTCGGCGGCGTCTCGCCGTACCTCTGCGGTGTGGACGGCGTACCGGCTGGGGTCGGCGGCGAGGATGGCGTTGACGGCGTCGACCAGTACGTCGCCGTTGGCGTCGCGGCGGGGTGGTGCGTAGGAGTCGGGCGGTGGCGCGGCCAGGTCGCCGGTGAGGCGGATCAGGCGAGCGACCTCGGCGATGCGGATGGGCGGTACGCCGTACTGCGGTAGGAGCTCCTCGGCGAGTCGAGCGGAGGCTTCGGCGTCCTCAGCCGGGGTGCCGCCGGGCTCGTGGACGGCGCGGTGGAACCAGGCGGCCAGTCGCACGGAAGTGGGGTCGGTGGCGAGCTGGATGAGTGAGTCCAGCGCGGTGAGGACGATGTCGAGGTAGTGGTCGCGATAGGCGCGGCGGTTGCGGTCGACGTACCGGGCGACCAGCTCGTCGGCCAGCTGGTCCGAGCCGGGCACCAGCTGGTCCCACCTCGCACGCAGCTCCACCACTGCAACAGTCTGCCAGCCACACCCCCACAGCAAACGCTCGATCTCCCCACCGAGACCTTGCAGGCACCCGTCGGTTGCCCCGCTGGGCGCGGCTACTGGCGGGCGGTGAGGATGCCGGTGAGGAGGCCGGGGTAGAGGATGTCCAGGTCGTCGCGGCGGAGAGTGCTGATGCGGCGGGTGCCTTCGGTGTGGGTGGTGAGGACGCCGGCTTCGCGGAGGATGCGGAGGTGGTGGGCGCGGGTGGAGGCGGTGACGGGGAGCTCGATCTCGCCGCAGGCGATGCCGTCGGGCGCGTCGGCCAGGGCGCGGATGATCTGCAGGCGGACGGGCTCGCCGAGGGCCTGCAACACCGCCTCGACCCGGATCTCTTCCCGGTCCGGCTGGGGTAGGGCCTTCCTCGTCATGCTCCCATCGTACGACGTCGGTCGAACTTCGATGAACTTCGTAGTACGATCTTCATCGAACTAATCGTCCTCGTCCGGAAGGTCCTCGATGTCCGCACGGATCTACCTGCTCGGCGCCGGTGCTTTCGCGGTCGGCACCAGCGCGTACGTCGTGTCCGGTGTACTCCCCGACGTCAGCTCCGAGTTGCACGTCTCGCTGACGGCCGCGGGCCAGCTCGCCACCGCGTTCTCGCTGTCGTACGCCATCGGCGCCCCGATCCTGTCCACGCTGACCGGCCGGTGGGAGCGCCGTACTCTCCTCATCGCCGCCCTCGTCCTCGCCGCGCTGGGCAACCTGATCGCTGCCGTGGCCACCAACTACCCAGTGCTGATCGTCGGCCGGGTCGTGGCGGCCTTCGGCGCCGCGGTCTACACGCCCGCGGCCACCCTGTTCGCGACCGGCCTGCTGCCACCGGAGCAGCGAGGTAGAGCGGTCGCCATCGTCTTCGGAGGCCTCACCTTCGCCCTGGTCCTCGGCGTCCCCGCCGGCACACTGCTCGGCCCGACCCTCGGCTACAAGGGCGTCTTCGCCCTGATTACCGTCGTCGCCGTACTGGTCGCCATCGCCGAGCGCGCCGCCCTGCCGAAGGTGGCGGCGCCACCCGTGGTCAGTCTCCGGCAGCGGTTCGCCGGCGTGACCGACCGCCGGGTCCAGACCGTGCTGGCGATGTCGGTGCTCGGGGTCCTCGCCGCGTTCAGCGTCTACATCTACGTAGTCCCGTTGCTGAAGCAGACCGTGCACCTCGGCGGCAGCGCAGTCGGGATCCTGCTGCTCGTCTACGGACTCGGTGCCGTCGTGGGCAACCTGATCGGCGGCCGGGCGACCGACCGCTTCGGCAGCCTTCGGACCCTGTACGGCGTCCTGATCGGCAGCATCCTGATGGTTGGAACGCTGGACCTGACCGCGACGACCGTGGTCGGCGCGGCGGCAGCGCTGTTCCTCTGGGGCATGTTCACCTGGGCCTTCAACCCGCCGATCCAGAACCTGCTGCTCGAGCTGGGCGGCGGCCTGCTGATCTCGCTGAACGCGTCGGCGATCTACCTCGGCGCCGGACTGTCCGCAGTGGTCGGCGGCCTGGTCATCGAACTGGCCGGAATCACCTACCTCCCACTGGTCGCCGCCGTACTGGACCTGGCCGTGCTGGGCCTGCTCGTCACCCTGCGGCGCGACCCGGCGCTCCAGCGGGTTGAGCACCTGGACGAGGAAGAACCGGTCCTCGCCGTAGTTGCCGACCAGTAGGGCTTGACACCGACCTCGCTCTGACGCAGTGTTTCACCGATCCGCCCGATCGGTGAATGGATGATTCACGTGCGCGAGCCCGCCCCACCGCAGCCGCCTGCTGACATCGCGGATCGGGTGCGGGCCGCGCTGCCGCGGCTGACCGGTGCGCTGCGCCTGGTCGCCGACACCGTGCTCGCGGAGCCGGAGCAGGTGGCCGAGCTGTCCACCGCTGCGCTCGCGGAGCGGGCCGGGGTGTCCCAGGCCAGCGTCACCCGGTTCGCGCAGGCGATCGGGCTGGCGAGTCATCAACAGCTCCGGATCGCCGTCGCGACCCAGCTCGGCCGCGCGACGGTTCCCGGCTGGAGCACCGACCTCGGCCCGGTGATCACCGACGACGATCCGCTCGCCCGGGTCGCCACGGTGGTCGCGAACGCCGACATCCGGGCCATCACGCAGACGGTCGACCAGCTCGACCTCGAAGCCCTCGACCGGGCCGCGCACGCCCTCGCCGCGGCCCGGCGGATCGACGTGTACGGCGTGGGCGGCAGCTCGACCATCGCCGCCGAACTCGAAATGCGGCTGTTCCGGATCGGCGCCCAGGTCCGCGCCTGGCCGGAGATCCACGGCGCCGCCACCTCCGCGGCCCTGCTCACCGCCGCCGACGCCGTCGTCGCGATCTCCCATTCCGGTACGACGGCCGAAGTCCTGGAACCCGTCGAACTCGCCCGCGAACGCGGCGCGACCACGATCGGCATCACCAGTGATCCGCGATCCCCGATGGCCGGCGTGGTCGACGAGGTGCTGACCACCGCCGTACTCGAGACGTCGTTCCGCAGCGGTGGTCTGGCCGCGCGGCACTCCCAACTGGTCGTCACCGACTGCCTCTACATCCGGGTCGCGCAGCTGACCTCGGACCGCGCCGGTCAGGCGATCGACCTGACCGCAGACATCAGCTCGAAACACTCCGTCCGCACTCGCCGCTCCCGAGGAGACAGACGATGAAGTCCCGCCTGATCGCGGGTGTGCTCGGCACGGTCCTGCTTGCCGCAGGCCTGGTCAGCACCCCGGCGACCGCCCAACCCGCCACCCCGAAGACCGTCCCCGCCCTGACCGGCTGGCAATCCGCCGCCGGCTCCTTCCAACTCGGCCCGAACACTCGTGTCACCGTCGACACCCGTGCGTACGACGAGGCACTCACGTTCACCGATGACGCCGCGGAGCTGACCGGCCGCCGCCTCCCCGTGGTCCGTGGCGGCACTGCCCGGACCGGTGATCTGGCCATCGACCTGGATCCTGCGCGCACCGACCTCGGCGCCGAGGGCTACGAACTGACGGTCGGAAAGACCGTCCGCATCACCGCCAGGACCGACACCGGCGCGTTCTACGGCACTCGAACGGTTCTCCAACTCCTGAAGGCGAAAACGATCCCGGCCGGCCGCGTTGTCGACGTACCGGAGTACGCCGAGCGCGGGGTCGGTGTCTGCGCCTGCCTGATCAACGTGTCGACGGCGTGGTTCGAGCGGCTGGTGAAGGATGCGGCGTACCTGAAGCTCAACCAGTTGTGGGTCGAGCTGAAGGTGAAGAGTGACACGCATCCCGAATCGGTCGAGTGGGGCTACTACACCAAGCCGCAGCTCGCCGCCCTGCAACAGCTGGCCGACAAGTACCACGTGACGATCGTGCCCGAGGTCAACTCGCCCGGGCACATCGAGCCCTGGATCCGCAACCGGCCGGATCTGCAGCTCACCGACAGCTCCGGCCAGAAGCAGGTCAGCCGGCTCGACATCACCAAGCCCGAGGCGTTCGACTTCCTCACCGACATCATCGACGAGAACCTGAGCGTGTTCCGGACCCCGTACTGGCACATGGGCGCGGACGAGTACATGCTCGGCTCCGACTACGCCCGCTACCCGCAGCTGCTCGCCTACGCACGAGAGAAGTTCGGGCCGGACGCCGTACCGCAGGACGCGTTCGTGGACTTCATCAACCGGGTCAACGCGCACGTGAAGGCCAAAGGCAAGACGCTGCGGATCTGGAACGACGGCATCACCATCGCGGCCACGGTTCCGCTGGATCGCGACATCGTGGTCGAGCACTGGCTGGGCAGCGGGGTGAAGCCGAGTGCGCTGCTCGCCGAGGGGCGCAAGGTGATGAACGCGGCCTTCGCGCTCTACAACGTCCGGGGCGGCTTCAAGACCAACCCCCAGCAGCTGTACACCTCCGGCTGGTCGCCGCTGAAGTTCGACGGCGAGACGGTTGCCACTCGCAACGGGATCACCGGCGCCAAGATCACGCTGTGGCCGGACAACGGCTCGGGGAACACCGAGAACGAGATCGAGGCCGAGGTCCGGATGCCGCTGCGCTTCATCGCGCAGGCGACCTGGGGCGCCCCGCAACCGGACCCGGACTACGCCACCTTCGCCGCCCGCGCGGATGCGGTCGGCCGCGCCCCCGGCTTCGACAACGTCAACCGCGTACCGGTTGCTGCAGGCACCTATTCGCTCACGACAGGCGGCAAGTTCCTCGGTGCCGAAGGCGAAGGCGAGCAGCTCACATTGAGTGGGACCGAGTCGGCCTGGGACCTCACCCCGACGACCGACGGCTATTACAGCCTGAAGAACCTAGCGTCCGGTCGCTGCGCCGAGTCCCGTCTGGGCACCCGCTATCTCAACACCCCACTGCAGCCCGGTACGGCGATCACAGGGCAGACCTGTGACGCCACCAACCGACTGCAACGTTGGCAACTCGCCAAATCGGGTGACCGGATCACGCTGATCAACGCGATCACCCGGATGGTGGCGACGTTCGACGGCGCCGGCTTGGTCCAGCAGATCCCGGACGGTCACAGCCCTGCTCCGCTCACGCTCACCCCGGTGATCAGGTCGACTGCTGTCGTCGACCGCCAGACGATCACCCCGGGCACCGCCGCCACGATGACCGTGACCATCGCCAACACGACCACGTCGACCGCGACCGGTATCACCGTGACGCCATCGGCTCCGGCCGGCTGGACCGTTGCTCCGAGCAATCAGTCGCTGCAGTCTCTTGCTCCGGGCGCCTCGAAGGACCTGGCGTTCACCGTGACCCCACCCGCCGATGCCCCGGCGTCCACGGTCGCTCTCGGCGCAGTCACGTCGTACACGCAGGAGCGTCAGCACCAGCTCGCGACGACGGCTGGTGTCCGGCTGAGTTGTGTGCCGGAGGCGAGCAGCCCGGTGGCGGTCATGTACGTCGACAGCGAGGAGACCGCCGGCGAGGACGGCCGGGCGGTGAACGCGATCGACGGGAACCCGGCGACGTTCTGGCACACCGAGTGGTCCGCCAAGCAGCCGCCGCCACCGCACGAGATCCAGCTCGATCTGGGCGCGACGAAGTCGGTCTGCGCGGTGACGTACCAGACCCGGCTGAACGCGACGAACGGGCGGATCGCGGACTACGAGATCTACCTGAGCACCGACGGCACGAACTGGGGCCAGCCGGTGGCCAAGGGCACGTTCGCGAACAGCCCGGACGCCAAGTGGGTGCCGATCGCGGCGACCACCGCCCGCTACCTGCGGCTGGTCCAGTTGTCCGAGGCGAGCGGGAACCCGTTCGGCACCGCCGCCGAGATCACCGTCGACGCGAAGTGAGGGCGATGACATGCGAGCCGCAGCCGTCCTGCTCACCGCTGCGCTGGCGGCGAGCGCGTTGACCACTGTCCAGGCTCAGGCCGCCGATCCCGACGTACTGAACGTCTCGTTCGGTGGCTCGTTCTCCAGCGGCAACACGTACACGGCGGCGACCGGTGAGGTGATGGGTGGCACGGTCACCCGCCGATCGGGTGCGGAGTCGCTCGACCCGGCTCGCGGTGTCGTTCTGGCAGGCGGCGCCGACGGGATTCGCTTCCAGCCGAGTACGGCGCTCAGCGGCGGTGACGTCCAGCGGTCGTTCCTGATCGAGACCGCGTTCACACCGGACGCGACCCAGGGCTCGCTGGCCACGATCACGGCGATCGGCGGCGCGATCTTCGGCCGGTACAGCGGCGCAAACCTGCAGTACGGCTTCAGCGTCGAGAGTGGTGGGGAGTGGCGCGACGTCGTACAGACTGTGCCGGTGCCTGCTGCCGGCGAGCAGCACGTACTCGCGCTCGCCTACGAGGTGACGAGTGGCGGCGCTACGTTGCACGCGTTCCTCGACGGGCAGCAGTTGCCGGCCGCGGTCAGCACCGACGGCGCCGCGACCTGGCATCCCGACGCCGGTGCGGACATCGGGATCGGCAACGAGGTGCACCCGTCCGCTCTGCAGCGCGGCCTCGACGGCTCGATCCGGCAGGTGCGGCTCGCGACCTTCGCCGGAGCCTTCAACCCGGCCGACCTTCGACTGGCGAAGCCGGTGGTCTCGACGTCCAAGGTCGCGGTCGGGTTCGAGGGCTCGATCGGGGCTGACGGCAACTACCAGCCGGCGCTGGGGGAGAAGGCCGATCCGGTCCCGGTGGTCAACGGTGGTGTGGTGACCGAGCCTGGTCGGCTGCGACTGTCCGGCAATGGTGGAATCAGCTGGCAGGGAGCTCAGCTGGACGGCGGAGTGCTGGCGGAGACTGTGGTCTCGCCGGATGTGCTGCGCCCAGGTGTCGAGCTGATCGACCTGCTGGGACTTGCCCAGCTGGTCGTCGGCAGCGAGGACATCGAGCTGAAGGCCGGCGGCGAGACCATTCCGCTCGAGCTCGGAGCACCCGCGGTCAAGGAAGGCGTGCGCTACCACCGATTCGGTCTGGCGATCGAGAACGGCGACACCGTGACGGCGCTGGTCAACGGCGTACCGGTGAGCAGGACAATCGTCGGCCAGTCGAACGGCCGTGTGCGCTGGCTGGCCGGAGCTCGGGGTATGGCGTTCGGCATCGGCGTCAGCACCTTCCTGGGCAAGCCACCAGCGGAAGCGCAGACCCTGCAAGCACTCCCGTGCGTGATCGGCAAGCTGAGCCCGGCCCGGACGATGCCCGTCGCCGATGGGGAGTGCGTCACCTCGCTGGTGGCCAAGGCAGCAGCGATCCGGCCGGACGCGCGACAGGTCGCCTGGCAGCGGATGGAGCAAACAGCGTTCCTGCACTTCGGGGTGAACACGTTTACCGGCCTTGAGTGGGGCCACGGCGACGAGGACCCGAACCTCTTCCAGCCGACCGGTCTCGACACCGACCAGTGGGCTCGCACCCTGCGCGACTCCGGCTTCAAGCTGGCCATCCTCACCGTGAAGCACCACGACGGCTTCCTGCTGTACCCGTCCCGCTACAGCAAGCACAGCGTCGCCTCCAGCTCATGGCAGGACGGCCAGGGCGATGTGGTCCGGGCATTCGTCACGTCGATGCGCAAGTACGGCGTGAAGGTCGGCTTCTACCTGTCTCCCGCAGACGAGAACCAGTACCTGGACGGCGTCTACGCCAACGGCAGCGCGCACACCCCGCGGACCATCCCCACCCTGGTTCCGGGCGACAACCGGTCCGGCCAGGACATGCCGCAGTACACGCTGACCGCCTCTGACTACGGCGCCTACATGCTCAACCAGCTGTACGAGCTGCTGACCGAGTATGGCCCGGTCGACGAGGTGTGGTTCGACGGTGCGCAGGGCCGGATCCCGCCGGACAAGGTGGAGACGTACGACTTTCCCAGCTGGTACACCCTGATCCGTGAGCTCGCGCCGCAGGCGACGATCGCGGTCAGCGGCCCGGACGTGCGCTGGGTCGGCAACGAGTCGGGCCTGGCGCGGCCGGACGAGTACAGCGTCGTACCGACCATCACCAAGCCGAACGGCGCACCGGAGTACGCGCTCGGGTACGCCGCCTCCGACCAGGGCAGCCGCAAGGCGCTGCTGGCCGGGCGGGACGCCGGTGCGACCGAGCTGGCCTGGTGGCCGGCGGAGTCGGACGTGTCGATCCGCGAGGGCTGGTTCCACCACCCGGAGCAGGAGCCGAAGACGGTCGAGCAGCTGACCGACATCTACTACAAGTCGGTCGGCCGGAACTCGGTGCTGCTGCTCAACATCCCGCCAGACCGCCAGGGCCGGTTCGACGAGCGTGACGTGACCAGACTGGCCGAGTGGCGGGCGCAGCTGGCCGCAGACATGCCAGACGACCTCGCCACGCAGGCACGGGCGTCCGGTGACGGTGTGAGCCCGCAGGCGGCGATCGACGGTAACCCGGACACCTCGTGGCGCAACCCAGGGACCGGCACGCTCACGCTGACACTGCCCGAGCCCGCCACTGTGCGCCGGGTGTCGCTCGGCGAGGACATCAGGTCCGGCCAGCAGATCGAGGCCGGAGTGGTCGAGGTGCGCGCCGGCGACGAGTGGCAGCAGGTGGCCGCCTTCGGCGCGGTCGGACAGCGCCGGATCCTGGCTCTGGAGACGCCTGTGGAGACCAGTGCGGTCCGGGTCCGGATCACCCAGTCCAGGGCGAAGGTGAGGCTCGCAACAGTCTCCGTTTTCTGACTGGCACCCCGGTTGAGGCAGGCTTAGCGGCATGCGTTTCCTGGCCGCCCTGATGCTGCTCACCTCGACGATGACCGGCGCCGGCGACCCCAACTCCGTGGTCGAGGGCTGGAAGACCTCACCGGTCTACGTCGACCCGACACAGAGCGTGCTCGTGTCCGACGAGGAGGCTGGAAAGCTGGCCGAGCGGGTGCAGGGCTACGACCCGGCCATCCGGATCGCCGTCCTGCCCGAGGAGGCGCTCGACGACGGGCGGCGGGACAAGCAGATGTCCGCGCAGGCGTTCGTGGACACCGTCGCCTACAAGCAGGCGTCCGACGGGATCTACCTGGTCGTGTTCGGGGACCGGATCACCTGGGCGAAGGCGGTCGGCGTCACCTCACCGATCGACGGGGTTCTGGCCGAGGAACTGCGCGAGCACGGCCGCTCCGACCCAGTCGGCACGCTCAACGGGGTGCTGGACCAGCTCGACGTACCCAAGTCGTCCAGTGGGGTGCCGGGCTGGTTGGTGGCGTTTCTGATCACCGTGGGTCTGCTGCTGGCCGGCGGGGCGGCGGTGTGGTGGTGGCGGTTGCGTGAGGAGCCTGAGGAAGAGCCCGCACCGGAGGACCCGCAGCCGGACACGCTGGAGGAGCGACATGCGCTGGCGCGGGAGGAGGTCACCCGTTTCGGGGCCGAGCTCGACGCAGCCGGTCTGCCCGCGGACGGTCTCGAGGAAGAGGCTGCGACCGACCTGCAAGCGGCCAAGGCTGCGTACGCCGCCGCCAGCCGGGTGGTCGATGGCAAGCCCGACGACGATCAGTTGCGGGGTGTGCGGGCGACGGTTGGGTACGGCCGCTGGCGGCTGGCCTGTGCACAGGCGCGGGCCGAGGGCAGACCGGTGCCACCGTTCCGTGGACTCAGGCCGGTGCGGCGGTCAGGCGGTCTGTAGAACCGCAGGCAGGTCCTCGCTGTGCAGGATGGCCAGCGACGTGACCGCACGGGTCAGGCAGACGTAGAGGCGCCGCAGCCCGGTGCGCTCGTCGGCCTCACCGGCGACCATGCCGGCCGGCTCGACCAGGACCACGTGGTCGAACTCCAGACCCTTGGCCAGTGACGCCGGTACGACGTCCAGGTGCGCGTCGACGTCGTCCTCGTCACCGAGCACGGAGAACGGGATCCCCTTGTCCTCCAAAGCCTTACGGGTCGCCTTGACCAAGGCATCCGGGACGATCAGCCCGATCGAGCCGGGACGCGACGAGACCTCGTCGACGGTCGACACGGCCGCGGCGAGGCTGTCCGGTACGCGCGTGATGGTGAGCTCACCGCGCGACCGCCGTACCGCGGTGGGCGGCGTGAGGTGTGGAGCGATCGACGGCAGCAGGCGGGCGGCGTACTCGATCACTTGACCTGGCACACGGAAGCCTGCGGTCAGCTCTTCGGTGTGGGCGCCGGTCTTGCCCAAATGGCCGAGCGCCTCGTCCCAGGACGGTGTCGCCCACGGTGTGGTGCCCTGCGCGATGTCACCGAGGACAGTCATCGAGCCGGTCGAGCATCGGCGTCCGACTGCACGCAGCTGCATCGCCGACAGGTCCTGTGCCTCGTCCAGGACCACGTGACCGAGTGACGGCGTACGGTCGACCAGATCGGCGACCTCGTCGATCAGAGTGGCGTCAGCGACGGACCACTTCGCTGCACCTGCCGACCGGGGCGCCTTGTCCCAGTGCAGCAGCTCCTGCTCCTCAGCGGTCAGGATGCCGTCGGCGTGCTCGGCCAGCAGCTCCGGGTCGGTGAACAGCCGGAACACCAGCTTCGCCGGGTCCACAGCCGGCCAAAGCGCCTCGGCGTACTGCTTGACCGGACGGCTGCGCGCGACCGCGTCCTGCACCCGGTCGTCCGGCGAGTCACCGGCCGCCTCCATCCGCAGCAGGACGGCGTGGGCCAGCCGCTGCGGCAACATCGCCCGGCCTGCGCCGTACCGGATGCCTCGAGTCCGCAGCTCGTTGACCAGCTCCTCCGCCTGGTACGCCGCCACCCGCCAGCGGTGCGCCCCACGCGGCACGACCAGCGCCTCCTTCGGCAGCTGCACCTGCGACCACACGGCCCGGTGCAGCACCTCTGCCATCCGGGCGTCACCCTTCAGTACGTCGACCGCCGCCGGACCCGGCCCGGTGACGCGGACCCGCGCGACCAGCTCCTCGACCGTCGTCTGCTTCGCCTCGATCTCACCCAGCGCGGGCAGGACGTCACCGATGTAGCGCAGGAAGCTGGCGTTCGGCCCGACCACGAGCACACCGGCCCGGCTGAGCTGGTCGCGATACGCGTAGAGCAGGTACGCCGCCCGGTGCAGGCCGACCGCGGTCTTCCCAGTCCCCGGTGCACCCTGGACGCAGATGGTGTCGTCGACGCCGGCCCGGACGATGACGTCCTGCTCGGGCTGGATGGTCGCCACGATGTCGCGCATCGGGCCCGAGCGCGGGCGCTCGATCTCGGCGTCCAGGATGTTGCTGTGCTGGTCGGTCGGCGCGGGAGCGGTCAGGTCCTCGTCCTCGAAGGCGGTCATCTCGCCGTGCGTGAAGCCGAACCGGCGCCGGACCCCGACCCCCATCGGCTCGGTCCGGCTGGCCCGGTAGAACGGCACCGAGATGTCTGCTCGCCAGTCCACCACCAGCGGCTCGCCCTGCGCGTCGTTCACGTGCCGGCGGCCGATGTGGAAGATCTCGGTGGTCGGCTCCAGGTAGTCCAGCCGGCCGAAGAACAGCGGCACCTCGGGGTCGTCTTCGAGCTCCTTCATCCGCCGCCAGATCGCGGCTTTCAGGAACTCCTGGTTCACCCGGTCGGCACTGTGGATCTCCAGCGCCCCGGTCTTCTCCCGCATCACCGCAAGCGCGGCCCGGGAGCTCTTCAGGTAGTCCTTCTCGGCCTGGAGGGTGTCGGACGTATCAGGGGGCACAGCGAACCTCCGGCAAAGGGTGGGGGAAGCCCAGTTACGTTACTTGAGCACCCTGCGCGGGGAAACCGAATTTCGGGCTCGCAGGTCGTCGTGCAGACCGGGGCGGAGCAGCAGCGGCAGGCTGGCCGCGAGCAGGAGCAGGGCGACGATCCCGTCCAGCCAGTAGTGGTTCGCGGTCACCACGACCACCATGAGCGTGATGATCGGGTGCAGCAGCCACAACCAGCGCCAGCGGGTGCGGGTCACCAGGATCATCGACAGCGCGATCAGGGCGGCCCAGCCGACGTGCAGGCTGGGCATCGCGGCGAACTGGTTGGCGACGCCGCCGGACCGCTCGGCGCCGTACACCGACAGGCCGAACTGCAGGCCGGTGTCGACGAACCCGGGCATCATCCGCGGCGGTGCGAGCGGGAACAGGATGTGCCCGATCAGGGCCAGCCCGGTCACCGCCACGATCGTCCAGCGCACGTGGGGGTAGGCCTTCGGCCGCCAGATGCTCATCCACAGCAGAACGCCCGCGGTGAGCGGGGCGTGGACGCTGGCGTAGTAGAGGTTCGCTCCCTCGACCAGCTGTGGGAGCTTCAGCGCCGCATGCTGGATCGAGGCCTCGTTCGGCAGGTGCAGCCAGTTCTGCACGGCGAGGATCTCGCGGGCGTGGTCGAACGCGGAGCCGGTGTTCTTCGCGGCGAGCTGCCGGCCGGCGCTGTACACCCCGAACAGCGTCGCCAGCAGGATCGCTTCCCGTACCACCCGCCAGACGACCGGAGCGGGACTCTTCCTCGCGTCCCGCCCATCGTCTTCCCCATCGATCCCCACCCGTTCGAGCGCCTGCGTCCCCATAGCTTTCGACGGTACCTGGCGTTCGGTGGGGATTTGCCCAGGCGAAACCCTGGCGTTGCCCCTGGGCAAACCCCCGGACGACGGTTCGTGACGCACCCGTCACGCGGTTGGGATCAACCTTTCACAGCACCCGTCAGCACGCCCTTGGCGAAGTGGCGTTGCAGGAACGGGTAGATCAGCAGGATCGGCACGATCGAGACGACCAGGATCGCCATCTGGATGGACGCCTGCGGCGGCAGCAGCTCGGTGCCGAGCTCGGCGCTGCCCAGCTGGGTGTCGTTGATGACGTACGTGCGAAGCACCAGCTGCAACGGCCACAGCTTGCTGTCGTTCAGGTACAGCAGGGCGCTGAAGAACGCGTTCCAGTACGCCACCGCGTAGAACAGCCCGATCACCGACAGCACCGCCTTGGACAGCGGCAGCACGATGTAGCCGAAGGTCTTGAGCTCGCCGGCGCCGTCCATCCGGGCGCTCTCGGTGAGCTCACCCGGCAGGTTCATGAAGAACGCCCGCAGCACGATCACGTTGAACGCGCTGACCATGGTCGGCACGATCAGCGCCCAGATGCTGTCCAGCAGCCCGACGCCCTTGACCACCAGGTACGTCGGGATGATGCCGGGGGAGAACAGCATGCTGAACAGGATCACCAGCAGGATCGGCCGCCCGGCCGTGAACGAGGGCCGGGACAGCGCGTAGGCGAGCAGGCACGACACGGTGAGGCTGAGTGCCGTCCCGACCACGGTGACGAAGACGCTGACGAACAGCGCCTGGGTCACCACGCCGCCGGCGAACAGCGACTCGTACGCGGCGAAGTTGATCGACTCCGGCAGCAGCACCAGCCCGCCGGACTCGTTGATCTGCTTGTTCGGCGCCACGCTGGTCGAGATCACCCCGACGAACGGGATGATCACCGCCGCGCAGAACACCAGCAGCACGAGTCCCTTGAAGATCCGCATCGGCCAGGACGGCATCGGCACGCCCTGCACGATCTTGCGTGTCATCGCTGGTACACCCCTTGCTCGCCGAAGATGTGCGCCACCTTGTTCGCGGCCAGCACCAGGGCCACGCCGACCAGGCCCTTCACCAAGCCGACCGCGGCGGCCACGCCCCAGGCGCCACCGATCACGCCGTTGTTGTAGACGTAGGTGTCCAGGACCTCGCTGACGTCCCTGCCGACCGCCTGTTGCTGCAAGATGATCTGCTCGAAGCCGACGGTGAGCGAGTCGCCGAGCCGCAGGATGAAGAGCAGGATGATGATCCCGCGCAGCCCCGGCAGCGTGACGTGCCACAGCTGCCGCATCCGGCTCGCGCCGTCCACGCTCGAGGCCTCGTACAGCTGCGAGTCGATCTGGGACAGCGCGGCCAGGAACAGGATCGTCGCCCAGCCGGTGTCCTTCCAGATGATCTGCGACGTCAGCAGCACGTGGAACAACTCGGAGTTCCCGATGATGTCGATCGTCGCCAGGTCGTGTGATCGCAGGTAGTTGTTCAGCAACCCGCTGCCGCCGAGCATCTGCTGGAACAGCGCGACCACGATCACCCACGACATGAAGTGCGGCAGGTAGAGGATGCTCTGCGCGATCCGCTTGATCCGCTCCGAGAACAGCGAGTTCAGCAGCAGCGCCAGCAGGATCGGCGCCGGGAACACGAAGATCGACTGCAGGCAGGTCAGGATCAGGGTGTTCTTCAGCGCCCGCAGGAACGCCGGGTCGCCGGTGAAGATCACCATGAAGTTCGACCAGCCGGACCAGTCACTGCCCCCGATGCCGAGGAACGGCTGGTAGTCCTTGAACGCGATCACGTTCCCCAGCAACGGCACGTAGTGGAACGCGATGATCAGCGCGGTCCCGGGCAGCGCGAACAGCAGCAGCACCTTGTCCCGGAGCAGTCGCTGCCCCAGGCTCAGCCGCTGCTGTCGGGTGGTGGATCGCTGCAGCATCTACTTGCCTGCCGCCTCGGAGAACGCCTTCTCGAGCTCGCCGCGCATGGTGTCGCCGCCGGAGGACTTCCAGGTCTGGACCGCCGCGGTCCAGTCCGACACCGGCTTCTTGCCCTGCACGATCTGGGACTCCAGGTCGGTCATCGTCTTGGCCAGTTGGGTCTGCTTCTTCGACTGGGTGTCGGAGTACAGGCCGTACGACGCGTCGTACACGAGCCGGTCCGCCACCTTCTCCTGGATGGCGTGCTGGTTCTGCGGCACGTCCGGCTTGCCGGCCCAGTACAGCGCCAGCGCGGAGTCGCTGATGTACTGCAGGCCGATGCCGGTCTCGACCACACCGGTTTTGCTCGGCACCGGGTCCGTGCCCTGCAACGTGTAGTGGCGGCCGGCGACGCCGTACTTGCGGAACAGGTACTCCTCGGTGCCGAACGGCGCGGCCATCCAGTTGGCGACGTTCAGCAGCGTGTCGGCCGAGTGCTTGCTGTCCTTGCTGAACGACGTGATGTTGTTCAGCGCCGAGCCCATCCACGGCGCGCCCTGACCGCTGTCGAACCCGGGTACGTCGAGCATGTTCACCGAGAACGCGTCACCGGCGGTGTTGTCGGAGTAGTACTGGTTCCAGGCGACGAAGCTGTCGTAGTCGAAGGCCGCGATGCCGCCGTTGAACCACTGCTTGCGGGCACTGGCCTTGTCGTTGAAGGCATCCGGGTTGATCACCCCGGCCTCGACCATCTTGCGGCCCGCCTCGAGTGCCTCGAGCTGCGCCTCGTGCTCGTACATCGAGGTGAACTTGCCGCCCTCCTCCTTCCAGACGTTGGGAATCATCAGCATCTGGCGGATGGTGGACAGCGGCACCCGGGTCCAGGCCCACTTGTTCTGCTTGGCCGCGGTCATTTCCTTGGCCAGATCGAAGTACTCCTGGAAGTTCTTCGGCGCCGGGTCCTTGATGCCCTTCGCGGCCAGCAGGTCCGCGCGGTAGAGCGGCAGCGAGGTCCGGGACATGCCGCGCGGCACCGGGACGCCGTAGATCGCGCCGTTGAAGACGCAGCCCTTCCAGTACTCGGTCGGGATGTTCGCCAGGAACGGGTACTTCTTCACCGCGTCACCGGACAGCTGCTCGGTCAGGTCCATGCACTTGGCCTTGACCAGACCGGGGATCTGCACGGTGTCGACCGGGATGTTCAGGATGTCCGGCAGGTCGCCGCCGGCGATCCGGGTGGCGAACTTGTCCTTGTACTCGTCGTTCGAGGCCATGCTGATCTGCAGCTCGGAGCCGAGCCGCTGGTTGACCGCCTGCCAGAACTGGTTCTTGTCCGCCGCCGGCGGGATCGCGCCGGGGATGTTGGTCATGAAGGTGATCGGCTTGCCGTCGCCGGGCGCCTCGGCGATCGCCCGGACCGGGTTCGCCGGGTACTTCAGGAACCCGTCCAGGACGACGTCGGTGCCGGGCAGGTCGGGCTTGATGTCGCCGTACTTGGTGTAGGTCGGCAGTTTCACGGCCAGGTTGGCGGCGGCCGAGTCCTTCTTGTCCGAAGCACACCCGGCCAGCAGCGGCGTACCGGTGACCGCGACAGCGGCGGCGGCCAGGCCGCCGCCGAGGAATGTTCTTCTGCTGACTGGCATGAGGCCTCACTTCCATCGGAAGGCCACACCATGACATAGTACGTCCTATGTCTTCAAGGGTCGGTGCCGGGGAAATCGCGGCCGAGATCGTGTTCGATCCGGCCGGGAGCGGCTACCACACGTTCCGGATCCCGTCCGTGCTGGCGCGGGGCTCCTCCGTGCTGGCGTTCTGCGAGGGCCGGCTGCACGGGTCCGGCGACGCGGGCGAGATCGAGGTCGTGCTGCGGCGCTCCCTCGACGGCGGGCGGACCTGGCTGCCGCTGCAGGTGGTGTCTGCGGTCCCCGGCAAGACCTGCGGGAACCCAGTGCCGGTGATCGACCCGGCGAGCGGCGACATCGTGCTGGTGACGGCGCAGAACGGCGCCGACGCGGTCGAGATGTCGCTTGCCCGCGGCACCGATCCCGAGTCCGGGCGGCGGGTGTTCGTGCAGCGGTCCGCGGACGACGGGGCGACCTGGAGCCCGACGGTCGAGATCACCGCGCAGGTGAAGCCCGGCGACTGGGGCTGGTACGCGACCGGGCCGTGTCACGGGATCGCGCTGACGACTGGGCGTCTCGTCGTACCGGCGAATCACTCCTTCGTGCCGTCCGAGCCTGTTGACGACCTGATCCGGCTGAACGGTGGGCACTGCATCGTGAGCGATGACGGTGGGCACACGTGGTCGGTCGGGTTCGTGGATCGCAACGACGGGGCGGAGATCAACGCCAACGAGACGACCGTTGCCGAGCTTCCTGACGGACGGCTGTACTTCAACGCCCGCAACCACCAGGGCACCGGGCCGGCGCGGGTGCACGCCTGGTCTTCGGACGGCGGTACGTCGCTCGACGCGCCGTACGCCGGGATCCCGGAGATCACCGCGCCGGGGATCCAGGGGAGCGTGCTCGCGCTGCCCGACGGCCGGCTGCTGTTGTCGACGCCGGTGAATCCTTCGTCGCGCCGGGAGCTCACGGTCTTCGTCAGTGCGGACGCCGGGCAGTCCTGGCAGCCCGCTCTCGTCGTGCATGACGGGATGGCCGGCTACTCCGATCTGGTGCCGCTGCCCGACGGCCGGGTCGGGATCTTCTACGAGGCCGGAGAGACCTCGTCCTTCGCCACCTTGCGCTTCGCCCTATTCGCCCTCTGAGGTTGGGAGACCCCTTGACCGACTCCGCCCAGTTGACCGGCGTCGTACCGCCGCTCGTCACCCCGCTCACGCCCGAGTACGACGTCGACACCGCATCGCTGGCCAGGTTGATCGACCACCAGCTGACCGGTGGTGTGGACGGGGTGTTCGTGCTCGGCACCTCCGGCGAAGGCACGTTCCTGACCGACGAACAACGTCAGGTCGTGCTGGAGACCACCGTGACCGAGGTGGCCGGTCAGGTGCCGGTGCTGGCCGGTGTCATCGACACGTCGACCGCCCGTGCCGGCGCCCATCTGTCCGCCGCGTTGAAGGCCGGAGTGGACGGGCTGGTCGCGACCGCGCCGTTCTACGCGGCCACCCACCCAGCCGAGATCGAGCGGCACTTCGTCCGGCTGGCCTCGCTGGCCGGAGACACGCCGCTGTACGCGTACGACATCCCGCCGCGGGTCGGGGTGAAGCTCCCGGCGGCGCTGATGATCTCGCTCGGTCAGCGCGGGATCATCGCCGGGGTGAAGGACTCCAGCGGGCAGGAGACGAGCCTGCGTCAGCTGGTGCTGGACCGCCGGGACGCCGGGCTGTCCGGGTTCGCGGTCATGACCGGCTCCGAGGTGACGGTCGACTCGTCGCTGGCGTTCGGCGTCGACGGCGTCGTACCCGGGTTGGGGAACGTGGATCCGGCCGGGTACGTGCGGCTGTACGACGCGGTGGCTGCCGGGGATCTGGCCGCGGCGCGGGCCGAGCAGGAGCGGCTGATCAGGTTGTTCGAGATCATCGACGTCGCGGACCGCGGCCGGATGGGTGCGAGCTCGGCCGCGCTGGGCGCGTTCAAGGCCGGGCTGTACCTGCGCGGTGTGATTGCCTGCCCGGTCACGGCGTACCCGTCGATCCCGCTGGACGAGGCGGAGATCGAGGCAATCCGGCCCTTGCTCGAACGCGCCGGACTACACTGAACGGTTCCAAGTTTCTGAGGAGGCCGGCAGTGACAACGGGTGGGCTCAGCCGGGCACGGGGTGCGGCGGGGAATCAGTCCTTCATTCGCGACCAGATGAAGTCGTACATCCTGGAGCGCGGGCTCAAGGCGGGTGACCCGCTGCCCAACGAGCAGGAGCTGATGGCTCAGCTCGGCGTCGGGCGGCACCCGCTGCGCGAGGCGATGAAGGCGTTGCAGGCGGTCGGCATCATCGAGATCCGGCACGGCTACGGCACGTACGTCGGCGAGGTGTCACTGCAGTCGCTGGAGGACGGGCTCGCGTTCCGGATGTCGCAGTCGATGGCCGGCGACCTCCGGGACGTGCAGAACGTCCTCGAGGTCCGCCAGGCCATCGAGGTCGGCCTGGCGGACGACGTCGTCGCGCACTTCAGCTCCCACGGGTACGACGCCCTGGAGCCGATCGTCGAGGCGATGGAGGCCAAGGCCGCCGACGGCAAGTACTTCCCCGACGAGGACTGGGCCTTCCACCAGGCCCTCTACGAACCGCTGGGCAACGCCCTGGTCATCGACCTGCTCTCCGTCTTCTGGCGAACCTTCTCCCAGGTCGACGCCCGCCTCCCCGGCGCCCGCTACACCCCCGCCGACGCCGCCGCCTGGCACCGCGACCTGTTGGACACCTTGCAGACAGCCGACCCAGACGCCTTCGCCCGCTCCATGAAAAAGCACTTCAACGGGATTCACACTCGCCTCGGCGAATAGGGGCCGTGCAGCTCGACAGGACGTATATGCCCACTGAGACGCCGGTCAGCGCCGGCGGACGGTGAGTTGGAACCGGCAACCAAGGCACCTCCTGTCGAGCTGTCCCCCTGTGGACAACGCACGACACGAGCCGGCCGACTTGGGTCACCCTTTCTGGGATGGAATCGGTCGGCGAGGTTCTCGCGCGCCTGGGCGGATGGGCGACCTCTGCGGAGCTGGCGCAGGTGGCTTCCCGCCGGGCTGTCGCGGCGGCGCTGACGCGCGGCGAGGTGCGGCGAATCGCGCTAGGGATCTACGCGGTCCCCGGGCTGCCTGCGGACCAGGTGGCGATGCTTGCGTACGACGGTGTCCGCTCGCACCTGAGTGCTGCCACGGCGCTGGGCCTGCCGCTGCTGGTCGCCCCCGAGAAACCTCATATCACCGTCCCACCCAAGCGCCACCCCCGTCCGGGACCGCCTGCAGTCCTGCATTGGGCGGACACCGATTCCGACGAGCGCCGAAACCGGATCACCTCGGTCCAGCGGACCGTCGTCGACTGCGCTCGCATCCTCCCGTTCGCCGAGGCGCTCGCCATCGGGGACGCGGCGCTCGCTGCCGGAACGATCAGCCAGGACGAGCTCCTGGCCGCGACCGCCGCCCTGCGGGGTCCCGGGTGCCCGAACGCCCGAAGAGTAGCGGCAGCCGCGACACGGCAGGCCGGCAGTTTCCTCGAGTCCGTGCTGCGGGCTCTGCTCATCAGCGAAGGCATCGAGGGCTTCGAGCCGCAGGTCCTGGTCACGAACGGGTGGTTCCGGGCGCGAGTCGACCTGGGCCACCGCCAAGCCCGGCTGGCCCTGGAGGCAGAGGGGTTCGAGTTCCACGGGTCCAGGCGGGACTTCAGTGCTGACTGTCACCGCTACGACGAGTTGGTGGCAGCGGGGTGGTTGGTGCTGCGACTCACCTACGAACAGGTGATCGGTGATCCGGCTTGGGTGGTCGCAATCATCCGGTCGACGTTGGCGCAGCGTCTCGTGGGCTGACGGCGTACAGCTCGACAGGAGGTGTCACTCAGAACGGACTGGCTCCAGCCTCGCCGAGGCTGGAGCCAGCCGCCTGACCCAGACACTTCCTGTCGAGCTGCACAGCTCAGGCGAAGAGGTTCTCTGCGTCGACGATGGTGTAGGCGTAGCCTTGCTCGGCCAGGAAGCGTTGGCGGTGGGCGGCGAACTCGGCGTCTACGGTGTCTCGGGCGACGATGGAGTAGAAGCGGGCGGTGCGGCCGTCGCCTTTGGGGCGGAGGACTCGGCCTAGGCGCTGGGCCTCTTCCTGGCGGGAGCCGAAGGTGCCGGAGACCTGGATGGCGACGGACGCCTCGGGGAGGTCGATGGAGAAGTTGGCGACCTTGCTGACCACCAGCCGGGTGATCTCCCCGGCCCGGAACGCGTCGAACAGCCGCTGCCGTTCGCGGACCGTCGTCTCGCCCTTGATCACCGGGCACTCCAGCCGCTCGCCGAGCTCGTCGAGCTGGTCGATGTACTGGCCGATCACCAGCAGCGGCTCGTCCGCGTGATGCTCGGCGATCCGCCGTACCAGCCTCGACTTCGCCGGGGTCGACGCGGCCAGCCGGTAGCGGTCCTCCGGCTCCGCGGTCGCGTACACGAACCGCTCGGACTGCTCGAGGTCGACCCGCACCTCGACGCAGTCGGCCGGCGCGATCCAGCCCTGCGCCTCGATGTCCTTCCAGGGCGCGTCGTACCGCTTCGGGCCGATCAGCGAGAACACGTCGCCTTCGCGGCCGTCCTCCCGGACCAGGGTCGCGGTCAGGCCGATCCGCCGCCGGGTCTGCAGGTCGGCGGTCATCCGGAAGATCGGCGCCGGCAGCAGGTGCACCTCGTCGTACACGATCAGGCCCCAGTCCCGCGCGTCGAACAGCTCCAGGTGCGTGTAGACGCCCTTCCGGCGGGTCGTCATCACCTGGTACGTCGCGATCGTCACCGGGCGGATCTCCTTGCGGGCACCGGAGTACTCGCCGATCTCGTCCTCGGTCAGGCTGGTCCGGCGGAGCAGCTCGTCCTTCCACTGCCGCGCGGACACCGTGTTGGTGACCAGGATCAACGTGGTCGCGGACGCCTGCGCCATCGCGGCCGCGCCGACGATCGTCTTGCCGGCCCCACAGGGCAGTACGACGACGCCGGAGCCACCGTGCCAGAACGAGTCCACCGCCTGCTGCTGGTACGGACGCATGTCCCAGCCCTCGCGGACCAGCTCGATCTTGTGTGTCTCGCCGTCGACGTACCCGGCGAGGTCCTCGGCCGGCCAGCCGAGCTTCAGCAGGGTCTGCTTGAGGTGACCGCGTTCGGACGGGTGCACCAGCACGGTGTCCTCGTCGATGCGCGCGCCCATCATCGGCTTGACCTTGTTGCTGCGCAGGACCTCTTCCAGCACCGGCCGGTCGGTCGTCACCAGCACCAGCCCGTGCTGCGGGTGCTTCTCCAGCCGCAGCCGGCCGTAGCGGTCGAGGGTCTCCGCGATGTCGACGAGGAGCGAGTGTGGGACGGGGTAGCGGCTGTACCGCAGCAGTACGTCGATGACCTGCTCAGCGTCGTGTCCGGCGGCCCGCGCGTTCCACAGCCCCAGCGGCGTCAGCCGGTAGGTGTGCACATGCTCCGGCGCCCGCTCCAGCTCCGCAAACGGCGCAATCGCCTTCCTGCAGTCATTCGCGTCCGGATGCGCGGTCTCCAACAACAATGTCTTGTCCGACTGCACGATCAAGGGACCGTCTGTCACGCCCTACTCCTATCGTCGCCCCGACCTTCCATTGTGCCTGAGGCGATCAATCCACGACGCGGGCGGCGGCAATGCGGTGCAGTGCGTAGGTCCTCGGCTGGTCGGCGCCTTCGTCGTAGGCGGTGAGCCAGCCGTCGGCTACCCGGACGGGTTCGACGATGCGTTCGGAGCTGGTGCCGTTGTGGTCGACGTAGGAGATCCAGGTACGGGTGTGGGACTCGGCGGCGTTGGACAGGACGCCCATGGTTTCGGCGGGGGCGGTGGGTTCGATCAGGCCCTCGTCGGTTGGGCGCTCGGCAGCGATGCGGTCGCCGGCGCGGACCTTCTCGATGACGGCCTTCACCTGGTCGTCGGACAGGTCGAGCGGGCTGTCGACGAAGTCCCGGCTGGTACGGCGACGTGGAGTCTCACCCCGCCGGGTCGCCGCTGTGGTCACGTGCACCACCCCGTCGAACGTCTCCGCGAGCGGCGCGAGACCGGCCTCGCGCAACCGGCTCAGCACCATGTCCGGCGGCGACGGCGACACCACGACCGTCGGCGCCAGCCGGCGGAACCGGATCCCCGGCAGGTTCGAGTTGAGCAGATGGGTCAGCACGTCCTCGTCATCACACCGCAGGTACGTCGACGCCGTGCCAAGCCGGAGTACGCCGTGACGCCGCGCAACGTCGTCGATGAGGTACGTGAGTGGCTGGGGGACCGGTGTCCGGGAGTGCTCGGCCAGCCACTTGTGCAGTTGGTCCGCGGTGCGTCCGAGGTCGAAGGCACGCCGTACTGAGCTCTCACTGAACCTGTAGACGCCCGCACCACCGTGCGACTCGACATCGGCCATCGCAGACAGCTCGTCCTGCACAGTGCGGACCAGTGGACCAGGAGCGACTGCGGTGAGGTCTGCTTGCAGCAGTACTTCGGACACTGGCTCGGGGACCAGCGGGCTGATCGCCTCGGCCAGGTCCTCGGCAGTCGGCTCTGCCCCGAGCAGCGGGCGCGCATGCTGTGCCATCGCACCAAGGCCGGTTAGACCGAGCAGTGCGGCCTCAGTGACCGTCCACTCGACCAGCTCGTCCCGGAACTGGCCACCACGCCGCGGCCGGTGCCAGGCGACCCAGGTGACCACAGACTCCGTCGCAGGCGCCGTACCAGCTCCTGCCTCGGCCAGGGCTCGCAGGGCGAGCACTCGGATCTCTGGGGCCAGCAGCCGTTCCAGGTCGGGCGCCAGCGCGTTGATCAGCCGCTCCCGCGCCGCAGCCGTCGCGCCACCGCTGTCCCGCCTGCCGATCAGCCCGATCGCTCGGAGCCCGGTGAACCATGCCATGACGAGCTGCGCCCACCGGTGTGCGAGATCCAGCTCCAGCCAGTCGTCGTACGAGCTCGTCGGCAGCCAGAGCTCACTGGTGCCGACCTCCACTGCCGCAACGAGCCCGGCAGCGTAAGCGATCTCCAACACCGCTGCGGCCTGCTGCTCGTCCGCACCGATCTTGCCGGCCAGGCTGCGCAGCTCCCGGACGCCGACACCGCCAGTGCGGAGGACAGGCGGCGGTTCCGTGCCGAGCTGCTCGAGAGCACGATCGACAAGGCGCACCAGATCAAGCGCCGCACCGGCCGCTGCCCGATCGCCGATCGCCGCCGACACCCGCTTGCCGTCCAGCGGCGGCGGCACCGGTCGCGTCGACGCAAGCACCCGCCCGCCACGCAGGTGCAGCCCGATCTGCCGCGGCAGCACCACGGTGTTGGCATCCTTCGGTACGACGAGACCGCGCGCGAGCAACCGCTCGACCGGAGTCCGTGCCGACGCGATCGTCACTGGACGCTCTGCCTTCTCCACCGAACCGGTCGGCGGACCCCATGTCAGCTTGTCCAGCACCGCCCGCGCGTCCGGACCGGCCTCCTCGATCAGCTTGTCCAGATCACCGAAGTGCCGCGTGGTGACCGGCCCGAGTCCAGCAGGTGTCGGCCCGAGCAGCTCGTGCACCGCACGGATGGGCCGCAGGTCGTCCTCGCCACCCCACACCAGCGCCAGGTCGAGTAACTCCTCAACCCGAGGCCGGACCACCTCAACAGGCTGGTCCACGCCGGCCGCCAGGGCAGCCAGCCCGACCGGCTCAGGCAACGCCGACAGCGACTCCAGCAGATCGACACCGAACTCATCCAACCGATTGATCGCCCGCGCAGCCGACGCATTCGTCGTCGCCCGAGCCGCCAACTGCCCGGTGTCCGCCGGAATCGGCATCGCCAGATCAGGCCGCCGCTGCAGCAACCGCCCGAGCGCAGAGTCATCCCAGGTACGCAATGCCTCAGCGAGGGTACGCGGGCGGCTCCGCTCGGTCGTGCTCATCCCTATTACGGTACGCCCATCGGGAACTACTCTGCGGCCGCGGCGGTGCCGATGCGGTGGAAGCCGACGCGTTCGTAGACGGCGGCGACGGCCCTGGTTTCGGCGGAGAGCAGGATCAGGTCGATGCCGTTGGCGAAGGCGTGCTCGGCCAACGTGCTGGTTACGGCGGCAGCCAGGCCGCGGCGGCGCATGGCGGGGAGGGTGCCGACGCCGACGATCTCCGTGGTGGTGCCGACCGGTTGGTGCTGGCCGCTGGCGACCATGCCGTCGTCGGTGAAGGCGGCGGCGGACACCGTCACACCGCGCTGCACCCGGTCCAGGATCGCTCCGATCAGGTCGTCGGCCACCTCGGCCGCCTTCGCATCGCGCTCCTGCGGTCCGGCTGCGCCGACCGCCGTACCCGGGTCGCCAAATGCCAGTGACGCGACCGCCCGAGCCTGGCGCAGTACGGCGTCATCCGCCGGCAGGATCTCGCAGCGCGCATCGGCCGGCGCCGGCCGGAACTGCGCGTGCTCGAGCACGAGCAACGGGTGCTCGACCACAGCCAACCCGGCCTCCGCGGCCGCCGGACCGAGCGACGGGCAGGTCTCGACCACCCACTCGAAACTCAGCGGGATCCCGAGCTCCTCGCACCGCGACCGCAGTACGTCGACATCGTCGGGCTTGATCGTGGCTCCGGCGCCCGGTACGGGACGCGCGTAGTACGGCCAGACCGTCGTACTGCGGAAGAGGGTGAACGGACCGACCTGCTCGGGCACGGCGCCGGACAACGGGACCGCGTGGAGGTAGTCGTCGACTCTGCTGATCATCGGGACGCAGTGAATCACCCGAGCGCGACCCGGCGCCAGAGCATGTCGAACTTCGCACACCGGCTCCGACGTCACCGACAACGCCTTGAGGAGGACGACATGCAGACAGTGACTTCGACCGACGGTACGACGATCGCCTACGAACGCCGGGGCAGCGGCCGACGGCTGATCCTGGTCCCGGGTGCGCTGTGCGACCGCAGCGCACTGCGACCGCTGGCCGACGAGCTGGCCGGCGACTTCGACGTGGTGACGTACGACCGGCGCGGTCGCGGTGACAGCGGCGACAAGACGCCGTACGGCGTGCTGCGCGAGGTGGACGACATCGGCGCACTGTTGACAGCCGTCGGCGGTACGGCGGCCGTCTACGGGCACTCGTCCGGCGCCGGGCTTGTCGCGATCGCCGCGGGGACTGGGCTGCCGTTCACGCACTTGGTGCTGCACGAGCCGCCGTATGGTCCGGACGACGTGGACACAGACGAGGACGGCGCGGAGGTGATCGAGCTGATCACGCAAGGGCGTCGGCAGGAGGCGGTCGAGCTCTTCCTCATGATGGCGGGCATGCCCAAGGAGGCCGCTCTGGAGACCGCGGCCGCGCCCGGCGTCGCCGACCTCGCACCGACCCTTGCGTACGACTTCGCCGTGATGGACCACGCCGCACCGGGCGGACGGGTGCCGGTCGACCTGCTCGCCAAGCTCATGCAGCCGACCCTCGTCGTCGCCGGGACCGCGTCAGCGCCGTTCATGGTCGACGCGGCGCACCGGATCGTCAAGGAACTGCCGGCCGCGTCACTGTGCGAGCTGGCCGACCAGGACCACGTCGTACCGCCGGAGCTCCTCGCTCCGGTCCTCAGCGAGTTCCTCAGTCGGCGATGATCTCGATCGACACCCTGTCCGGGTAGAAGGCCAGGTACTCGCGGATGTCGGCGACCGCGTCGTACGGCTGCTCGTAGGTCCAGACCGCGTTCACCCCGGTCGAGCCGGCGGGCAGCACGCTGTAGTACGACGCGTCGCCCTTGTACGGGCAGTACGTCTGGTGCTCGGTGCGCTCGAGCAGCGTGAGGTCGACGTCGTCCCGCGGGATGTACTGCACCGCGGGGTAGCTCGCCTCCTGCAGCGACAACGCGTCCCGGGTGTCCGCGATCACCCGGTCACCGGCCTTCACCACCACCCGGTCGGGGTTCTTCGCGATCGTGATCGGGTGGTCCGGACCGGGAATCTTCTGCAGAGCCATCAACGTCTCCCAAGGGCGTGGTTCACCGTCAACTTTTCAACAACCCCGGAGGCTGCCGCGGCATTCCCGCTACAGCTGTTCGAGTTCGACCACCAGGCACGGGCCGCCGTCGAAGGCGCCGCCGTCGATGCCGAGGACCAGGCCGTCGGCGTACGTGAGCGGCTCGGTGAGGTTCGCCGGGTCGATGCCGAGTTGGTCGGCGATGATGCTGTGGCCGTGCACGATCCGGTGGCCGCCGAGGTGCTGGAGCAGGATCGACGCGACCCGCGACCCGCCCGGACCGCGGAACGCGTACCGCGACGTCATCCGCCGCCACACTTCCCACCAGACCACGATGTCGTCGCTGTGCAGGTCGGCGCTCGCGGCGGCGTTGATCTGGTCGATCGTGTCCCCCCACTCGACGTACTCCGCGGTGTCGGAGTGCATCAGCAGGTGCCCCGCGTCCAGCCCGAGCATCGGCCGGTCGAGCAGCCACTCGACGTCGTCGTCGGTGAGCAGCTCCTGGTCCCGGTCCTGGCCGCCGTTCAGCACCCACGAGCGCTCGAAGCTGCGGGTGGTGATCCCCTCGTGCGGGACGAAGGTGTCGCCGAACTTGTGCATCCCGAGCGCGAGGATCTCGTGGTTGCCGAGCAGCACCCGGATCGCGTCGTCCGGCGCCTGCTCGATCAGCTTGCGGACGAAGCGCAGTACGCCGATCCCGTCCGGGCCACGGTCGAAGAAGTCGCCGAGGAACCACAGCCGCGCGTCCGCCCCGGACCAGTTGCCGTCGGCATCGGTCAGCCCGGCCGCGTGCAGCGAAGCCTGCAGCTTCTCGGGGTGACCGTGGATGTCGCTCACCGCATAAACAGAGGTCATGTCATCCCCGGAAGGTGAGGACGATCAGTACGACGTTCAGCACCGAGACGGCGGTCGCTACCAGGCATGCGGCGAGAGTAGTCGCCCACCGGTTGACAAGGTCGCCCATGACGCGCCGGGACGCGGTCAATCGGACCAGCGGCCAGAGCGCACACGGGATGCCGAAGCTCAGCACCACTTGCGAAACCACCAGTGCCCGGCTGGGATCGATGCCGATCGCAAGGACCAGCAGCGCCGGGATCAGCGTGACCAGCCTCCGGACTGCCAGCGGGACGTGGCGACGCCAGAAGCCGTCCAGGATCACCGAACCCGCGTAGGTGCCGACCGACGAGGAGGCGAACCCGCTCGCCAGGAGGGCCAGCGCGAACAACAGCGCGGGCACCTCGCCCAGCCGGACCCCGATCGCACTGTGCGCAGCGTCGAGGGAATCGGCGCCGGTCCCGTCCAGGGCCGCCGCGGCGACCACCACCATCGCGAGGTTGACCGCGCCGGCCAGCGCCATCGCGACGGCCACATCCATCCTGGTGGCTCGTAGTACCCGGGCCTTGCCCTTGGCCGTACCCAGCGTCTTCCAGTGCCGGTCGGTGACGAGCGCCCCGTGCAACCAGATCGCGTGCGGCATCACGGTCGCGCCGAGCATGCCGGCCGCGAGCACGAGCGACTCGGTCCCGTCCAGCCGCGGGACCAGACCACCGAGTACGCCGGTCGCCGACGGCTCCGACTGCACCGTCGACACCACGAACCCGAGCAGCACGACCGCGAGCAGCCCGATGATCGCCGCCTCGAACGGCCGCTGCCCGCGCCTCGACTGGTAGATCAGCAGCCCGAACGACACCGCTCCCGTGATCACCCCGCCGAGCAGTAGCGGGATCCCGAAGAGCAGGTTCAGCGCGATCGCACCACCGACCACCTCGGCCAGGTCGGTCGCGATCGCCACCAGCTCGGCCTGCGCCCACAACCCGGTCGACGTGGACCGCTTGAAGTGGTCCCGGCAGAGCTGCGGGAGTGTCCGCCCGGTCGCGATACTCGCCTTGGCGGCCAGATACTGCACCAGGACGGCCATCAGGTTGGCGCCGACCACCACCCAGCACAGCAGGTAGCCGTACGTCGCCCCGGCCGCGATGTTGGTCGCGAAGTTGCCCGGATCCACGTACGCGACGGCCGCCACGAACGCCGGTCCGAGCAGCAACAGCCCGGACCGGCTCAACTGCCGTTTCAGCGGCGCCGGCGCGTACATGAAAGAAGTCTCCACGACAGCGCCAAAGGCGCAACCCCGCCGGTCAGGTGCCGGTCGTGGAAGTCCCCAGCACCTTGCTCGCCTTCGCCGCCGCGTCGGCCACCGGCTCCTCGATGTCAGAGCTGTCGAAGTTCATGCTCAGCAGTACGTCGCCCAGCCCGGCGAACGCGAACGTCACCTCGAGCCCCGCCAGCGGCCCGCTCGCCGCGGAGAACCGGACCGCGACCGGCGTGGTCCCGGCCTTCGGCGCAGCCACCTCGGTGACCGTGACCGTCGAACTGCCGGCGCCTTCGATGCTGAGCTTGGCCTTGCTGCAGGCCTTCACCGCCGCCTTGACGGAGGTGAGGTAGGCCGTAGTCGCCGCGGCCGACGGCATCGCCTCGAGCGTCTCACCGACGAACGGGCCGTTCTGACCGCCGGAGAATTCCCGGGTCACGCCGACCTTCGCGCCGGGCGTCGAGTCGGCGTTGAACAACTGCACCAGCTTCGCGCACTTGGCGTTCGTCGACGACAGCTCAGTCCCGTCGTCACCCTCGGCGGCGGGATCGATCGCGAACCCGGCCGGCAGGTCCTCCAGCGCCAGCAACGCCTTGGTCAACGTTGCCTTGGTGCGGGCCACCGGAGCCTTGGAGGGCGGCGCAGTCGTCGGTACGGCGCTCGGCGTACTGCTGCTCGCGGTCGGTGTCGGGGTCGGCGTCGCGGCCGAGCCACTGCCAGTGTCGGAGGAGCCGCCGCAGGCGACCAGGGTCAGTAAGAGGACGGCCGGGACAACGGCTCGCTGCAATACCATGAGTTCCCTCCCCAGGAAAGTTGCAGGGAGTCTAGACCGGAATCCGGTCCATCACGCCCAGGAGAACTGAACCTGTAATGAGACCTCAATCGCCTGGTCGCCCGGGCTGATGCTGACCGCCGCGTCGAAGCCGCCACCCAGCATCTTGCCCTGAGCCTGCTCACGGATCGGGAAGTAGCCCTGCGTCTCGGAGATCGAGGTGACCGAGCCCAGCGAGTAGCCGGCCAGGGCGGCGAGTTCCTCGGCCTTGGCGTAGGCCTGGCGGAACGCGAGTTCGCGGGCCCGGGTGAGCAGCGGGCCCTTCTCCTGGATGTCGAACTGCAGGTAGTCGAGTCCAAGGCTGTTGCCTGCGGCATCCACCGCCGCGTTGAGCAGCCGGCCGAACCCGGTCAGGTCGGTGGTGGTGACCGTCAGGCTGTGGGACGCGTGGAAACCACTCGGTGCCGACATCTCCTTGTACTGCGGGTGCACCTGGACCGAGCTGGTCGCGATGTCGGCCGCCTCGACCCCCTGCTGTCGCAGCGCCGCGATCACCGCGTCCGTCCGCTGCGCCACTTGCGACACCGCGGTCGCCACGTCGGCCGCGTCATGGCCGACGCTCAGCGTCATCCGCAGTACGTCCGGCGCCGCACTCACCTGTCCCGACCCGACAACGCTCACCCCAGTGTCCATACCGGCAGTCTGTCACTACTGGACATCTGGTGTCGGCCAACATGTCACTTGGCCGCCGCAGACTGCATCGTCACATTCACGCCCAAGGAGACGCTGATGCGCCGAAGGATCCTCCTACCCACTGTCCTCGCCGGGGTTCTGCTGACCGGCCTCACGACCGCCAATGCCTCGCCCAAGGACTCCGACGTCACCCGGGCCTTCGAGGCGACCACCCGCAGTACGGCGTGGACTCAGGTGGCCCGGATCCCCTTGCGGTTCCCGACGTACCACCCACAGGGGTTCGCGCTCGTCGGTGACCGAATCTTCCTGTCCAGCGTGGAGGTGACCGAGGCGCCGGTGCGGTATCCGCAGCCGGTGGACGGGTACGACAGGAGCCCGGGCAAGGGGGTCGGGCACCTGTTCGTCCTGGACCGGCAGGGCAACCTGCTGAAGGACATCAAGCTCGGCGAGGGTACGGCGTACCACCCGGGCGGCATCGACTTCGACGGGAAGGACGTGTGGATCCCGGTCGCGGAGTACCGGCCGAACTCGCGCGCGATCGTCTACACCGTGGACCCGAAGACCTACCGGGTCACCGAGCGCTTCCGGGTGCAGGACCACGTCGGCGGCGTCGTCCGCGACCGCACCACCGGCAAGGTGCACGGCGTCAGCTGGGGTTCCCGCACCCTCTACGACTGGACGCCCACCGGCCGCCGGCTGGAGTCCGCACCGAACGAGAGCCACCTCCTCGACTACCAGGACTGCGACTACGTCGCCCGCGGCAAACAACTCTGCGGCGGCGTCACGGGTCTCCCCGCACCCACCGGCACCTACGACCTAGGCGGCCTCGCCCTCCTGGACCTCGAGTCCAACCGCATCCTCCACGAGATCCCCTTCCCGTACTTCAGCCCCACCACCCGCCACAACGCCACCCGAAACCCCGTAGCCCTGGAAACCACCCCCACCAAACTCCGCCTCTACACCGCCCCCGACGACGGCGAAGACACAGGCGGCACCGAAATCCAAATCTACGAGTCCCCACTCAGCTAGCGCGGGGGATTATTCGGGCGGGGATGTTGTGGTGGTGGCAGAGGGCGAGGAGGGCGGTGCCGTCGATGAGTTGGAGGGGTTTGCCGGCGGCGAACTGGTAGCTGGAGGGGCCGAAGCCGCTGGTGGTGATGAGGATGCCCCGGGTGGCGCCGGCGTCCACGACGGTGCCGAAGAGGTCGCGGACGGCGGACGGCGGGACGGTGCGGGTCCAGAGCTTGGCCTGGACGACGAACTTGCCGCCGGTGATCGGCCGCTGGTCGTAGGCCACGCAGTCGATCCCGCCGTCGTTGCCGCGGCGGAACAGCCGCGTGTCCAGGCCCATCCGGGTGAGCAGGTTCTGGACCAGGTGCTCGAACGCGTCCGGGCTCAGCTCCAGCAGGTTCGGCCGGCTGTCGAGCTCGCTGATCACGTCGACCGGTTCGATCGCGCGCGGATCGGCGAGGTCGAACTCGAGCACCGGCTCCACCGGCTGCAGCTCCTCCGGATGCCGTGACACCTCCGCGGAGAAGTAGTGCCGCACGCAGGCGACCGGATCGAGCTGGTCCAGCACGAGAGCCTGGAACTGTTCCTTCGTCGCCCGCAACGTGATCAGGCACGGCCGCACGGTCTGCCCGGTCGGCAGGTCGACGGACTCGACCATCCCGTTGAACACCACCGTGTCGACCACGCCGTACCGGTCGCTCCCGAACACCAGGTGCAAGGCCCGCAACGCCAACTGGGCAACGAGCTGCTGGTACAGCAGCCGCATCTCCTGCGACGGTCGCGGCACCGCCACCACGGCTTCCTTCGAACGGTCATACAAGTACGACGCCTCGGCCGGTATGACGTCCACGCCCGGAAGCTCCCACTCGACCGCGAGCAGCGTCGACTCGGGGACGTAGCCGACCCGGCGCCGGCGGGGGAAGTCGAGCGGCTCGGCCACCCGATCGAGCGCCTTCTGGAAGTACTTGGTGACCGCAGCCCGGTCTCGGCCCTCGACCGCACGCTGGTAGGCGTCGACCCGGGCGTGCTGCTCCGAGGTCGCCTCGTCGAGCCGGCGCTGTTGCTCGACCTGGTCCCGCAGCGCGCGAGCCACACGCTCGCGCCGGTTCTCCTCGGCCGCCCGGTGCCGTTCGATCGCCTCGGCGAACCGGTCCTCCGCGTCGGCGAGTCGACGCGCGAACCTCCGGTCGGCACCCCACCAGCGGAAGCGGCGTGGTGAGTGGGGCACGAACGCATCCCAGACCGGTCCGGGATGCGCCTCGAGATCGGCCGGCGACCCCGTCGGCGGCGCCCGCCGAGGGGCCCGTTTCAGCGTCTGCAGATCGGTGCCGTCGACATCGATCGCGAGCGCGCCGGCCAGCACGTTGCCGAGGGCCCGGACGCGCTCGACCACCGCAGCGGTCCGTTGTGCCGCCTCGGCGGTACGTCCGGGCGGAGGGTCGCTGCGGGCGTAACCCTGGACGGTTCGGCCCATTGCCTCACACACCTCTCCCCGCCAGCGTAACCGGCTCGCCACACTCAGCGACTGAAATCACGCAGAGTTGGTCACCAAATTGCTTGCTGGCCACACCTTGTTCGCCCGCACCCGAACAGGTGCTCCAATATTACTCAAGGTGAGCGACAGGCGGCCAGGGGTTGTCGCACTGTTACAAGGGCGTGACGATTGAGCCCATGAGCAGCCTGCCTTCCTACGCGTCCGGGGTGTCCGACGTTCCGTTGCTGGGCGAGACGATCGGCGCCAACCTCAGACGCACGGTGCGCAGGTTCGGCGACCGGGATGCCCTGGTGGAGGTCCAGACCGGAAGGCGCTGGACGTACGGCGAGTTCGGCGCCGAGGTCGACGTGGTCGCGCGCGGCCTGCTGGCGCACGGGATCGCGAAGGGTGACCGGGTCGGGATCTGGGCCCCGAACTGCGCCGAGTGGACGATCACGCAGTACGCGACCGCCACGATCGGCGCGATCCTGGTGAACATCAACCCGGCGTACCGGACCCACGAGCTGGCCTACGCGCTGAACCAGTCCGGCGTCCGGCTGCTGATCTCGGCGACCGAGTTCAAGACCAGTGACTACCGCGCGATGGTCGACGAGGTGCGCCCGGACTGCCCGGCGCTGGAGGAGACCGTCTACATCGGCACCGGTGACTGGGACGAGCTCCGGTCGGCGGCGGACCGGATCCCGGTCGGCGAACTGCACGCCCGGGAGGCCGAGCTCACCTTCGACGACCCGATCAACATCCAGTACACCAGCGGCACCACCGGCTTCCCGAAGGGCGCCACACTCAGCCATCACAACATCCTCAACAACGGCTTCTTCGTCACCGAGACGATCGCGTTCACCGAGGAGGACTGATGCGCCCCGCGTTTTCCGGACAGCTCTTAACGGCTAATTCACGCTGCGAGCTGCCGTTCCAGATACTCGTCATGGACCTGTTGTGGGGTTCG